>JANQQT010000294.1 GCA_028284925.1 Phycisphaeraceae bacterium | reverse complement strand
TTGTGCGCCCCCGGAATTTGGGTGGGACTGTTGGGGGTTGTTTGGAAGAGGGGCGTAAGGTGTTGGGGTTTAAGGGGTTAGGGGATTTCGGGGATTTTGGGGTGTGGGTGGTGCGCACAGATAGTTCGTTTCTTGCGGTCGTTCATTTGGTAGTTAGGGAGACTGGGCGTGTGTCCTGCTAGATAGTAGGGTTCTACAATCAACAGCGCTGACGCGCGGCACCAAGCTTCTTAACTAGAATAGAGTTTTAGAGGTTTTTCTATCAAACTAAGTGGCAGGCAGGCTTGGTAGTTGGAGGACGACTGTTCACCCTGTGTGGGGCGGGTCAGGCCAATATTTTTGAATTCGGAGTGACCTTGGCAAATCAGATTCCCGTGATAGATGTGTTTGCTGGGCCTGGTGGCTTGGGAGAGGGTTTTGCGGCTCTGCAATCACAATCGAGTAGACCTTTTCGTATCGCATTGTCTATTGAGAAGGATGTATATGCACATCGGACACTTCAGTTGCGCAGCTTCTGGCGACAGTTTAATCCTGCTAGAGTGCCAGACGAGTATTTCGCATTTGCCAGACAAGAGATAACAGAGGCAGAGCTTTATCATGCTTGGCCCAAACAGGCTGAGGCTGCCGAACGTGAAGCTTGGCACGTAGAGCTTGGTAGCAATATCTGTCCGTCGAAAACTCTCAGGGCGCGAATTAATAGCGCACTCTGTTCATCAAAGTCATGGGTGTTGATAGGTGGTCCGCCCTGCCAGGCATATTCGCTGGTAGGCCGAGCACGTCGCGCAAAGGTCAAACGTTCAATAATTGAAAGGGATGAGAGGCATACATTGTATCGGCACTACTTGGATATTATTTCAACTCATGCGCCCCCTGTTTTCGTAATGGAAAACGTCAAGGGCATGCTCTCCTCAACACATAATGGGCGGCGAATCGTTAAACAAATACTTGACGATCTAGAATGTCCGAACAAGTGCGACCACCAGTATCGATTGTACTCCTTCGTTAATGAGCCGAGAGGATTGACCCCGTTGGGCAATCCTGAATTCGATGCCAAGGATTATGTAATCCGTTCGGAAGACTACGGAATCCCGCAAAATCGCCATCGTGTCATTATTCTTGGTGTGCGCGCAGATGTTGAGAGGAGGCCATCGCTTATACAGCCTTCCTCACATGTGTCGTTAGCTTCGGCCATTTCAGATCTACCGAGTCTCCGCAGCAGTGTGTCATCGCGTGGAGGGGAGACGATTGCCTGGCACAAAGCAATAAAGGATAATATTGCCATTCTGTCTGGTATGGACGTTGACGCTGATGTGATGATTGAAATGAACATGTTACTTCAAGAGCTGGATGGTAGTATTTCAACGGGTGGCCCTTGGATGTCATATCGACCCGGCCGTGCTTCCGCGTTGGCAAAAAACTGGTATCGTCACGGTTTGCTCAAAGGGGTCTGCAATCATGAGGCCAGAAGCCACATGCCATCTGACTTGGCTCGCTATTTCTTCGCGTCCTGTTTTGCGCGAGTGCGTGGGCGGTCTCCCGTGCTCGCAAATTTTCCGACACGGCTTCTTCCCAAGCACTCCAACGTGGTTGATGGTGTTCGCGGAGCTGTGTTTGCAGACAGATTTCGAGTGCAAGTTTCAGACAGGCCAGCTACAACTGTCACGTCTCATATCGCCAAGGATGGGCATTACTATATTCATCCGGATCCTCTTCAATGCCGAAGCTTGACAGTCAGAGAAGCCGCTCGACTCCAGACATTTCCTGATAGCTACATATTCCTAGGGCCTAGAACGTCCCAATATCAACAGGTAGGAAACGCCGTGCCTCCGCTACTGGCCAGGCAGCTGGCTGAAGTTGTATATATGCTTCTTCAGTAAAATGATTCTATGGTAGATCGGCTAACTCCAGAACGTCGCAGTTGGAACATGTCTCGGATTCGGTCTAAGGATACTAAGCCTGAGAAAGTTGTTCGTTCACTATTGCACTGCAACGGATATCGATTTCGGCTTCATCGCCGCGACCTTCCTGGTAATCCCGATATCGTTTTGCCGAAATACAAAACAGCTATCTTTGTCCATGGTTGTTTCTGGCATCGGCATCAAAACTGTAAGTTTGCATATACTCCTAAATCGCGGGTTGAATTCTGGGAAAGGAAATTTCGTGAGAATATCAGGCGCGATGAGCGGGCGCGCAAGCAGCTGATCGAGTTGGGGTGGCACGTTATTGTAGTTTGGGAGTGCGAGGTGATGAATATTCGCGCTCTCGAAGTGAGGCTAAACTCGGAGCTTGTCGGGAAAATCATGACCTAGCATATAATAAAACAAGACTCCTGCTTGACATTCTGTATTTTCATTGTATTATTTCGGTATGTCCTATCTGAACTCAGCCAGACAGGCCTTAGAAAAGGCCAGAGTAAGTATAAAGAAGCTTGCGTCCGATGCTCTGGAGGCCGGCGACTATAAGGAACTGGCGCAGCTTGCAAGCATGGCACAAGGGCTGGAGTCAATGCTTGGCGACCGTTCTAATTCGAGCAAGTCTCACCTTGTTGTGCCAGTCCAAACTCGGCGTAAGGCGGCAAAAAGGAAAATGCCGAGTCGCAAAAGAGTACTGGCCAGTGTGGGCGTTACGCAGAATGAAGGCCCAGTATTTTTCAGGTGCGGGGATTATTTGGTCAAGAAGGCCAAATCAAAAAGTGGCGGGAGTTACGAACACAAGGCACCTCTCGAAGTTCTCAGTCAATTGGGTGTCGAATTGGCACATGCTGCTGGTCCAGAGGACTTGCTGAGAATGGATGAGGTCGTCCCAGCAATATCTCTGAGTTTGGGTTATGAAGTGCCGTCGTATCAGGCGTATCTTTGTCTGGCATGGCTACGAAGGGAGGGCCTTGTCGTTCAACACGGTCGACGTGGATACACCATTCCAGATGCGGGTAATCTTAATAACGCCATCAGTGAAAGTTTCAAGTCTCTCCCGAAATTCACCTAATCTGGAGGCGCCGCGATGTCTAAACCATGGACTTTTGAAGAACACTCGCCGAAAGCGATGAACCGGAATCCTATTGAAGCCGAGTTTTTTACCGGGGAAGAGGATTCAGAGGAGGTGTATGGTCGTACCGATGCGCTTGTGCGTGAAACGATACAGAATTCATTGGATGCTCGTGACGACACTCATGATGGCCCAGTGCGCGTCACGTTTGCTATCAGCAAAAACGAAGAGATTGTTCCTAGTGGGGATGCTGAGCCCTACTTGAGAGGGTTGATAGAGCATCTGGATTCACTTGGGAATACTCTTGTGAATAAGAATGCTGGCGTGCCAAATATGCCATTTTTGACAATTGAAGACTTTGGAACTCGCGGCCTTTGTGGAGATTATTCGTTTAACGGTATTGACGCTCCTGATGATGGTGAACATCACGATTTTTACTGGTTTTGGAGAAATGTTGGTCGGTCGGGCAAAGGGGGGACGGATCGAGGACGCTGGGGGCTTGGAAAAACAGTGTTCCCCTCTACTTCTCGCATCAATACACTTTTTGGTTTGACACAAAGAAGTTCTGACGGGAAGCATGCGCTCATGGGGCAAGCGATTACTCGAATGCATGCCATTGATGGCAAAACATTTGTACCCGAAGGGTTTTACTGTGATCCGCATAGGAGCGACGAGCTGCAGATGCCCATTGAAGATACTGATATAATCGCTTCCTTCTCAAAAGTCTTCCGTTTGGATCGTGGAGACGAGAGCGGGCTGTCGATTGTCGTTCCATATCCTTTTGAGCGAATCCGTTCGCTTGAGATACTGCGAACGGTTATTGTTCACTTCTTCTATCCGATTCAGCGTGGCGACCTCGTCGTCGCGGTTAGTGGGCCTGATATTGATTCAACAGAGGTTACTGCGGAAACCATACGAGATGTAGCAAATAAACTTGAGTGGAGTGGGAGCCCAAAAGACAAAAAGCATGCTCCTCCGCCATTCAGTCTAGCTGACTGGGCGATTGAGCGACAGAGTACAAATACTATGTTTCGGCTCAATGAACCAAGCGGCGATAAAGTACCAACTTGGGGTGAGCATCAATTTGATCCATCCGTTCTGAGCGATTTGCAAAGAATATTTGACAATGGCGAACGAATTGCGCTACGAGTACCGATGACGGTATTAAAGAAAGGCAAGGTTGTCGAAGAGACTTATTTCGATGTCTTTATTGAACGTGATTCCGATCTTACTCGCAGCGATGATCACTTTGTGCGCGAAGGGATGACGATATCTAAGATTTCGACATTAGCCGGTATTCGTGGCATTCGAGGGCTGCTCGTTGTAGAGGATAAAACGCTTTCTGCATTGCTCGGTGATGCCGAAGGACCAGCCCATACTGAATGGGGAACTGGTGAGGCTCGTCCCGATGAAACGTACGATAAATGGAAGCGACGAGTCACGTTTGTTCGCAACAGTATTGCCAAGTTGCTCACCATTCTTGCGCCACCTCCAGAAGGGTTAGACGAGGACTGGTTGCAGGATATTTTCTCAATCGAAGATCCTAAATCCAAAGGTGCTAAAAAACGTAAGAAGAAAAGACGCTCTGTGGATCCGCCGCCTCCGCCTGAGCCTGATCCGGAACCGAGTCCTCCCATGTTCACTATGCCGGACTGTAGGGATGGGTTTCGTATTGCAGGTACAGGGAGTGATGGCCGAACACCGTCCCGGATTGTTGTTCGTGTCGCCTATGACATTCCCGATGGAAACCCCTTCGGTCTGTGGAGTCCGTTTGACTTTAAGTTTGATGAAGGCAAGACAGACCCATTGAAATTCAGTCATAGAGGGTTGAGTTTTGAAAAACGATCGGGCAACCGCTTGGTTATCCTCCCCCAGGCGCCTGACTTTGATCTTCAGGTTACGGGTTTTGATACAAACCGTGATGTTATTGTTAAGGCAGTTGCTGAGGAGGCCAGTGAATGATAAAGCGATACAACTATACAGGTCGCAAGAAATTGCCTCAAAAAGCGATACGAATCCAGATCAATGACGACAACAAATTCGAGGTGACTTGGCAACTAGATGATTTTGGAATGCCTGCCTCCGGGGCGGTTTATGTTGAAGCATTTTCCAGCGGATCGCTTGAAGTCTCACGCTATTCTTACGGGACTGTGGGTACACCGAACCCCGATGCATCTAGTCGATTACTTTCAGGGGTATCTCCGGAGGTCGTTGCATTCACTTTCAAAGTAGTTGACGAGACGGACAAGGTCGGACGACTGCTGGGTGTCTCAAAAAATATTAAGCCAGTTGGCGATGAAGATGACCAGGCGGGGCAGCAGTCGATTCTGCCTGTAAATCCGATCGACCTTGGCGATCAGGTTTGGAAATTGAACTTTACACATGAGCGTCCTTATCTAGAGGTGAACAGTCGCATACCCGATATCATGAATCTGATCAAAGAAGATCGGAAAATATTCTCGCTTGTATATCCAGCAGCGATTAGGCAAATCTTCAATCGCATTCTCGTTCATGAAGACTGGGATGATCCTGATGGGGACTCAAGTGATTGGCGCGCCCAATGGCTTAAGTGGGGTATCCACTGGCACTCGGATAAGGAGCGTCCCGTCCAAGGAGAATTCAGCGAATGCAGTGATGCTTGGGACGAATGGATTGAAAACATAGCCGACTCATTTTGTAAGAAGCATCGTATCCGTGACAAATTCACGAACTTGGAAGTTGAGGAGGTGCAATGATGAGTATGAAGGTGCGAAGACTTAACAATAATGGGATTGATCGATTCCGTGAGTACCTTGCAGATCTTCGATCGGACAACACACTGCCTGTGCCCGAATACCTGCTCGACAACAAAGAGACATCAGTAAAGATCGCAGGTGCTCCTGCCGTAGACCGACCCGGCTTCGCGACCAAGCGAGATGCGGCAAACTTTCTTGTTCCAAGATTGGAATCACTCGATAGCCCGGACACGATGAATGATAGTGGGTTATGGAATTGGCTGGCCCTGTATTATTTTGACGATCTATGTCCGCCAAATTCCGACGGAAAACGGAAGCCAGTAGCGGACCCACACTATATTCTTGATCCATACAATTCAAAGCGAAGGTACAGGCACCTACTTGCTACTCCGTATCTGATCGCCAAAGCTATGCCTGATTATAATCGTATTTTCTTGAATGCTGTTCTTTCGAAGCACGGAGATCTGGTTGAACAGACAATGGGGCGTCTTTATCTGATTCGATTACCTGCCATACGAGAGGCGATTGACAGGCTCTACTTCGATGAATCTGAAGGAAAAGCGAAGCGTGGAATTCTTCCGAAGAAGGAAAAGAAGGGGGATTTACGAAATAGACTTCCCATACGAATCAGACAGTTGCGGCAGACGTTCGATATTGCAGGTCTCAATTGTGATCAGCTACTTGATTTACTTGGGGAGGAATTTCAGGGATGGCTTGGTGCGGCTTGACCCAACACCTTTGCTTTGGGCATATATTTGAGTTGATCGAATGATGAGGGTTAGATGTTGGCGAGGCGTTGGGTTTTGTCTTGTTCGATTAGGGCGGTGATGAGGGGGGAGAGGGAGCCGGTGAGGATTTCCTGGAGGTTGAAGGATTGGTTGAGGCGGTGGTCGACGGCGAGGTTGTCTTTGAAGCGGTAGGTCCGGATGCGTTCGCCGCGTTCGCCCGTGCCGATCATGGTGGAGCGTTGTTCGGCGCGTTCGGCGTTGACCTGTTTCTGGTGGTGTTCGTAGAGTCTGGCGCGGAGGAGTTGCCAGGCGAGTTGGCGGTTCTGGTGCTGGCTTTTGGTGTCCTGCATGCGGACTTCGATGCCGGTGGGGATGTGGAGGAGTTTGACGGCTGTGGCGACTTTGTTGACGTTTTGTCCGCCTGGGCCCTGGGAGGTGGTGATGTCTACCTTGACATCTTCATCCTTGATTTCGATGTCGACCTGTTGGGGTTCGGGGAGGACGGCGACGGTGGCGGTGGAGGTGTGGATGCGTCCCTGGGATTCGGTTTGGGGTACGCGTTTGACGCAATGGGTTCCGCCTTCGTAGCCGAGGTGTTGCCAGACGTTTTCGCCTTTGATGTTGATGACGGCGGATTTGCAGCCGCCCATGTCGGAGGCGTGGAATTCCATGGGGTTCCACTTCCAGTTTTGTGCGGCGGCGTATCGTTGGTACATTTGGAGGAGGTCGTTGGCGAAGATGGCGGCTTCGTCGCCACCTACGCCTGCGCGGAGTTCGAGGATGACGGAGTTGACGGCTTTGTCATCGGAGGTGACGAGTTCGCCTTTGATATCCTCGAGGAGGTCGGCGGCTTGCCGGGTGAGTTGGGGGTGTTCGGCGCGGGCGAGTTCGAGGAGTTCGGGGTCGGATTCGGTGTCGAGGATGGTTTTGAGGTCGGCGGCTTCGGTGGTGAGGTCCTTGTATTGTTGGTAGAGGGTGGTGAGGGGGAGGATGGCGGCGCGTTTCTGACTGATTTTGGTGATTTGGGTGTGGTCTGCGGCGATGGCGGGGTCGGCGAGTTGCCGGTCGTATTGGTGCAACTGGTCGAGGATCTGGTCGAGGCGGTTGAGGAGGGGGGCGTCGGACATGGTGGTGGTGATTGAGTTGGGTTTGGGTGGTGTGAATGGCGCGAGTTTGGGTGGTGGGGTATTGGGGGTGATGTGTGCAATGAAAAACCGTGCGTGAACGGGCACGCACGGTTGATGGATGTTTTTTTATAAAGCTATTTTTTTGGGGCGGAGAAGTAGTTGCCTCCGAAGCGTTTCTGGAACTTCTCGACGCGGCCGGCGGAGTCGACGAATTTCTGCTTGCCGGTGTAGTAGGGGTGTGAGGCGGAGGAGATTTCGACACGGATGAGGGGGTACTCGTTGCCGTCTTCCCATTTGATGGTTTGCTTGGAGGTTGCGGTGGAGCGTGTGAGGAAGCGGAAATCGGCGGCGTGGTCTTCGAAGACGACGAAGTGATAATCGGGGTGGATGTCCTTTTTCATGACGAGATCCTGTGTTTTTGCGGTGTTGTGGTCCTGGTTAGGCGGGAATTATAGCGGAAGTATGGGGGAATTCTAATATAGGGGCTGTGGTGAGGGGGATGGCTATTTTTTTTGGCGTTCGACGAGGAGGATAGCGTTTTTGAGTTGGAGGCGGTCGCGGACGGGGCCATTGACGGCGTCGTCGAGGTCGATGATGAGGGTTTGGTCGCGGGGGGCGAGGTTGATGTCCAATGAGGGGGTTTCGGCGTTGAGTTGTTTTTTGATGATGGGGCCTTTGCCATCGGCGATGTTGAGGATCATGTCGGCCCAATCGAGATCGGAGGGTTCGATGTAGGCGTTGGCGGCGATGCGGAGGGTTCCGGTTGGGAGTCGGTACTGGAGTTTCATGGGGGCGTGGATGTGGAGGTGGGGGCCTTTGGCTTGGGGTTTGAAGGGGACGCCGAATGCGTTGCCACCGGAGATGATTTTGGGTTGGAGTTGGTTGAGTCGGATGAGTCGGTGCTTGACGGCGAAGTCGACGCCGGCGATGAGGGTGGTGTCGAGTTGGACGGGTTTTGAATTGAGGAGTTTGCCGGTGGTGAGGCGGCCATCGAGGACGAGTTCGTCGACTTTGACTTTGGATTGGTCACGGAGGCGGACCCAGTTGCCGGGTGTTTCCTTGATGGGATTGGCGAGGACAACGAGACCGACGCGGGACCATGCGAGTTTGACGATTTGGTTGTTTACTTCGAGGGCGAGGTGTTTGGCTGTCATTGCGTCGACGAAGCCCTCGAGGCGGTCGCCGTTGTAGAGGATGATGGTATCGGATTCGACATCATCGGGGTTGATCCGGGGGGGAGTGAATTTGGGAGCGGGTTTGGTCTTTTTGGTTGTTGTGGGTTTGAGGGGTTTTGCGGCGGCGGGTTTATCGTTGGGGAGGAGCCTGGCGCGCAGGACCTGGGCAGCTTGAGGTGGGGCGATGCCGAGCTCGGGTATGGGGTTTTTGGCGTTGGGCTTTGATGTTTTGGGGGGGCGCCTGGATGAAATGGATACGGGGTATTTATCGAAGGTGGAAATGTCGTCGAGTGAGAAGGAGAGTGTGCCGAAGTGAGGTGTTTTCCATTGGAGGTTACCGTCTTTGGAGATGCCGGCGAAGTAGCCTTTGAAGATGTGGCCGTTGGAGAGGCGGAGGGTTCCGATGGGTGGGGGGGCGGAAGTGGTGGGGGGAGGCTTGGTTGTGTTAATTGCGGGGTTGTTTGCGTTGGGTTTTGGTTTTGCGGGGGCGTCCCGGGGAATGATCTCGATGTTTGCGGCTTTGATGACGACGTTTTTGTTCCTGATGATGATTCCATCGGGGCGTTGGATGATTTTGGTGTCGAGTTTTTTGGCATCTTGTTTTCGTGCGGGGGCTCCGTCGAGGAGGGGAGGGCGTTGGGCTGCTTCGGCCGGTTTGGCTTGTTTGTTGTTTGGTTTATCGGGAGGGATGGGGGCGAGGGGGTCGAATTTGTTGGGGTCCTGGGGTTGGGGTTTTTCGAGGCGAATGAGGACAAAGTTGTCGAGTGATGCGGAGCGGAGGCGGCGTTCGGAATCGAAGTAGGTGATTCTTGAACCGGCGAGTCGAACGAAGCGGATCTTTTGCATCTGGAGATTGTTGTTGAGCAGTTCGGCATTCTGGACGGCGAAGGTTGGGGTGGAAAAGAGGCCGACGGTGATGGCGAGGAGAGGAAGGAGGTGTTTTTTTGCGTTGGGTTGAACTGACATCGATTTCATCCTCGGTGGTTCGGGGTCATGGCTGCGTGGATCACGTCCTGTGGGTGTGACGCGGGATGGCGTTATTTCTGGAAGATCGGGAGGTAGCGGTTGGGGATTTGGAGGACGATGAGTGACATGGAGGTGGCGTAGGTGATGCCGTTGCTACCGGCCCATGAACCATCGGCGTTTTGTCGGGAGAGTAGTTCCTTGCGAATTGCGGGGAACCATTTTTGCCAATATTTTTTGTCGGGGGCGAGGTATGCGGCCTGGACTGCGTAGTAGTGGCCGTAGTGGTAGTGGGGGGTGGATCTTCCGGAGCCGGGGAGATGGGTCATCATGTAGTCGAGGCCGCGTTTGACGGCGTCGTCTTTGTAGATGCCTGCGTAGAAGAGCGTGGCGACGCCGGCGGCGGAACGGGGGAATGCACTGGAGCCTGAGGATTGGAGCATGTAGCGGAATCCACCGTCACCATTCTGGCAGCGGCGGACGTACTCGACGGCTTTGTTGATGGTGGCTTTGGAGACCTTGATGCCGGCGTTTCGTGCGGCGCGGAGGGCCATGACCTGACAGATGGTGACGGAGACATCGGCTTCGCGTTTGACGGGTTGGTAGCGCCAGCCGCCTTCATCGTTCTGGCATCGTTCGATGAGGTCGACGGCTTTTTTGAGCGCGTCGTAGACGCGTTTGTCATTGGTCATGCCGTATATTTCGGCGAGGAAGAGTGTGGCGAATCCGTGGCCGTACATGGGGCCATAGGAGACGTCGGCGGCGATGAGGCCGGTGGGGTCGGTGTTTTTAAGGATGAATTTGAGCGCTTTGTCGACGACGGTTCCGTATTTTCCGCGACGGGGGAGGTTGCCATCTGACATGAATGCGAGGGCCGCGAGGGAGGTAATACCGACGTTTCTGCCGTAGGAAGATCTGGAGAAACTACCATCGGCTTGCTGTTGTTTTTTGAGATATGCGAGGCCTTTGCGTATTTTCTCCCTCATGCCGGGGACGATCTCGACGAAGTTCTTGTCGACCTGTGCGCCGCCGGCCTTTGGCTTGCCGCCGGCTTTGGGCGCCGCGTAAGCCCCTGAGGGGAGGGATGCGAGGGTGATGCCGAATAGCAGAGCGATTGTCAGAGGGAAGTGTTTGCTCATGTTGATGCCTTAGTTATTGATGTTTGGAGCGATGCGGTTAGTTCTTTTTGAGGTCGGCGAGGCGCTTGTAGTATTTTTCGGTGAGTCGTTTGTAGAGTTGGGAGAATTTTGAAGTTCTTCCCTGGAGAAGCTCTTTTCGGATATGCGGCGGGAGATTGCCCCATTCCTCTTCTCCGGTGGCTTCGGGTCGATCGCCCTTGTCACCGTGTTGGACGGAGCCGCTTGAACCGGCGTTTTGAGCGGCTTCCGTGCCCTGCCCTGTGGCCGGGCCGGGTTGCGAACCTTTGCTTTGGCTACCTTGCGTGCCGGTATCCTGATCCTGCCCGGACTGAGGCTTGCCTTTTCCGCCACTTTGTTGTTTGCGGTACTGGTCGATGAGCTGATCGAGTTTGGAGATGACATTTTTCTGAACGCGCTGGGTGTCGAGTCCGGTGTCTTTGTCATCGGTGAGGCGGTTGCCGGCAATTTTCATTTCCTTGACGGCTTCGGAGAAGGTTTCGCCGATGTTTTCCTTGATTTTGATGTCTTTGTCGGGCTTGTTGATTTTTGGGGTATCCGGTTTTTTGTTGGGGCCGGGTTTCTTCTTGCCGGGGATGTTGAGGAGTTCATCCAGCGAGGCGTCAGGGTTGGCTTTCTTTTTTGCGGGCTTAGCCGGCGCCGGCTTTTTGGCGGCGGGTTTAGGCGTGTCGGATTTGGTTTTGGAATCGTCGGCTGCCAGTGCTGCCACGGTCGCGAAGGTGAAGGTTGCGATGACGGTAAGTGTGGTGATGTGTTTCATGGTGTTTGTCCAAGTCGTTGGGTTGTTGTTTTCTGTTCCGTTGGTGTGTGATATCGGTTTATGGATCAAGTTCCCGGGCCGGCGGGGGCAGGTCGACGTTGGTTGAGTTTCCGGAGTAGTTGATGGCCGAGGTTTCCGAGATCGTTCTGCTGTTTGGAGAGATCCTTGAGGATGCCCGCACGGTGTGGATCGTTTTGTTTGGCGTTCTGATCAAAAAGACGCGTCATCATGTGGATGGTGGCCTGGCGTGCGCGGAGCATTTTGAGTTCGGCGATTGGGGGAATGAGTGGGGGCTTGCCGCCTCCACCACCACCGCCGCCGTCATCCTTGGCGAAGTTCTCATCGGGGGGATCCTGTTGAAGGGATTTGATGAGGCCTTTGATGGAGGCGATGATCATCTGCTGCTCGAAGAGCGTTCGGGAGGATGAATCGGAATTCTTGAGGGCGAGGGCTGCGTTTTCGGCCCATTGATCCATTTGGTCGTGAACGGATTTGTACACGATTGTGTTCTCGAGTTTTTCCTGGAGTTCCTTGAGTTCCGTACGGATTTCGGTCTGTTTGGTGGAGACCTTTCGTGAGGAATGGGTGTGGCGTCGATTACGTTTGGCCTGCGGGGCTTCGGCGAGAGGTTTGGTTTCGTTGTGTACAGCTTCCTGTTTCTTGAGCACCTTGGTGTAGGCGGCGATGAGTTTCTGGCGATCCTGTTCGCCGGCGTCCTTCTGGGCTTTTTTGGCAAGCTCTTCAGCTTTGTTAAGGGCGAGGGTGATCTTGGCGAGCGCTTTCTCTTCATCTTCCTGGGTGTCATCTTTGTTGACGGATTTTTCGTTGAGGTGGACGCGGGCATCGTACTGGTGGCCTGCGGCCTGATCGAGAAGGTCGGCGACGGGGCCAGCTTCGCGTGAGGTCTGGCGTGCGGTGTTGCTTACGTGCATGGTGTCCTGCCAGAGCTGTGCGAGCGGTTCGCGGAGGCCGGTAAAGACTTTTGCTTCCTTGAGGCGATCAAGATGCGCTTCCTGACGTTTCTTGAGTTCGCGAATCTGCTCGACGAGCTTCATGAGTTCGCGTTTGAGGATTTCCTGTCGCAACTGCTCGGCCTTGTTGATCTGCTGGAGCATGCGTTGGATGGTCTGCTGGGCGGACTGCTGTGATTGCTGGGCCTGGGCGAGCTGGTTCTGTTGAGATTGTTTGGCGCCTTCCTGAATTTTCTTTTCCAGCTCTTCCCTGGTTGCGATGTCGGCGGCGCGTTTGAGGGCTTCGGCATCGGCCTTGTCCTTGACGTTGTTGGATTGTCGCTGGAGAGCGGCGGCGGCGGAGCGAAGTCCCTGAGCGATTTTCCTAGCTTCGTCGGCAATTTCCGCCTGCTTTTTGGCGAGATCGTCGAGTTGTTTCTTTTCGGCGGCGGAGAGGTCTTCACGTTTTCGGCCGATGGTCTTGGGGGTGGTTTTTCTGGTATCGGCGGTGGCGGCCTTGAGGGCCTTGGAAAGCTTGACGAGTTCGCCTTTGAGTCGCTGGACATCTTCACCCTGATCGAGGTTCCTAGCGAGGGTGTCGAGGTTTTTCTCGACTTCGTTTTGTTTTTGTTTTGCCTTGTTTGCGGCCTGGGTTGATTTGGACCGGTTACCGGCCTGCTTTGCGGCGTTGGCCTGATTGAGGTTGCGGGCGGCCTCGGCGGCGGCTTTTTGTGCATTGTCAAGGAGTTTGGATGCCTGGTCGAGTGTGTCCTTGATGTCCTTGTCGTTGAAGCGATTTCGATTGATACGATCGTTGAGCTTTTG
This sequence comes from Phycisphaeraceae bacterium, assembly GCA_028284925.1. GTDB lineage: Bacteria > Planctomycetota > Phycisphaerae > Phycisphaerales > Zrk34 > JANQQT01. The sequence goes on along the minus strand of JANQQT010000294.1, from coordinate 36,939 downwards.
GATGAGTCCTTTTTTGGCGTTGATGTCACCTGCGAGGCGTTGCTGCTTGCGGGCGTTTTCCGGGGAGACGCCGGCCTTACGGACATTTTCCTGTGTGGTGCGGTCATCGAGAACACCCGAGCGGAGGTCTGCGAATCCCTTACGGATATCGGATTTGAATTCGTGTTCGCTGATGATGGTGAGTGTGCGTCCATCGGGATGGGCGTGTTGATTGGGTTTGCCATCGAGCGCGAATACATCCCATGCCTTTGCGGCGAGTTGAAGGCGGTCGCCGGGCTTGAGGTCTTTCCATTTGCTGAGATCGAGATCGGCGGTGAGGTTGAATCGCTTGGTCGTGTTGGATGTCTTTGAGTCGGTTGGGTTGGCTTTGCGAAGATGTTGGGTGATGGTGGTATCGGCGAGGGGTTTGGCTTTGGGGTCGTTGCCGCGGTGTTGGGCGCCGGTGATTTGTGCGCCGTTGAGGGCGACGTCATCGCTGCCATAGGCTTTGAGCGGGATGAGGGCAGTGGGGAGGACGGACTCATCCTTATCCGGCTCTTCAAATTTTGCGGTGGGGGATTTGTCTTTTTCGGTATCAACGCGGATGACGTGGACATCGGCGTAGTCTTTGCCGAAGACATCGGTGAGGTTGAATTGAAGTGCGACGGTCTTGCGGTGTTCCCATGAAATATCGTAGTGAAGCCCATCGGCGGTAAGGTTCAGTTCATCCGTCCGGATTTTTAAGTTCGAGAACTCGGCGATTTCCTGATCAGTGAGTGGTTGAGTCAGGGCATCCTTGGAGGGTTTGGTTGATCGTGGGCGAACGAGGCCCGTCAAGAGGCGGGCGATACGTTGGCGTTTGTCAATCTCGTTCTGGGGAAGCGGCTTGAAGGAGCCGGTGATGGAGACGGACATACGGATGGTGGAACCGATGAGGGCTTCGGTGTTGAATCGTTCCTTGCCATCGGCGATGGGGTAGGCCTGTTTAACGGCCACCAAACCCTCGGCGTAATCCGGGGGTTGAATTGTGAGTAAAACTCGGGAGAGCTTGGGCGGTGTGAAGAACCTGGTGGATTCGGTATCGGCGGATCGGGCGTCGCCTGCTTCGTAATAAAACTCGACGGACTTTGCGGAGGTTCCGCCGGGGTCGATTGAGGCGACGAAGGTGTGTGGGTCGGCCGAGCGACCTTCGGCGCGTGTCATGCGGACGCGTTTCCATGAGGTTGTCTCAGAGCCCGTCTTATGGAAACGGAAGTTGACGAAGGTGAAGAGGCGATCGTGGTCGCCTTTGGTGACGCGTGCGGAGAAGAGGACTTTCTGATCGTTGGGGGCGTATTCCCTGGCGCCGGTGGATTCGATGGCGTAGCGGGAGGGCCATTGTGCGCCACCGAGCGGATTGGCCCAGCGTGAGAATGCGGTGGAGACGGCCTGGGCATTGGCGACGGTTAGGCCGATGAGGCAGGCCGCGGCGAGGACGAGGAGGCCGACGTGGATGAGGGGTTTCTTTGGATTGATGAGTTGGGCGAACTGTTCGGGGTCGATTGATTTGCCTGCTTCGTCCGTGGTCTGGCCGGCGAGTTGTCTGGCGATGTTGGAGTCGTCGTGTTGTGCGGTCTGTGTGGCGAAGGCGACGGCGGAGGCGAGTTGGCCGGCGGTTTGGGGTTGAAGTTTTTCGACGCGTAATGCGAGTGAGGTGAGAGCCGGGGCGATGCGCACGGCGCGACCGATTTTTTTGAAGGCCCAGTAGAGGGCGTAGCCGGCGCCGGCGACTGCGAGAATGAGGCGCAGCCATGCGGGCAAGCGAAGGAAGTAATCGACGAATCCCGCAGTGATGGCTACGGCGATGATGGCGCTGAGCCATGCGGAGCAACGCATGAGGATGAGGAGGAATCGGACGCGACTGCGGACGGTTGAGAGTTGATCAATTACCGGTTGCACGTTCAGGCTCCAATGTAGGTTTTTGGGCTTAAAGCGGGATAAATCCCTCTCAGTCATTCTATATTAAAATGTACGTTGCGTATATGACATCATCGACAAAATATTGCGATGTCGGCCAAGGGTTTTGGCGTTTCTACTGGTTTTGACGGTTGAGAGGGTGTGTGAGGTGTAACGTGGGTGTAAATGGGGAGGCGGGGTAGGGTGAATTGTTGGTCGTGCGTTGTGATTTGCGAGGGTGGTGTTGGTCCTACGTAAAGAACGGGAGAGTGCCGGAGCGGACTTTGGCGTTGGCGGAATTTGTGTCCCAGTACATAAAAGTAAGTTTGTTGGTCAAGTTATTTGGGGGTAGATTGACGGCGAAGGCTCTGCCGCCATTGAGGACGCGGGTTGAGAAGGTCCAATGGTTTGTGTTTGGTTGCCGCGTTGACTGGACGAGGGCGTCGTTGGATTTGTTGTAGTAAAAGATGTCCATCTTGCCGGTGGGGTCGATGTGGAGAGAGGAGTAGAGACCTTGGGAGCGTTTGGCAGCGACGGTTTCGGTTTGCCATTGGGAGTTGGTGCGTTGTGCGAATTTGAGGTCGGCGTTGTGGGCATCGTAGTAGGAGATTGCGGGTTGGTTGTCGGGCGTGAATGCGAGGGAGGTGTAGCCGCCGCCGAGGGTTGCGGTGTCGATGGTTTGGGTTTGCCATGTGTTTGTGTTGATTTGTTCTGCGTAGCGGAAGTGTCCTGATTGCGAGTGGACGTAGGCGACGGCAAATCGGTTGGTGTCGGGGATGCGTTTGAGGTTTGAGAAGCGTCCGGCGGTGGTGTTGTTTTGGCCATCGATGGTGGTGTATTGCCAATATGAGCCATCGTGTTGAGCGAAGATAAGGTCGGCATTGGTTTTGTGGAAGTAGGTGATGGCGGGTTGGTTTTGATTGTTGAATGCGAGGGAGGGGTACATGCCGACGGAGCGTTTGGTATGGACGGAGATGTGGTTGACGTTGAAGTCGGCGTTTTGGCCGAGGGGGTTGGTGAGGTTGTCGTCGTTGAAGAGAGGAGAATGGGATTGGCGTTGGGTTGAGGAATGGGTGATGCGGAGAAGTTCGAGGTCTGCGTTGCGAGCGCTGTAGACGGCGACGTGTGGGATTTGCTTTTGGTCGAGTTGGAGGTCGATCATGCCGCCGCGGAAGTCGATATTGAGTGGGAGGGCGTCGGACCATTGGCCGCCTTGCTGTGTGGCGTAGGTGAGTTGATTGTTTAGTTGATTGTGCCAGATGGCATGTATTATTCCATTCGGAGTGGATGCGAGATCGAAGAGACTTGTGTTTGCGAACGGGACGGCGTCGAATGAGACGTATGCGGTGTTAATGACCTGGCCACCCATTTCTATGGTTAGTTTGTCGCCGACTTGTGTTGATGCGGGGAGTTCGAACCTTCGGGTGATGGGGGTTATGGCTGCGCCGCCGGTGGGAGCCGATTCGAGGCGGAAATTCGTAAGGGATAGCGTTCGTCCAAAGCGAAGGACGTGGCCATGGTCGCGGGGGGCTGTGGTTTGGTCGTCCGGTACTCTATCAACCAAGACGTCGGTGAATACGTATGGGGAATAGCGACTAATTGGGTTGGAGATGGGCTGGGAAAACCTGAATCCTGTATGCGGAGCGTTGAAGGTCAGGTCGAGATAAGGTGTGCCGTCAATTTGGAGGAACTTGATGTCGAATGTGTTTGGGTCCGGCATGTAGTTGGACCAGAGTGTGTCCGTTGAATGGAATTGAACGCGTCGAATGGTTTGGCCATGGGATTTGAGGTCGAATTCGATGGATTCGGGATCACCTGGGCCGACGAGGAATTCCAGGGAAGAAACGGTATCTTCTTCGAGTATGCGGTCAGGGAATTCGAAGAGTTGGAGGTCGTACTCGCGGATGCGTGCTGAGTAAGATATCAAAGGAAAGTTACTTCCGAAATATCCGGGGACCTGGTCGAAAGGCTTCATGTAGCCGATTTCAGGTTGGCCCTGGAGTCGATGGAAGTCCATCCGGGCGCGGATGAGGTTGTTTTCGTCGCGGCGGTAGGTGATTGTTTGATCGGGGTCGGGTGTGAATGCTCTTGGGGTGTGGTCGATGGGGTTGGCGTACTCTTCGGTAAGATCTCCCCACGTATGGAACTGGAATTGGATGGCTGAGGGAATGTTGTCGATGGGGCCGAGGTCGTATTCGTGTTCGATGAAGCGAGAATTAAGGCGGAAGATTCGCGGACCTTGGTATTGGCTGTTCCAGATGCGGGTGTCAACTGTGAACGTGCCGTCGATTAGTTGTGGGGTACCCCAATCCTCAACTTCGAGATAGTTGTATTGGCGAATATCGATGAGCGTCAGAACCTTAAGCCGGCCATCGACTATGTAAGATTCGAAATAGACATTGGCCGGCACAATTTGTGTCGTTGCAAGACGGGTGTCGCGATTGAACGACTTGATAATTTGATCATCCGATCTTACGTGAATGACGAAGTCACGAAATCCCGAGTCGTTTGGAACACCGATGGTGTCGACATCGGCGAGTTCGTAACGGTGTTCGAAGGAGACGTAGTCGGTAGATGTCTCAGATGCGTGCTGCTGAACCATGGGTTCGATGATGAATGAACCATCGGGTCGAAGTTGAGGTGTATCCCAGTCGAGAACGCGTATTCTGGACCTGTCGGCGATGGTGACATCGATGAACACGCGGCCATCTTCAATGATGACCTCGTAACTTGAAACCTGATTTGGATTGAGTGTGGCGGTGTGCCAGTCCTCGGTTTGGGATTCGATTGGGATTGATATGTCTTGGGCGTGGGTTGTCGGATGATCGTTGAGGGAATTGGCGAGCAGGGTGGGGGTTGTGGAGAGGAGGAGTCTTGGTTCGAGAGTTTGGAGGGGAGTCGGCCGATTGTCTTTCGCCTCCGCCGCCCCGTTGGTAGGGGTGGTCCGCCTTGTGCGTGGGCGGGGTCGGGTGGAGTTTGCTTTGTGGTCACGGATGAGGTCAATCGGCCGACTCATGTCCCGGAGCCTCCATTGCGTAGGGAACCAGGTTTTCTCCTTTTCTTCTCCGAAATGTCATGCGTTCGTTACGCTGCATTGCATCTCCGCTATATGTTACGACATTATTCGTATTGCGTCAATGGGTATTTTGTGGATTGTGGAAAAAAGATTTGTGATGGAGGGGGGATGCACGTAGGCGTAGCGGGGTGTGCGTCGGGGGGAATAAGTGGCGGCACTTGCTTCGAGGTCAGCAATTGCGGCGTTTTCTACGGATGAGGAGTGGGGAGAATAGGGATAGCGTGAGCACCATTGTGGTTGGTTCGGGGACGGGCGTGGATGAGGAGGTTGTGCCACTAAGCTCGAAGGAAATATCTCCGGCAACGAAATTGAAAGATCTCGAGGAAGAGATTCCGACGGAGAAGTCGTCTCGACCAGTGAATATCGAATCAAGGATAATATCCTGGGATGTTCCTAGTGCCCGAACAGCGCCGGCGAGTTCGCCAGATGTCGTGGGAGTCATTGATTCACTGACCAATCCGACGAGTTCGTCTAAGGCGTCGTCGGTACCGGTTGCTAAGAAGGCCACTTCGTTGGGTTGCACGTTGCGTATGTTCAGTTGTTGGTCAATGTCGAGCTTGAAGGGATTGGATTCGTAGGAATTATCCTGGTCGTAGTCGAAGAAGTTTGGGGGGAGTGAGAAGGTGGCGGGCGCGAAATTCTGGAAGGGTACGGTTTGGTTGCCACGGAATGGGATTCGACGTTCCGGATTGGTTTCGGCTAACGAGTGGGTGGGAGGCTTGATGTAGGGTGTGTTGGGAAAGAGCGGGGCAGGTGGGGAGTTTTGCAGAGGGGGAGGGGCGTGTGTTAAGGAGCCGTGTCGATAGGGATTTGATGGAATGGGCTTGTTGATATCGAGGTCACTGAATCTTCGGTGCGCTGCGTGATCTGTGTTGGTGGTATTCGGAGATATTTGGTTGCGAGGCGAAAACTTATTTCCGGAACCTGATTTTGAACGATCCGGGTGCCGCAATCGAGGCGAGATGGTAGAGGATGAGGCGTGGGGTTTGGTGTTGCTATCGACATTGAGGTATTTCTGATACTCGTTTTTGCGTTGAGCGAAGAAGGACGATGAGTCGGTTGGATCTGAGCCATGAGCGTGAGAGGCGATTGAAGGATCGTTTTCTGATGCTGAATCGGATTGCGTGCTGAGGCCGAGGTTTTGGGCGACCTGGTAGATGGTGGAGGTGATTTCGGCTTTGATCTGTACGAGTGGTTGGGAGATGAGGGTTACGGCGAGGATTGCAGTTGAGAGTAGGACGGCCCATGATTTTCGGGAGACGATCTGGTGGTGTCGGTTGAGGCCGAGGACGCGTTCGACGCGGGCAAGCAAGGGTTTGCCGCTCGCGGCGAGCGCATGTTGGGGAACTGAGGCGGCATGGACGGCAACATCGCGAAGGGCGAGCGCATAAGTCCTTGGGTCGTTGAGGAGCGAAACGACGAGGTCATCGCAGCAGAATTCGCGTTCGTGTCGCATTCTGTTGGAGACCCACCAGACACCGGGGTGGAAGAAGAGGATGGTTTCGATGGCGGACTGGACAAGGTTGACGAGGTAATCGTGTCTACGGATGTGTGCCAGTTCGTGAGCGACGATGGCTTCGAGCTGGTTGACGGTGAGGTCGTTTGCGATGGAGATTGGGATGAGGATGATGGGTTTGAAAAAGCCGATGACGGCGGGGACGCTGAGGTGGGGGGACTTGACGAGTCGAACGCGTCGGCGGACGCCAATGAGTCCGGCGAGGCGATTGAGTCGGTGGGTCCAGTCGGAATCGTTGAGGGCCGCGAGATAGGGGTCGGCCTGTATCTTGCGCAGTCGCACCAGTCCGACGAAATGCCATAATCCGAAGAGAAAGACACCGGGTACGTAGATCCATTTGACGAGTTGAGTGAGAGGGATGCCCGAGGTGTATGTTTGTGTTTCGCCGATGGACGGGGTCAACGCATGGCGTAAATGGGTTGGTTCGGCCAAGAGCCATGTGATGATTGGGGCGGCAAACATGGCGAGGAGGATGGTTGCCAGGACAAGATAGCGTTCATTGGCAGATCGACGTCGCAGCAAGTGCGTGGCTGCAACGGCAATCAACCAAAGTGCAGTGATTTGCCACACGGCGTGCAGCAAAACGTGGCCGAGTTTATCGACCGCAGACCCAATCAGAAGGGTGGTGTGCGTCACCCTTTATCCCTTTCAAAATCATCAATTACAGAACGAATTTCATCGAGTTCGTTTGAGGAGCACTTGCGTGCTTCCAGGAGTTGCGAGAGGAGTTTTGGCGTTGAGCCGCCGAATGCGCGTGTGAGAAGGTCTTTGAGAAGTTGGCGTTGTATGCGTGCTTCGCTTTGTGCGGGTCGGTATTTTGCCGGTCGCGTATCCGGCTCGCGCTTAAGAATGCCTTTGTCGGTCATGATCTGAATCAGTTTGAGCGTTGTGGTTAAGCGTGTTTCTCCATCCGGATTCAGGGATTCGTGAACGAATCGCACGGTCGATGGGCCATGCTCCCAAATCACGCGAAGGATTTGCAGCTCGGCATCGGTGGGATTGTTGTCAGCTCTTCTGGGCATATCGGGTGTTCCTAAAAGGGAATAACTGAGGGCGATGTGTTACGGGAATCTCCATGATACGAACTGGGTCGTATTCTGTCAATAGCTATATTGTGACTGTGAGAGGGTATTTTTGTGACTTTTAAAAGTTAAATGGGATATAAATGGGGCATGTTTTTGATAGGTCAGGTAGTTCAGACGCCGCAGCCGACGGTAGATTCGACCCAATCGGTGATTTTGTGGGTCGCGATCACGGGTGTTTTGTTTCTGCTGGCCGTGAGCGCCTGGCTACTTGGGCCGGCGTTTCTGCGTTGGCGTTGGGCCAAACGTCAGGGTGTTGAGATTGGTTTCGGTCGATTGTTGAGGCAGCATTTTTCGATGCGGTCGCCGGATGAGATTCCTCGTGCCATGAAATGGTTGAAGTTGGGGAAGATTCAGGATGTGGGTTTGGATGATCTGGAAGAGCATTTCCGGGTGGGCGGCCAGGTGACGGCATCGGTGGCGGCGATGCGGGCGGCGCGTGAGAGTGGGTTGGATGTAAGCTGGGGCCTGATCTGCCAACTGGATCTGTCGGGTCATGATCCGCGTGTGGTGGTGGCGCGTGCGACGGAGAGTTGGGAAGTGGAGATGGGTGATCTGGCCAGTGACGGGCTGATGACGTTGCGGAATGCGCGGCTGAGTACTCCGATGATCGTGAGGGGGAAGGTGATGGTGGTGGGGCGCATACCCTTGGAGGATGCGATCCCTGATCGGGATGCGATGTTTTATGATCTGGGGTTGCTGGGGAGGCAGATGAAGGCCGTTTGGGTGGAGTGTCTTAACGAGTCGGACCAGCCGGAGGCGTTTGTTGAGGATATCGATCGGATGGTCGAGGTGGTGATGAACGGGCGGGTGGATCGTGGGACGGGTGTTGAGTTGCTGGGTGTGAATCTGGTTGTTGAAGGTGTGGAGAGCGATCCTGAGCTGGTGATGCATCGGAAGGAGGAGACCGACGAGGGCGAGCCAGCGATGGAAGTGGTGGATCTGGGGGGTGAAGATGAGGAAGAGGAGGATGACGGTGAAGACGAGGAGGAAGAGACTTACGACCTGGAAGAGAGGCATGAATTAAATGAATGTGAGTCCGAGGCAAGCGATGCGGTTGACGAACCGGTTGGGGAGGTCAAGTCGACGGCGGAATTGCGCAGGGAGGCGGAAGAGGGGCTGAGGGAGAATCCTGATAGCCTGCAGGCTAATTTGACGTTGTATTTTGCGATGGTCAAAGACCATGCGGGATTGGATGAGTTGCTTGCCTATGTGGAGGGGAGGGTGGACAAGGGATTGCATCCCGTATCGCTGTGGCGTTTGTTGCGGGCTTCGCTTTTGTGTCGTCGGGCGGTGGAGATTGATCTGAACGAGCAGGTCAGTGTGGCGGACCCTTCGGGATATGCGCGTGCGTATGTGGAGTTGATTGAGGTGGCGAAGGTGTCGCCGAACATTCGGGAGGATAATGAACGTTGGGACATCATTCCTGATTGGAAGACGGCTTTTCCGGTGATGTGTGAGGAGGAGAAGTTCTGGTTGTTGCTGGAGGGGGATGCGGGGGGATAAAGTCTGATAATCTGCTGTCGTGGCAGGGGTGTTCCGGTTCCGGTTCTTTTTTGGATTCAGGCCAACCCGAGTAGTTTGCGACCGATCCATTCGCCGGTGATTAAGAGGAGTATGAGGAAGAAGGCGAGGCGTGAATTCCAAATCGGTTCCTTGACATCGTTTGCCGTTACTTCGGTGAGTTTGTCGACGTACTGGTTCAGATTTGCCAAGCGCCCGATGCCCAGTGTGTTTCCGAAATTGTCTGCAAATTTAGTCCTGAATTCGTCCAGGGTCTGACCGTCGTCCTGTGCATCGAACGCCTGGCGTGCCAGATCTTTGTTCCTTTCCAATTGGACTTCATTGGTCGTGTCGAGGTCGAATGCCGTGACATATTGCTCGGAGAACGTGTCGAAATCCGCCCCGTTGTTTTTGGCTGTGTAGGCTTCCCGGAGCACGGGGGTAAGTTGTGTATCGAAGTCTTTCTGATTGAGAAGGACGCGACCGTTTGCCCGGTCGGCGATGTCCGCAAGGTCGTCGAATTTGGTGTATGTGACGGTCATTTCATCGTCGATGCTTTCGACGACGAGTTCACGTTCGAGGCTGAGCGATTGATAGGTAGGGGAGATGACGCGAGCAATGAATTTGCCGGGGACGCGTGGTATGAAGTCCTGTTGATAGAGGCCGGGTTTTGAATTGGACTGGAGTGAGATGGTCTGGCGGTAGACATCCTGTTTGATGTTGGATGGGGGGTCATCTGTTACGCGTGTAAACTCGACATCGACTGTGGACAGGGTTGATCGGATGAGTTTCTGATCGAGGACTTCCAATCGAACGGAGACGTTTTGGCCGACTCTGACTTTCTTGTGTGAGAGACGGAAATTGACGCGGTTTTGAGCACCCCGTTTTTTCTCGGCGCGGCCACGGGCGGCGAGGCGGAAGAGTTGCATCCAGAACTGTTCCGGGAACAGTTCGCCGCGTGCATATCGCCAGCGCCATGTTTCGTCGGTCGCGATGTAAAGTACCTGGCCGCCACCATATTGCATGCGCATGATAAGGGGTAGGCTGGTGTTTCGGTCTTCGGCGAGGACGTCGGTGGCGGGTTTGAGATCCTTCTTGTCGAAGGCCTGTGCCCATTCCAGGTCCGGGAGAAGATTCTGTCCGGCGGGGCCGGTCGGCCAGTTGGCATCGGCTGCGTTGGATTCGGTATCGGTTCGGAGACGGAGTACGCCGAGGGCCTGTGCGCTGGAGGTTGGCTTCATCTTTACCGGGGGTGGGATCCTGTTGATGACGCCTGTGAGATTCATGGGCAGGAGGGCGGAGAAAGCGTGTCCGGTGTAGGAGTTGGGTGTGTGGCGTTCGCCGGCGACCCAGATTAGGCCGGCGTTATTTTCGTCCACGTGTTCCTGAATGAGTTTGAGTTGGGTGGAGCTGAAATAGGTGGCGCCGATGTCGCCCAAGATGATGATGTCGTACTTTTTGAATTCATCCTTGGTTTGGGGAAGGCGGTCGAGGCGTGCGTTGCCTTCCTGTGCGAATTCACGATCGGCGGAGGCGAGCCAGGTGGTGGCGGTAATCGTGGATTCGCGAATAATCATGTTCTTGATGTAGCGAAATTCCCATCGGGGGTATCCATCGATGTAGAGGACGTTGAGGGGACGTGCATCAAGGTTGATTGCCAGTTCGCGCGGCTCGACTTTCTTTTCCTGTTTGTAGGAATCGGGGAAGACGAGTTCGACGGACCATTTGACTTCGCCGGGAACGGTGGGGATGTGCATGAGGCGAACCGGGTCGGTCAGGGATTTGACGGGTTTCTCATCGAGAACCTTGCCGGTGGTTTTATCGACCAGGCGTATGAATGTGCCCGCGGGTATTCGGGCATTGCGTCGTGCTTCTTCTGATCCGCCGAGTTGATTGAGGGAGACATCGATGGGGACGACATCCTTGACGAAGGCATCGGGCGGGGCATCGATGTGGGCGAAATCGATGTAGGCGGGTTCGACGGCTGAGCCGAGTGGAACTACGAATATCCTGGTTCTGGGGTCAAAGAGTTTGAATGTGGATTCTCGTATGGACTCTTTTGAGTGTCCATCGGAGAACACGACGACGGCTGCGATGGGGGCGCCGTCTGAGGATCTGGCCATGCGTCTTAAGGCTGAATCCATTGCGGTGGTTTCGCCTATGGGGGTGGTGAGGCGTTCGGGGTCGACTTCGATTACGCGTTCGCCAAATCCGAACCACTCTAATTCGTGCGCGTCGGCGCGGAGACTGGTCCACATGCTGCGGTTGTCAATGATGGATCGACTCATCTGGTCGAAGCGGGAGATTTTGGTGGGTTTTTCGGATGTTGACGGGGCATCCAGAACGGTCATGGACTTGCTTTGATCGATGAGGATGCGAACGCGGTCTTTTCGTTCTTCGGTGTCCGGGTGAACGACGATGGGGCGTGCGAGTAGAATGGCGATGGCCAGAAGGATGAGTGAACGGGTGACGGCAAGTGAAACTCGACCGGCCCGCCTGCCAAGCATGTGGCGATAGGAGAGGGCTACCAGAAGGCCGATCCCGATGACGATGAGAATCCACATGTAGGCGGGGAGTTTGTATTGCCAGTCGATGATGTTGTCGGGGTTGGTGATGTCGAGCTTCTTGAGTCCGAAGAACCAGTTCCAGAATCCGGAGGAATCCTGGGGGTCGGCGGCGAGGGTGGTAGGGATGTGGGTCAATAGATTTATCACGGTCATTTTGCTCTTAATTCGATTTTGCGGCTGTGTTTGGAGCCATGTTTTCAATGCCTTGTGTTCGGTGCGTGGTGGAGGCGTGCGAGACGTATCGGGCGAGGAACATCTCAATGATGGCGAGAATGAGGACGGCCCAGAGGAGTTCCCAGCCATAGTCGGACAGTTCGGACATTTTCATGATTACGGCTTCGGGTTCGGTGCGGGTAATGCTTTGCCATTCGCCGGCGGTTCCGAGCCATTTTTTGAGTGGTTCGTCGGGGGCACGAAGTGTATTTCCGGCATCGGGATTGACGTTGACGACGAGGGCGCTTGTGCCGCCGGAGTAGATGCCGGGTGTGAGCAGGGGTTGGCTGGGTCGGACGACGATCTGGCCTGGGGTTGTGCCGTTGGATGACGGAGGGTCGTTGTTTGGATCGGAGGCGTTTGGGCTGCCATTTTGGGTTGTTCGATTGATTTCGAGCAGGACGGATTCGTTGTTGGGGCCGTCGAGTTTTTTGATGTTTGCCCAGCGTGCGCTAAGGGAGGGTTGTCTGCCGGGTTCGAAGATTTGGGGAGGCTGAAGTCGGTCGATGGCGGTGCGGACGACGTGTTGAATGAGGGCCGGGTTGAATGGTGAGATGGGTAGATTGGACCAATTCTTGTCGATGGCGACGGCGAGGTAGTAGAGTCTGCCGTGGGGGGCGACATCTGTTGCGATCATGAGGTTGGAGCCGTCTTCGCCTGTAAGGATTGTGCGTGTGTCCGCGCTGTCGTAATTGACCGGGAGGTGTTGAATCACACGAAGTGGTTTGAGAAGGTCGGGGAGGTCAGTCTCGCGGCGGAATTCCTCGGCGGTCTGATCGTCGGACTTAAACTTGAGTAGTTTGGGATGTTTCAAGGGGGCGTCGGCGAAGGTCCATTTTTGTTCCAAGCCGAAAGCGCCGGTCATGCGTGGGGGCCAGGCGATGCCCGTATCGGTCGGAGGCGGGGTGACCCAGACGAGGCCTCCGCCGGATGCCCAACGGTGGAGTAGTTTCCAGTTGTCGGCAATGCGATCGGGGCGAAGGACGAATATGACGTCGACTTCCTCGAGCATTTTTTGATTGAAGCGGTCTGCGTCTTCCTGTTTTACTTCGAGTGGATAACCCAATTTGTCGGCGACGGGGGCGAGGGCGACGTCGACGAAGGTTTCCGGAGACTGGTCGGTTGCGCTGCGACCTGCTCCGAGAATGAGTATATTCAGTTTTTGCTTGGCGCGGACGAGCATGGTGCGTGAATTATCGATGTCCAGAGCGTCGGGGGTTGTGATGCGTGCGGTGACGGGGTAGAGGCCGGTTTCTGATAGAGGCGTATTGAAGTCGAGTCGGCGTTCTGTTTCGCCGTTCTGCCATTTGACGACGCGTTCGAAGACGACATCATCGCGGAGCTTGACCTCTACGCCAGTCTGCTCGCCTGCGGTTTTGTCGTGCGAGAATCGTTTGAGGACGAGTCGCCATCCCACGACGGGCGTGCCTGTGGTGTCATCGCGGCTGCCTTTGGCGATTACGACGTTTTGGTCTGCGGTAAGCTCGGTGATCTGGACGTTTTCGGTGGAGCGATGAGGCTCGAGCATCATGAGGACGGCTTTTTTGCCGAGTTGTTGAAGTTCGCCATCCAATGAGGCGGCGCCGGGGCCGACGGGTGTTGAGCCGTTGGAGAAGTCGCTGAGCAGGGCGACGTATGTGGGTCTGTTTTCGCTTTCGACCTGTTTGATGCTGTCGAGTGCGAGGGTTAGGGCTTTGCTGATGTTGGCTTTGGAGGCGGAGGGTGTGATGTTCTGAATTTTGCCTTTGAATGAATCGGGATTCAGGCTTGGTTTGGCGATGACGGCCGTTACGGGTTCGGCGGCGGTAATGATGGCGAGGCGGTCGGTGGGTTCGAGCGTTTCGACCATTTTGACTGCGGCTTTTCTGATTGCATCAAAGCGTGGTTCGCCGGTGTCGGTCTTGGTGGCGCTGGTGACGGAGTTGTCGACGACGAGAATGACGGTTCGTGAGGAGGCGCCGATGATCCCGAGGCCGAACATTTTGTCGAGCATGGGACCGGCGAGGGCGAGGCCCAGAAGGAGGAGGATGAGACATCGACAGGCGAGCAGCAGGAGTTGCTCGATGCGTGTTCGCGTTTTGTGTTTTTTGAAGGCGGCCAACAGGAAACGCATGGCGGCCCAGGGTTGAGGTTTGCGGGGTCGTTTGGACAGCAGGTGGATAATGATGGGTACGGAGATTGCGCCGAGACCGAGCCATGCAAGTCCCGGTGATATAAAACTGATTGCCAACATCAATGGTTGGATCATGCCAACTCCAGAAAAGGTGAATAACCGGTATGTTTAATTATTTGCCGGTGTTAAGTCAGGGGGCTGACGGACGAGTGATGCGTCCATGCCCTTTGGTACTTAGCCGCTTCGTTTCAGGCGCGCGTTTCGTCGCGCGAGGAAGTGGCTGAGGGGAGCTCCAATGGATTTTGAGGTATCAACAATTTCATGGTCATACTGGAAGCGGTGGGACTCGGTCTGAATGGCACGGATGTGTGCGTGGACTTCTTCCAGGTAGGCTTCGCGAAGGGCTTTGGGATCAAGATCGAGCTTGCCTTCGAGTTCGAGGCCCTCGAAACGCGTGGGCGAGCCGAACGGGAAGGTCATTTCCGCGTGATCCATGATCTGCATCAGCATGACATCGTGTTTTCGGTGGTAAAGTCGTGCGAGGCCTGCGCCGATGGAATCGGCTTCGTCAAAGAAGTCCGAGAGAACGACGATGAGTGAGCGATGATGGAGTTTGGCCAGGACTTCATCGAACATGCGTCCCATGTCCGTCTGTTCATCAACGGGTTTGGTTTTGAGGGCGTTGACGATGGATCGCCACTGGCCTCTTGAGTTTGAGGGGCGGACGACGTCGAGCATTCTGTCGGCGAAAACGATGAGGCCGGCCCGGTCCTGCTGCTGGAGAGCGACGTAACTCAGGGCGGCGGCGAGTGAGGTGGCGTGGTCATATTTTCGCCAGGTTCTCCCGTTATTGAGCTTGGTGCCGTAATTCATGGAGCCGGACGCATCGACAAGCAAGAGCATATCGAGGTTGGTTTCCTGCTGATATTGCTTGAGGTATAGCTTGTCGGTCCTTCCGAAGACCTTCCAGTCGAGGTGTCTGAGGTCATCGCCTGCGGTATAGGGGCGATGTTGGGCGAATTCGACGCTGAAGCCGAAATACGGGGAACGGTGCATCCCGGTCATGTAGCCTTCGACGATATGGCGTGCGCGAAGCTCCATGCTCTCGATCTGGGAGAGTGTCTCTGGAACGAGGTAATCCATCGTGCGATGTTGGGTATCTTTGGCCATGAGACACAAGTTTACTCGAATTGACCCCGCAAAGCACGCATTCCTTTGGCGTGACATATTGGTTACAATCCCGAACGATCCATCTGAGAGGCCGATCGTTTATCCTGCATGGCGAATTGCGGGAGGGGATTGGCATTGAAAGGAAGTATGTGATGAGTCCCGTCGAGAAATTGACTGAAGAACAGATCGCCTCCGGTCTGGAGGGTGTTCCGGGGTGGGCTGTGAAGGAAGGAAAGCTGCACAGGGTGTTTCAGTTTTCGGACTTCAACGAGGCTTTCGGATTTATGACGCGGGCGGCCCTTGTTGCGGAAAGCATGAATCACCATCCGGAGTGGTTTAATGTATGGAATCGGGTTGTGGTGGATCTATCCACGCACGATGTCGGGGGAATCAGTGGTAAGGATTTTGAACTTGCGGGGAAGATGAATGAATTATCAGGGAATGGTTGAGCGAGCTGTGGCTTGAAGATTGAAGGATGTGATGATGTGTAGATGGATGCGGTGTTTGGTGATGTCGGCGATTCTGGTGGGTGGATGTCCGAGTTTGAGTAGTGCGGATGAGGGTGGGCGTGGGAAAGGAGAGACGAGGCCGAACTTTTTGATTTTCATCGCGGATGACCAGGGTTATGGTGATTTGGGGAGTTATGGTCATCCGGTATTGAAGACGCCGCATATTGACCGGTTGGCTCGGGAGGGGATGCGATTTGATCGGGCGTTCCTGACGATTAGTTCGTGTAGCCCTTCGAGGGCGAGTATTTTGACGGGTCGATATCCGCATCGCACGGGGGCTGAAGATTTGCACCAGCCGTTGCCGGCGAACCAGAAGACGATTGCACAATATCTCAAGTTCGCCGGGTATCACAATATGGCGGTGGGGAAATGGCATTTGGGTGAGTCTGAGAAGAAGCATTGGGCGAAGATTGTTGACTGCGCGGGCAAGGCAACGGGGCAGGAGGCGGTGAAGATGCTGAAGCAGAGGCCTCGGGAAAGTCCATTTTTCTTCTGGGTGGCATCGAAGGATCCTCACCGTCCGTTTGACAAGGATGCGATCGAGAAGAGGTATGATCCCGCGAAGGTTATTGTTCCGCCGTATTTGCCGGATCATCCTCTGATTCGTCAAGACATTGCTCTTTACTATGGTGAGATTAGTCGATTTGACGAACATGTTGGTCAGATCCTTGCCGAGTTAAAGGCGCAGGGTGAGTTGGATGACACTTTTATCGTGTTCATGTCGGATAACGGGATGCCGTTTCCGCGTGCGAAGACGACGCTTTATGATTCGGGAATTCGGACGCCGTTTATTGTGCGTTATCCGGGGCTGGCTGCTAAGGGGAAATCGACGGCGGAGTTGGTGAGTGTGGTTGATCTGGCACCGACGATGGCGAAGTTGTCGGAGGTTAAGGTGGATACCATGGACGGACGGGATTTCTCGGCACTCTTGTCTGATCCGGACAGGGAAAATCGGGTGAGAGGGAGAAGTGAGATTTTTGCGGAGGCGAATTGGCATGACTTTGAGAAATTTACGAGGGCAGTGCGGACGAAGCGGTACCTGCTGATTCGTAACTATTATTGGGATGCGCCGTTGTGGAATAGTGTGGATTCGATCAACTCCATTACGTGGACGGGTTATCTGGCGATGCATCGGGCGGGGAAGTTGACGAAGGCGCAGCGTTTTTTGTTCCGGGAGCCTCGACCGTTTGAAGAGTTTTATGATTTGCAGCTTGATCCCAATTCGCTGCGTAACGTGGTCAAGAATACCCGGTATTCCAAGGAGGTGAATGGGTTGAGGCGGTTGCTGGATAACTGGCGTGTTGATACGCATGACAGGATGCCCGCCAAGCGGAGGCGTGACGGCTGGACACGGGATGGTCGTCCGCTACCTCATAATAAGGTCTGGTATGACCGTTATATGAAAGCGGGTGGTCGAAGCAGTTTTGAGAAGTTCTGATGGCGCGTATTCAGAGGGGATGGATGTATTCGTTATTTGAAGTTTTTCAGACACCAGGTCTTCATGGGGGCAATGGCTTTGGCGAAGCGGTTGTTTTGGGACAGATTCGGAGTTGTCACGTCAATGAGATAGATCTGGGCCATCAGGTCTGCGGCGATCTCGTTGGGGTGGTAAAGAGACCGTACGGTGGGGAACATTTCCTTGTATGCATTGACGCGGTGCAGGGATTTGTAGACGGGTTTTTTGTTCTTATCGGTCACGACGGCGAAGCCTTTTTTGGTCTTGATGACGTTCACGCCGATCATGGTCATGTCACGCATGGCATTGACCTCTGCTTCGCGCTCGAAGATGGCGCGCGGCCAAAGGTATTTATCTTTGCCGACGGGGATGATCCAGTTGATATCGATGCCATCCGGGTTTGATGCGTTCCGGTCAATCAGCCATTGCGGGGATTGGATGCCGCCTTTGATGTGTTGGAATTTCCAAACTTTGGTGTAGAGGTCTGCCATGAGTTTGGGGTTGTATCGCTGGAAGACGTGCATTTGTTCGTGGACGAAGAGGGGGCCGAGTGCGCGGATGAGGCGTTTTTCGTTTCCGGAATCTTTGGACCGGACGATGTTGGTGATTAAAGCCTGTGTGAAGACGATCTGTTTGTTTCGCGTGTGGGGGAATCCGCCTGCGAGTGGTTTTGACAATTTGATAAAGGACCAGGGTAGGGATGCGAATTTCGGGTAATCTTTCATGAATTGGGTGGAAACCTGTCGTGCGAGCCATGTCAGAGCGGCCTTTTCTTTGTTCGTGAAGGAAGCTGCGGCCCCTGAAAAAATATCGCGGCAGGACTTTCTGAGTTCGGTGAGATTTTTGCCTTTGGCTTTGCCGGCGGTCAGGGCTGCGATTTCTTTGGGCTGCATGACGGAGAAGAATGGCTCGACGGATTCATCGGCGAGGACTTTTGCGGCGGCCTTTTGGTCGAGGAAGGTTACGGCGGGCGGCTTAACCGGTTTCCCGGCGGCAGCGGAAACAGAGGTGATCACCGCGATGAGGGTGAAGAAGGCGATTGAAGAGGTTCTGGTGTGGGCCATGTGGTTATCTCGGGATAAACGGGATTAATATTAGGTATGGGCTATCTTATGGGGTGGATGGGGCAAGGGTATGACTAAATCACTAAAGAGGCGGGGTAAAATGGTCGGATTGTCAATCGTTCCGTTGGGGAGCGAAGAGAATATAGCCGCTTGAGACTGTGGTGATGAGTGATCCAATAGAAATACGTGCGGCGGGCGTGAGCGATGTTCGTGCGATGGCTGATCTGGCAAACTCGTTTGCGGAGCGCGGTCTGATGCTGCATCGGTCTCATGCGGAACTCTATGAACGCGTACGTGATTTTTATGTGGCGGTGGATGGTGATGAGGTGGTGGGGGTAGGGGGGTTGCGTGTGATGTGGGCGAACCTGGCTGAGGTTTATACACTTGCGGTATCTGAAACGGCGCAGGGCAAGGGGGTTGGTAAGCGATTGGTGGAGGCGGTTGTGGAAGAAGCCAGGCGGCTGGGGGTGAGTCGTGTTTTTTCATTAACGTATGAACGTGCGTTTTTTGAACGATGTGGTTTCCGAGTTGTGGATCGGCATGCGAATCTTCCTTTGAAGGTTTGGAGCGAGTGTGTTCGTTGTCCGAAGAACCAGGCGTGTGATGAGATTGCCATGTTGCGGGTGTTGGAGGATGTTGCGGATGTTGCGACGCCGGATACGGTCGACGTGCAAGCGGTGGGGTATGATGTGCCGATATTGAGCGAGACCATGTTGCGTATTGATCGTTCGGTTTCGCGTGAGGCCGGCGGTAGGGATGCGGGGGATTGACAGAGGGCTTTGCGGCCCGATTGACATGAAGGCCCCCGGAAGGCCGCCGCTTTTGTTTGAAAGCGGTGGTCGCGCTTGCGCGCATGGGAAACGAATATGAAAGAACGTTGGCTGGATATTATTAAGGATGATCCTTGTATTGAGGGGTTGGTGGGTGAGTTGGAGATCGGCAAGCACGTCGGGGCGACGGGCTGTGTTGGTTCTGTTTCGCATCTTGTCGCGGGAGCTGTGGGAGCGAGGGCGGATCGGCCGGTATTGCTGGTGGTGGCGCATCTGGATGAGGCGGATGAGGCGTTGGAGGATTTGGCGCACTTTGAGGGTAAGACGGTGGTTGTGTTTCCGGCGCTGGAGGTGATGCCGGGTGAGACGAATATCAGTCTGGAGCTGCTGGCGGATCGGTTGAGCGTTGTCAGTTCGCTTATGGAGAAGGATCAGCCTGATTTTATTATTGCGCCTGTTCAGGCGTTGATGCAGACCGTGCCTAAGAAGGAAGCTGTGGCGGGGATGGTCATGGAGTTGCGGCCGGGCAAGGAGATGGACCAGGAGGAGTTGTTGAATTGGCTTGGATCGGCGGGATATGAACGTGTGGAGATGATTGATCAGGCGGGGGACTTTTCGGTACGGGGCGGTTTGGTGGATATTTATCCTCCGGGCGCGGGGGAGTCGGGCGTTCCCATTCGCGTGGATTTCTTTGGGGATGAGATTGATGAGATTGCTGCGGTTGATCCGGTGTCGATGAGTACGGATCGGAAGCTTAAGTCGGTTCGTCTGGTGGGGGCGTCCACCGAGCGGATTCAACAGGAAGAGCGTGTGACGAGTTTCTGGTCGTTGTTGCGTCCGGAAACGGTTGTGGTTCTGAATGAGCGTCTTGAGATTGCGGAACAGGCTCGGGGTTATTACGAACGATTGACGGATGATAAGGGGATCATCGGGCCGCCGAATGTCTTTAAGGGTTTGGATGGTTTTGCTGTGCTGGAATTGAATCAGTTTGATGCGGCGGGGATGACGGATACGAGTCGTGTTTTGCCTGTGCGGGCGCTGGTTGATTTTGAGAAGGATGCTGCGAAAGCCATGGGGGGACTGTCGGGATTGATGGAGGAAGGGGATGAGCACGAGGTTGTTGTGCTCGCCCAGAGACCTGCCGAGAAGGAGAGGCTTGGGGAGTTGATGGCTGAGCATGCATCGGGCGCCGCTGAGAAACTAAGGTGTGAGATTGGGTATTTGTATCGGGGGTTTATCTGGGAGCCATCGGGTGAGGGGGCTAAGCCTCTGGCTGTGATACCGCATCATGAATTGTTTCATCGGTATCAGACGCGACGCCGGATTCGTCAGGTTTCGACCACGCGTGTTGCGGAGTCTTTCCTGGATATTGAGGTGGGGGATTACGTGGTTCACTCGAATCATGGTATTGCTAAATTCCGAGGGTTGCGGTTGATGGAGAAGGGGCGGGACGGTGGTGAGGGGGAGGAGTACCTTACGCTTGAGTTTGCGGATCGGGCGTTGCTTCATGTGCCGGCATCGCAGATTGAATTGGTGCATAAGTATGTGGGTGGGTTTGCGGGGCGACCGCCGTTGAGCAAGTTGGGTGGTAAACGATGGTCGAAGCAGAAGGAGGAGGCGAAGGAGGCTGCGAAGGAACTGGCGGCGGAGTTGTTGCGGGTTCAGGCGGCTCGTGCGTCGATGCCGGGTGTTCGTTATCCGGCGGATACTGCGTGGATGAAGCAGTTTGAAGCGGAGTTTCCGTATCAGGAGACGGAAGATCAGTTGGCGGCGATGGTGGAGATCAAGAAGAATATGTGTGATCCGCAGCCTATGGATAGGCTGGTTTGCGGGGATGTCGGGTATGGGAAGACTGAGCTTGCGATACGGGCGGCATTTAAGGCGGTCGAATCGGGGAAGCAGGTGGCGGTGCTGTGTCCGACGACGGTTCTGTGCCAACAGCATGAACGGACCTTTCGCGAGCGGCTTGCGGACTATCCGATCAGGATTACGGCGTTGAACCGCTTCAAGGGGGCGGAGGATATGAGGCTGAGTTTGGAGGGGGCGCGCAACGGGAGTATTGATGTTGTGATTGGTACGCATCGTTTGCTGAGTGATGATGTTCGTTTTGCCGACCTGGGATTGGTTATTGTGGATGAGGAGCAGAAATTCGGGGTTGAACACAAGACGAAACTGATGCGGTATCGTGTGACGGTTGATGTGTTGACGCTTTCGGCGACGCCGATTCCGAGGACGCTGCATTTTGCGCTGCTTGGTTTGCGAGATATTTCGAGTCTTTCGACGCCGCCGGCGGATCGTCGGGCGGTGGTGACGGATGTGATTTCTTATGAGGAGAAGCGGATTCGTAATGCGATCCTGCGAGAACTGAACCGGGATGGGCAATGCTACTTTGTGCATAATCGGGTGCAGAGTATTCACCAGGTGGCGACGGACCTGAGGGCACTTGTGCCTGAAGCGCGATTCGTTGTGGGACATGGTCAGATGAACGGGCGTGAGTTGGAGGAGGTCATGCTCAAGTTTGTGAACCATGAGGCGGATGTGTTGGTTTGTACGACCATTATTGAATCGGGGATTGATATTCCGTCAGCTAATACGATGTTTATTGCGGATTGCGATCGATTTGGCCTGGCGGAGCTTCATCAATTGAGAGGGCGTGTCGGTCGATACAAGCATCGGGCTTACTGTTATCTGCTTTTGCCGAAGACGAGGGCGCTTTCGGAGGTTTCCTCACGTCGCTTGCGCGCTATCGAGGAATTTTCGATGTTGGGGGCGGGCTTTAAGATTGCGATGCGTGATATGGAGATACGGGGTGTGGGGAATCTTCTGGGTAAGGAGCAGAGCGGGCACATCGCCACGGTGGGTTATGAGATGTACTGCCAGTTGCTTGAGCAGGCTACCAGTGAGTTGAAGAATCAGACGAATCGTCAGACATTTGAAACCCATGTGGAATTGAAAATTGCCGGGCGTTTGCCGAGGCGATACATTCCTTCCGACAAGCATCGGATGGAAGCGTATCGTCGAATCAGTCGTGCGCCGGATTTTGAGAGTCTGGCTGAGGTCGAGGCCAGTCTTATTGATGCTTACGGCCCTTTGCCGGGATCGGCATCGTGTTTGATTGCGCTGGCGGAGATACGTCTTGCGCTTGCGCATCTGGGTGTGGAGCGTCTTGTTCGTGATGGGGCGGATTTGGTGTTCAGTACGCAATTTGTGAAAGATCTGTCGCCTCTTCTTGCGCAGGCTCGTGGAACGGTGAGGCTGGTGGATACGCCTACTCAAGGTAAGGCGGGAACGATTTATTATCGTCCTCCGGCATCGTATTTTGAGCAACCGGATTCCCTTTTTGCGGTGTTAAGAAAACTGTTGGTTCCGCGTAGCAGTGGTGGGGAGAAGGTTGGTCGCCGTGCCCAAGAGACTCCTGCGGGCGCGATGCGGTAGGAGGGTGAAGGTCCGCGTCACAGTCGTTGTATTCGTTACAGGCGGACGGATGGCGGTATATTGACCGGGAGATCCGGCGAATCCTATGGCGGGGGCGGGGTTTGAATTTTAATTTTAAGGGGAACGGGGATGATGGGGGCACCTTCATCCTTACGTGCTTTGCGTACCGAACGTGCAGGCATGGACTGGCGTGATTTGTCGAAGGCGTGAACAGAAGAGGAGTTTAAGGATGATTATCTCAAGGATGAGCTTTGGATTGAGTGTGGTCTTATTGCTTGTATGCGGCGTATTTGCTTCTCAGACACAAGCAGCCATTGTTGTGGACGGGCGCGTTGGTGAGGAAGAAGGCTATTCCCTACTGGGATCGATCACGCCGAGCAAAGATGCGAATAAGGTTTCGGATGCGAAGCTGTATCTGCATCAGGATGAAGTTACCTTTGATTTATATGTGGGCGTTGTTCTTCCTCTTGAATTTGTGGACAACAGTTACGGATCAGACGGCAGTCTTCCGCAAACCCATACGCACTCCAGTTGGGGGGGGAATAAGGACAATAAGCATAAATTCAAGCACCTCCTCAACAGTGATGACGCGGAGTTTGTCCTCACGTTTGGCGGCGAAGAAATCGAGTTTGAGATCGACTATCTCAAGCAATTCGGTAACACTTACCGGGCCGATGTGGTTGGTGGTGGAGATGACGACGATGATGGCGATGACGATGACGGTCATGGTGATGATGGTGCGGCAATTCAGGCGGCATCGTCGCTGGAATATAACCTTGAGAACGTTGCCTTCCTGACCAGTGAATCTCCGGAAGTGAACCTGGACTATTCGACTGCAGATCCCACTCTTGCGGACTGGATATTTGAAGTGGCGTACGAGTTTCGCATTGATGGTGATGTCTTTAACGGCGTTCGTATACTCACGGACGACGGTTTCGCCGACGGTGTGAATTTCGCCATTGATAAAATTCACGCATCGCCATCGAAGGATGGCGCCTTCAAAGACGTCACGCCTAACGAATCCTTTTCGTCCGTGGCGATTCCTGAGCCCGGGGTGATGGCGATGGCGATCACGGGACTGATCGCGACGGGGATGTCATGGGGGCGTCGTCGGGAGCGTTTGGCGGAATGATTAGGGAGGCGCTCTGATACGGATATCCTCTTCAACAGAATGAATAAGCTTTCGGCCGTCGGCGTATTTTGTGAGTCACGCGACGGTCGTTTTGCGTTTTGCCGTTTTTTGTATTTCCTATGTCACGAAGAAGGTGAATTTGTCGTGTAGGACGCCGATCCGCTATTGCATTGTATGGGTGCGTATGGTTAAATGGCGGGTGTGGTCAATATCTGGCGTAACCTGCGCAAAGCTTTTGCCACACTTTAATTAGAGACGACGCCATATGGTGATCGTATGGTTCCACTCGGAAGGAGATCACCCTTGATTGACGCGAATGCACCCGGTAATGCGCCATCACCCGAAGATCACGCGCAGGACAAGGAGCGGGCGGAGATGCTCGTTTCGACGTTTGACAAGCTGACTACGCAGATTGGCCGGATCATTGTTGGTCAACAGGAGGTGATTGAGCAATTATTGATTGCGGTGTTGGCGCGAGGGCATTGTCTGTTGGAAGGTGTGCCGGGTCTGGCGAAAACACTGATGGTCAGGTCACTTGCCCAAGCGATGGACCTTTCGTTTCGTCGCATTCAGTTCACACCAGACCTCATGCCTGCGGATATCACCGGGACGGACATCATTCAGGAAGACAAGACGACGGGGCATCGCGAACTGGTTTTTGAAAAAGGGCCTATTTTTACGCAGATGTTGCTTGCCGACGAGATCAACAGGACGCCGCCCAAGACGCAGGCCGCTCTCCTTGAGGCGATGCAGGAGCACGATGTGACGGTGGGCGGGAAGACGTATCATCTGGATGAACCGTTCTTTGTGTTGGCTACGCAGAACCCTATTGAGCAGGAAGGAACTTATCCTCTCCCGGAAGCGCAGCGCGATCGATTTCTCTTTCATGTGGTGGTCGATTACCCCGACCGATCGGAAGAGCGTGACATTATCCAACGGACCACGTCGACGTTTGAATCCGAAATTGACCCGGTGATTTCCGGTGAAGAAATCATCCGATGTCAGCAGACCGTTCGGCGCGTGCCGGTGCCGGAACATGTGATTGATTTCGTCCTTGATCTGGTTCGGATGGCACGGCCCAAGGGTGAGCAGCCGCTGCCATTTGTCCGCGAGTTGATTGATTGGGGGCCGGGCCCGCGCGCATGCCAGCAATTGGTTCTTGCCTCGAAGGTGCGTGCCATCCTGCAGGGGCGTTATCACGTGACCGTTGATGATGTGGAAGCTCTTGCGTTGCCGGTCCTTCGCCATCGCATCGTTCCGACCTTTAATGCGGAGGCGGAGGGGATTACGGTGGATGCGATTATCCATCGATTGCTTCGGGAAGTTCCGCGGCAGGAAGCCCGTGTGATGTGAGCGGAGGTGAATATCGACTCGGTTCGGATTTGATCAAAGCACAATTACAGGCCAACGTGGATGTCTCACATAACTGATTACCTTACTCCGCAGGATCTGGCGAAGATCGCATCGCACCAGATATTGGCGCGACGCGTTGTGGAAGGGTTCTGTTCCGGTCTTCACCGTTCGCCTCATAAGGGTTTTTCCGTCGAGTTCAAGCAGCACCGCCAGTATGTTCCCGGTGATGAAATTCGTCATCTGGACTGGAAGGTGTATGGCAAGACGGATCGCTTCTACATCCGTGAGTATGAAGAGGAGACGAATCTGCGGGCGACGCTATTGGTTGATTCATCCGGATCCATGGATTACACGGGGTCGACCAGCGGGATATCGAAACATGACTATGCGACGCGTCTGGCGGCCTGTCTTTCGTATTTGATGCTGCAGCAGGCTGATTCGGTAGGGCTGGTGACCTTCGACGATCAGGTGCGCCGATACATCCCGCCACGGGGCAGGCCGGCTCATCTTCAGGCCATTATTGATGAGTTGGAAGCGGTCACGCCGGGCAATGAAACGGAGCTTGGTCGTGTGTTTCATGATCTCGTTCCGAAACTTCATCGCCGGGGGCTGATTATTATTATTTCCGATTGCTTTGGCGATGTGGGTGAACTTCTGAAAGCTTTGGCTCACTTTAAGCATGCGCGCCATGAAATCATTATTTTTCAGATCTGGGATCGCGATGAACTGGAATTTCCTTTTAAGCAATGGACACGTTTTGAGAATCTTGAACAAGCCGGTCACCACATCATGCTTGACCCGATTCATCTCAAGACGGCCTATATGGAAAATCTCGAGCAGTATCGCCAGCAACTGACTTCCGGGTGCAGGCGACATCGGATTGATCTGGTCCCCATGGTGACGGATGAACCCTACGCGGAAGCACTGGCCTATTACCTCGCCTTAAGGAGGAAGGTAGGTTGACGTTCTGGAACCCCATCCTGCTGGCGGGCGCGGCGGCGTTTTCCATTCCGCTGATCATCCATCTATTCAATCGACGCAAGTTTCGTGTTGTCAATTGGGGCGCGATGCACCTTTTGGAAACCGTCATCCGCATCAACAAGAAGCGTATCCAACTGGAGCAGTTGATCCTCCTGATCATTCGGTGTTTGATCCCCGCCATTCTTGCGCTGTGTCTTGCACGGCCTGTGGTCAACAACTGGCGAACGCTGATCGATTGGATGCTTTTCCCGTTGATTGCGTTGGTGTTGTTTGCATGTGCGTGGTTGATGAAGGGGGTGGCGCGTACGGTCCTGGCATGCCTTTGCGGCGTATGTGTGGTTTATCTGCTGTGCTCGATGTTGGGGCTGTTCAGTCTTTTGCCCGATGATATTACGGCTCGCGCTCCATCGGGAGATGTTCGCTCTTCCACGGTTATTCTTCTGGACAACAGTTATTCGATGGATGCGGCCCAGGATGGAAGCACCAACTTTGAAAAAGCGAAGGGCATCACGTCACAGATCATCAACGATCTTAAACGGGGGTCGGACATCTCGGTGATCATGATGGGCGATGGGGCGGAGAGCATGACGGATGCGCCTTCATCCAACCGAAAGACGCTTGTTGAACGTATTGCCGGCCTTACACCGGGTTTTGGCTCGGTGGACACGGTGGACGCCATCGAAACGGGAGCTGGGACGCTTGTCGAGATGAGCAATGTCAAGCGTGATCTGATTCTCGTAACGGATTTTCAAAGAGCGAACTGGCAGGATGTCTCCGAAAGCGCGTTGAGCAACATGAAACGTCTGGCCAACGGGAGTGAGTCCAGACCTCATTCGGTGACGCTTGTCCATACCGGAAAGACCAATCCCAACAATATTGCCGTTGAGAACCTGGTGATTGAGCCGCGTGTTGTTGGTGTTGGACAGGAGGTCACCATTCGCGCGGATCTTGTCAACCACGGTTCTAAGACGCATGAGGCGTTGTATGTCGAATTCCTGGTTGACAAGCAGCATAAGAGGAGTAAGACGACGCGTGTTTTTGCCAACGATCGCGTTCAGGTTCTTTTTTCGCATACCTTCAAGACGGCGGGATCGCATATCGTGGAGGTGCGGCTGGATACGCAGGATTTGGAGGCGGATAACTCGTTCCAGTATGCGATTGACGTGTTGGAGCATATCGATGTATTGCTTGTTAACGGGGATCCGAGTGATCAGCCTCTTAAGGGTGAGACGGATTTTCTGGAAGTCGCGCTGTCGCCACATCTTTGGGAAAGTCACCTTGGCGGTGAAGGGAATAAGCTGACGGATTTGCTCCGGGCGACATCGATTGAGACTGTTGCGTTGGACGCTGAGGCACTCAAAGGGAAGCGTGTTCTTGCACTTGCCAATGTTAAGAAACTTACCGGCGGGCAGGTTGCTCTGGTTAAGTCCTTTGTCCGAAACGGTGGCGGGCTGATTCTTTTTGCGGGAAGTAATCTGGATATCAAGTGGTACAATGAGATCCTGGGGAGCGATGAGAATGAGTTGTTGCCTTTGCCGATTGAATCACTGGCGGGGTCGGTGGAAAAACGTGCGCATCCCGCTCGTATTGTCAGGCAACGCTTTGATCATGATGCTTTGCAGGTATTCAACGATGAGGCCCACCGGAATGGTCGTATTGATCTGACGGAATTCTGGATGTGGTATCGACTGCTGCCACCCCAAGGTGAGGATGCGGGAGAGGGATTGCAAGTTTCTGTTTTGACTCGTATGGAGAACGGGGATCCTCTGATTGTGGAGAAGCGTGTTGGCAAGGGGCTGGTTATTCAAGTGGCTACGGCTTGCGATGCCGACTGGTCGAACCTGCCGACGCAGAATGGTTATGCGCCGTTGATGCAGGAGTTGGCGATTCATCTTGCGACGCAAATTAATTCGCCGCGCAATGTGACGATCAACCAGAAGATTCAGGCGGTTCTTCCTGCGAAGTGGGTTGGCCAGTCTCTTGCGGTCTTTGATCCAGAAGGTGAGGAGCATCGGGTGCAGGCCACTGCGAGCGGTGCATTTGCCGTTGTGCAGTTTCATGAGACCAAACGTCCGGGGGAGTATCGGTTGGTGACGCCGGATGGTGTAACGCGGCACTTTGTGGTGACCACTTCGCGTCGTGAGTCAAGGCTTGATCAGCTTACGGATGATGAAATTGAAAAGGTTGCGGAGAAGCTGGATGCTCGGGTAGTGCGTTCCCTTGCCGAGTACCGAGAGGTAGATGCGCAACGGCGTCATGGTCGGGAAATTTGGAAGTGGCTGATGATTGCGGTGTTGACGTTCCTGTTTGCGGAGATGTTTTTGCAGCACTGGTTTACGAGGAGGATTTCGTAATGGCCAGTGTTCAGAGTCTTGCTGAAACGAAATTGCGATTCATTGGCGAGCTGCCATTGTGGGTGGGGATTGTTCTGGCGGTCGCGGGGGCAGGCCTGGCGTTTCGTTATTACCTGCGTGAGTTAGGGCAGACGAGAGGGGCACGCAAGTATTTCATGCCGGCATTGCGTGCGGGCGCGATCTTTCTGATTCTGATGATTCTGACCGGGCCGGTCCTGAAGCACCGTCATATCGAGGGACAGCTTGGGCGCGTATTTGTGTTTGTGGACGGGTCTGAGTCGATGTCGTTGGATGATCCGAGCATGCCTGTGGTGCGCAAGCTTTTGGTGGCTCAGCAGCAGGGTATCCTGCCGAAGGATACGGTTGATACGACACTGTTTGAGGCGGCGGAATTGATGGCGCTTGCCAGGGTGGAGATTGAGAATCTGGACGGGCGAGACGAAATGCCGAACAGGCAGGAACTTTCCAAAGTTGCAGGTGAGATATATAAAAAGTTGAAGCAGGCCCATGAGCAATTATCCAAGGTCGATCCTGCGATTGTTCCGGCCACGGATCGTCGTAATGGCGCGCTTCTCCATGAGGTTTGGGCGAATGTCGATGATCAGAATATTTCCGCCCTTGTCCGGGACCAGCCTTATGGAAGGTTGCCCACGCGCCGGGGGTACCGGACGTCCTTTGATACGCCTCCGAACGCAGGTGACCGGTATGGGCAACGACTTAGCGGGTTCATTACGCCTCCGATTACGGGGAGGTATGTATTCGAGTTGTCATCAGATGACGCCAGTCGTTTGTTTCTTTCTACGGACCCATCTCGGCAATCCCGTAAGCAGATTGCCCGTATTGATACGTATGTTCCACGCGGGCAGTGGGTCCCGAGCGGACGATCTGTGACGATCGATCTTGTTGCGGGGCAGTCTTACTACATTGAAGCGATCCATGTCGAGGGTAGCGGAGAGGACCATTTGTCTGTCGGATGGCGGCGACCTGATGGGAGGGCTGAACGCCCGATACCGGGGATTTATCTCTCGGCCCCGTTGGCGACCCAGTCTAATCCCGCTTCCTCATTTACCGACATGGTGAAAGGATTCAGAAAAGAGGTCGTTGACCAATCCAATGAGATTGTTGTTCTCAGTGCACGCGTTCAGAACGGATTGGATGATACGCGACGACGTCTTGCGGAACTGGGTAGGCGGATTGGCCGATATGAGCGTTTTTCGCGATATGCGTTTGAGGGCTACGGGCTCCAATTGGCGGCGCGTCAATCCAAGGCCATCAGGCAGGCGATAGCTGATTTTGATTCAAGAAACCGATGGGATCGGGTTGAACGTCTACTGACGGCAGAGGACAACGGCCTGGTTGCCCAGCTTGCCGAAACCCATGAGATTCAACTTGTTACGCTTAACGGCTTGGGTACGGAGCGTATCTGGTCCGGTACGGGGGAAGCCAATCTGCCTGATTCAATCGGGTCGATTCCCGCGGCTGCTTTTACGGATCTTTCTACCGGTCTGTCCGATCGCGTTGCGGAGAACTCCGATGTCATCAGGACTGCCAATGGGCCGGAACGTCAACGGACCGCGATCGTGTTGATGTCAGATGGTCATGACAATCACTCGAGAATCTCTACGGATCGTGTCGCGCGGCTGCTTCATCAGGGGCAGATACCGATCATCAGTGTTGGTTTTGGCGCCAACCATCCGCCACATGATCTTGCGGTTATTGGCGTGGTGGATTCGCCGGAATCTGTCTTTCATGAGGATCGAATGCGAGGGACGATCTTGTTGAAGGATCACATGCCCGCGGGGAAGGCGTTTACCGTTCGTATTGAGGATGGTGACAAGGTTGTATGGGAGAAGAACCTGATTACGCAGAACCTGAATGTGGATCGACGTGTCAAATTCGATTTTTCTGTAAAGAAAATCCTCGAACAATATATGGCGCGCGCCCATAGTGAGGTCACCATTAACAGTCTCCCGTTATCCATGCGCGTCAAGGTTGTTCCGCTCGACGGTGAGATGCGAAAGGATAACAACGAAACGCGGCTGGACTTCAGGGCAGATCGACGCACTTACCGGGTTCTTCTGGTTGACGGGCGTCCGAGGTGGGAGAGTCGCTATATCCGAAATCTTCTGGACCGTGATCGTCGTTGGAAGGTGGATACGGTGTTTGCCGGTCCTGCTTCCGATAGCCAGGCACTTCGTCGCGGGTCCGGGGCCGACCGATTTCCGGTGGATAAGAAGGGGCTGTTTCAGTATGACCTGATCATCTTTGGGGAAGTTGCTCGCGGCATTCTTCGTGATGAAGAACTGAACTGGATGGAGGACTTTGTCGGCAAGCGTGGAGGCGGCATCATCTTTCTTGATGGTCGTCGTCGTCACTTGCGTCATTATCACGACACGCCACTTGCTTCCATGTTGCCTGTTGAATGGTTGGACGATGTTGATACGAGCCTTCCGCAACGTCTTCAATTAACGTCCGCAGGTCAGGAAAGAAGTGAGTTTCAGTTTCTTGCCGGGGCGGAAAACGCCAATTTGAGATTATGGCATGCACTGCCTACGCCAAGACGGGTGTCACCCGTCCGCCAATTGCCCGGGTCGCAGGTTTTTCTCGAAGCGATTGTCGATGATCAGCGAGTTCCTGTACTGGTTTATCGCAGTTTCGGTGCGGGCAAAGTTCTTTTTTCCGGTCACGATGAATCATGGCGTTGGCGATACGAGGTTGCTGACCGTTATCACGCGAGATATTGGGGGCAGGTTGCGGCGTGGATCAAGGAAGACCCCTTTTCGGCGTCGGATAAATATGTGTCTTTGGATGCGGGCAAGCCGACGTATATGCAAGGCAAACGTGCCCAAATTCGTGTTCGCGTTCGGGATGCTGATGGAGACCCGCTGGAAGACGCCACGGTTCATGCGTTAATCAGGAAGAAGGGCACAGACACAGAACCTTCAATGGTGGAGTTGCAGTCTGCCGAAGGCTCCGGTGGACTTTACTTTGGTCAGAGTCCGGAACTTCCCGAAGGCGATTATGAAGTTTCCGTGGGTGTAACCGGTTTGGATGAAGACGAAATGAAGGCCGTGACCCAGTTTTCGGTGATTGCCGCTTCCGCCGGTGAGATGGCGCGACTGGATTGTAACGAGGCGCTTTTGAGGAATATGGCAACGACCTCGGGCGGGCAATACTTAAGAGAGGAACAGGCGGGCCAGCTTGCCGATATTCTCAGGCCGCTGTCCCGCGGTCGGATTATTGAAGCCGAAACTTTGCTTTGGCAGAGTTACTGGTGGTTTGTTCCGGTTATCATTCTGTTGACAATTGAGTGGCTGTTACGCAAACGAGCGGGCATGTTATAGGAGCGGCACCATGAATGTCGAGTTACATCCAGACACCGTTAGCAAGCTAAATGCATTCAGTGCCCGACGCAAACGGCTGATCGTACTCAGAGGTATCTGCGCGCTTGTGGTCAGTTGGCTCGTCGTCATGACGGCTATCGCGCTTGCCGACTTTCTGATTGTACTTCCCGACCAAGTGCGCTGGATCCTTAGTGGTATCGGCTACGCGACCGTTGTGGCCGTCGTCTGGTACACCTGTGTGCGGTTGATCGCGCATATCCCCAGTGAGACTGAGCTAGCCCGCCTCATTGAGAAGGTTCAGCCCGGGTTGAGGGAGGACCTGCTTTCGGCAGTGGAGTTGGCGGTGGATGGATCGGATGCCCGGTATGATTCGGAAATCTTCCGGTCGCTCCTTCAACGGGATGTTGCCGAACGGATGAAGGATATGAATGTTGAGGCTGCGCTTCCCTGGCGGCTGCTGATCTGGTGGCTGCGGGGAACGGCGGGTATTCTGGCTCTTTGCATCATCCTGGTCGCCATTCCCGGTCTTCCCTTCCAACAATTGCTTACGCGAGCCATGCTCCCGGGCGCGAATCTGGCAAGAGTGTCCAGCGTCGATGTTATTATCAACAGTCCTTCACGCGATACCGTCTACACGCCGCTCGGCGAATTGGTCCATTTTGACATCGAAGTTTCCCAGGAAGGTGTCGAAAAGGCCTATGTTGAAATCCATAGCGAAAAGGAAGGAAGCAAACGTGTCCCGCTTACCAAATCCGGTTCGCGGTCCTTTTCAACTGACGTGCCTATCGAAGGTGATGTCGAATACCGTATCAAGGCGGGTGATGCCGTCACCGCGCGGTATCCGCTACTTGCTCGCGCAAGACCTTCGGCCAAAGAGTTTGAGATTACCTACAACTACCCAGCCTATACCCGCCTGGATGCTCGAACCGTCACCAGCGATGAGGGTAACCTCGAAGCGGTCGAGCAGACGACGGTTCAACTTGTAATCAAGACGGATCAACCGGTTCAATCGGGAAACCTGATCCTCGATGTGTCGGCCCGAAGTCGTTCTGATTCCGTCGTCCGGTTTCTGGCTTCTCAAGATTCCGCGATGCCCGCGGAGTATGTCCGGACCATCATTGAAATCGCGCGAAGCAAGTCGTCCAGGATTAGCGAGAGGCAACTGAAGGTGCTTAAGGCATTTCGTGCTGAGCGTAATCTAGCCCAGATCGTTCGTGAAATTCGTTCTACAGTCTCCGTCGCACGCGGTCTGAAAGTCATTTCTCCACTTGCTTATTCAAGCGATGCGGTCATCCGATTTGCCAAAGGCCTGGAGCTTCGGCCAACCGAAAAACAGATCCAATCGATTCTTGATCTGGCCAAACGCGAAGGGCCAGCCAAGGCGATTGCGGACCCCACCTCAATCTATAAGACGCTTGAAAAGGTACATCCTACACTCCTTGCATACGACGTTAAGGTTATTCTTCAGATTGCCGATGCCTTGCGACTCGGCGATCGCGAGGCGCCTGCCTTGAGCGTGGCGATGACGCAATCCGACGCCCAGACGCTTTCGGCGAAGGTTCCCGTTATCGCTTCCGGAACTTATCACCTTTCACTTGTTGCCCAACAAACCCAGTTCGAAAGTCGAAAGAACCGACGTTATGATCTCATTGCCCGGCGCGACCAGATGCCGAGCGTCAGACTTATTCAACCCAAGAACACGCTTAACCTACCGCCCGATGAGATTGTTGGGATGCAGGCTGAAGCGGCCGATGACATGCCTCTTGCGCGCGTCGAACAGCAGGTCAAGATCAACCAAGGCGGCTGGCAGGGCCTGCCCCTCGTCAAAGACCCCGCCAAACGCGAAATTACACTATCTACCAACTGGGATCTTTTTAAACTCAAGCTCAAAGGTGGTGATCGCGTTATCACCCGTCTCGTGGCGATCGATCGAAAGGGCCAACGCGCTGAATCAAGACAGGTTGCCGTGGCGATTTCCTCTCGCGGCTTCGACACTAATCGCCATGCCGCATTGGATGCCAAACGAACCATTCTTGCCGCACTCATCGATCTCGAAAAAACCGTTCAGGAAAACCGAAAATCCGCCGAGACCGCCGTTGCCGAACTTGTCAGGGATGACGTCGATCCCACACAGGTGCGTCTGTATTTTGCAAACCTTTCAGGCTATTTGAACAACGTCAAGAATGATGCGGGTCGCCTTAGTGCTACGGTTGAGTCCCTTCTCAAGAAGGGACGTGCCGGCGTTGACGCTCACGATATGGCACTCGCCACACGTGCCGCCACCGAGATTCAGAACGAGTGGATGGCCAGACCCACCGTTGCTCTTGCCGCTGCACGCGATACCACTGAATCTGCACAGAGACGAAAGCACCTTCATGATGTACTTGGCGCTTTCCATGCATCACAAACCTTGACTGGTCAGGTCAGGCATGCCTTTTCCAAGTTTGTATCCACCTCCGCTCTTGGTGCGTCGGTCGACGATTTGCTGCTCGTCCTACGGCAAATGGATGACGCCCGCAATGTTGACAAAGATGCCGCCCCGTCGGCGTGGCAACGTTTTTCCCGTCGTCACGCGGTTGTAGTCAATCAAACCAAATTCGTAGAGGAACTTCTGGCATCAGGGCAGGTCAATTACGAAAACCACAACGACCACATTCGACATATTGCCAGACAACTAATTGCTCCGCGCGAGGCGATTGGCAAGCTTCTTGAGGATCGTGTCCTTGACGGTCGTCTTGCCATTGCCGCGAGACGACTCAACCATGCCGCAAAGAGTGTTCGGCGCGAACTACGGAGTCTTTATCGTGATCATGGGCGCCACGCGCGAGAACGGCGTAAGCACCTGAACGATCAGGTTAAGCCCACACATGCTCTTCTACCGGATCTCGCTTCCAAGGCCCGGAATGTTGCGCGTCGTGCGACGACCATCGAAAATGCCAACGATATCGAACAGACGCGATATCGTCAGAGCCTTGATCACCTGAATCTTCATACGTGGCCTACTTCGATCCAACGTCTCAAATCGCGTGCTCGTATTGTGGAAGCCCGACCTGATTCAAACGCCCAGTTCGCCGCCGACACCGGCCTTGCGTCCCGGTCACTTACCGCCCTTCACGGCGCGTTTATGCTCAAACTGTCAACCGGTGGTGATGCGCTCAAACCCGCTGACGGTGTGGCGAACCTTGCCACGGAGTATCGCAAACTGGAAGCAGGGGCCCTTTTGGTCGAGCTGATTAACACCAATGATGAACTGATCAATCTGGAGAAGTGGTCTGTTGCCAAACCTTCCGCTCTGACGGTACACGGGCAACAGTTTCACTTCATTACGAGCCGCCTTGCGCCAGTCGCCCAACGCTTTGATCAGGCGGGATTGGCACGGGAGGCCCATACGCGATTGCGGGCGGTCCATCATCATTCTTATACTCAGCGTCTCCGTTCGGAGTTTGATCGACGCGGTCATCGGACGGATCAGGCGAAGCCACTTCCTGGTGATCTGGCCGCCCTTCGTAATGAGCTTCACGCCATTCTTAAACTCGTTGAACCGGAACTCGCCAAAGCACGCATCGCAATCAAAGGTATCGCGCCAACCCTTCCGCAAATGATGCGTGACATCGCTAAGGAAGTACGAAAACTCGAAAAGAAATCCCGTGATCAGGCGGTCGCTGCCAAAGATGAGAAGCGAGATCCAAACGAGACGCGGAAATCCGCCCAAGTGATCAAGCGGACACAAGAACGATTGGGTAAGCGCCTTGCGGATGTTATGGACGCCCTTCGCCAAGACGCCAATAAGCAGGATGTGCTGACGCAGAAGGGGCGTGAACGTGCGCGCGATGCGGATGACTCGATTGCGATGATCCGCGAACCATCCAAGAAGGCCGATGATGCTGTCAGGAATGCCGTCCGTGCCGACAACACCAATGATCAGGCCAGCAATCTCAACCTAGCCGCTGACCATCAGAAGCAGTTGGCTGCGAATCTGGACAAGATTGCGGACCACTATGACAAGCTTAACGGCGGCAAGAATGCCGATGCTTCGCGTCAGGCGTTGCGCGATATGGAGAAGAAACTCGGTATAGGAAAAGCCCTTGACACTGAGTACGAGAAGGCCAAACGTCTAGCGGATCTTGCCAAGAAGTCTCCGAAGGAATTACTCACGGCGCTTGAGAAAGAACTCGATCAGAATCGAGCTATGCGTAAGGAGTTGTCCAATATTGCCAAGGATGGTATTCAGCAGGCGAGGAACCAGTTGAACAAAGCGGCCGATGTTGAGAACCGAATTGCGGGAAAACTGGAAGATGCAGATCAGAATCTGAAGAACCGGAAGCGAAGCATTGCCAACCAGTTAAGGCAGATTGGTCGCGAGGCGGGGAATATTGCGAATCAGCAGGCGAATCGTGCTGAGCAGCATGCTTCGCGGGCCAATGCGCCAGAAGCGCAGTCTCCTGTGCGTAATGCTCAACAGGATTTGCGCGATGCTGCGAGCACGGCGAACCGGGTCGCCAATGACGCCAAGACTGCTCGAAAGACGGCTGCTCAGGCCGAAGAGATCGCCAAGTCTCTGAAGGATGCAGCTAAACAATTGAATAATGCCGCCGCCGCTGCAAAACAGGTTGCAGATAACACGGCGGACAAAGCGCGAGCCAGTGCCCAGGCGGCGGTCGCAAAGCAATCCGCGCAACAAGCCGATGCCAAGGCGGCTGAAGCGCAGAAGGTTGCGGACCAGGCCAATAATCAGGCCATTGCCAAAGCCAACGATGCTGCTGCCGCGGATCAGAAAGCTCAGGCCGCGCAGGACAAATCGACCCAATCTACCAAGGCGTTGGTCCAGGCTCAGGCCGACGCTGCGGCATCCCAAAAAGCTGCCGATGGTAACCCCGGCGATGAACAGGCTCGCATTGCTGCTGCCCGTGACAGGGCGGTCGCCGAGCAAGCCAAAGTTGCGGCTGAGAATGCTCGGCAGGCTGCTCAAGATGCTCGGAAGGATGCTGCTGCGGCTCAAGAGGCGGCGAATCAAGCTGCTCAGCAGGCCGCTTCGGCTAATCAGCAGTCGCAGGCTGCCAAGCAATCTTCACAGCAGGCCAATCGGAACGCGAAGGCGGCAGCACAGCGTGCGAACCTCGATCCCAATCAGGCTCGAAATGCAAGCGGGCAGGCTCGACAAGCCTCTCAGCAGGCTCGGGCCGCCGCCAATCGATCTGCCCAGTTGGCGCAGAGGGCGGATGACATCGCTCGCGAGCTCCAGAGGGCCGCCGATGCGGCCAGACCTGATTCAAACGCGCTCGCTCAGGCCGCCGATCAGCAGAATCAGGTCGGTCAGGATGTTAAGGATGCCGCCAACCAGATTGCGCGCGCGGCACGACACGAGCGGCGGCTTGGCAATGACGCGG
>JANQQT010000231.1 GCA_028284925.1 Phycisphaeraceae bacterium | reverse complement strand
AGTGGAGGTTGGGTTGGGGGTGGCGGGATTATTCGAGCCAGATGGGTTGTGAGATGACGCCGTTGGCGGCGATGTCCCATGCTTCGAGGCGAATCCATTTTTTACCTTTGAGTTTGAGGGGGATTTTGATGGTTTTGCTGCGGAAGGCGGTGGTGTTGGTGAGGGGGATTCGCTGGCGATAGGTTTTTTGGCCATCGCCGGTGATGATTTCGGCGAAGGCCATTGGGAAGGTCCATGTGAGTTTCGCTTCGAGTGTGGTTTGGCCTGTAGGGTTAAGTTTCAGGGTTTGGCCGGATTGTTTTTGGCCGACGGTGAATTGAGGGAGGAGGACTTCGCCGGTGGAGATGAAGAATGCGCCGGCTCGGAGGGCATGGAGGACGAGTGCCCAGCCATCTTTGTATCGGGGGATTTTGGAGAGGCGGAGGTAGTTGATGTTGACGTGTGCGTAGAACTCTGTGGTGTTGTCGACTTTGAAGATATCGACTTCGCCGAGGATGTATTTTCTGGCATTCCAGTTGGAGGTGTCGTTGAGGAGATTGAGGACGCGCCAGCCGAGGCGTGGTTTGGAGAGGTCTGCGGGCATGGCTTTCCATGCGCCGCCGAGGTAGCGATCGGATTTGAAGAAGGGTTTGTTGCGGTAGCGGTCGGGGTAGCTGGTTGAGCCTTTGATGCGCGGGTGTGCGGCCCACATGAGTCCTTTTTCACGTTGGAAGAGTTTGAGGACATCGGCGGAGGAGCCGACGTGGTAGACGCGGCCATATTTGGGGTGGATTTCGGTGAAGGGTTTGTTTTTGGGTCGGCCAAGTGACCACATAACGGGTTTCGGGAAGAAGCTGATCCAGTGACCGCCGAGGTGTACGTTGGGTTCTTCGCCGGGGAGGAGGAGAAGGTCTTTGTCGGAGAGACGGGCGCATTCATCGTGGAGGGTTTTGAGGAGGGGGAAGGTTTTGTCGGGGTTGCGGCGGACGCGGCCTAGGTGGTTGTGGAATTCGGCGAGGTGGACGATCCGTACGCCTGCTTTTTTGAAGACATTGATGAATTGGGGATTGGTGAGGTGTGCGGGGAGGTTGGGGGAATTGGATTTGGCGCGGTGGTCGAGGACTTTGGTGACGTGTTCGATGTGGTAGTGGCTGGAGAAGGTGGTGTGGCCGGGGATTGGGGGGAAGGTGTCGTTGTGGGTGTATGCTTTGACGCGTTGGAAGAGATCGGCGATGGGTTTGGTTGAGGGGAGGAGGAATAGGCCGAGTTGTTGTTGGGTGTTGGGTGGTGCGTTGAACCAGGGCACCCATCGGCGATCGCCCTGGAGGTGTTGTCGGATGCCGAGAGCAAAGGTTGGAATCTGTTTCATGAACTTTGAGCCGTGCCATGTGAATGCGAGGTTGTAGGCTTCATCGAGAGGATAGAAGAATCGGTGAGGTGGCGGGAAGATGGCGATGGCGCCGAATTTGGTTTTGAGGGCGATGGTGCGGAAGCGAACTTTGGCGGATTTGGCGGGGTTGGTAGACGCGGGTGTTGAGTGGAATTGGTCATCGAGTCCTATGTAGGTGATGGACTTATCGGTGAGATTTGTGGTAAGGCCTGCATGGTAGAGGATGGCGCGGGCGTTTTGTTTTGTGGAGACGATGGCCTGGATGTGGATGAGGTCGCAGCCGGCGTAGAGGGTGAAGCGGAGTTTGCCGGTGAAGTTGTTGCCATTGAGGGTGTCGACGTCGACGAGGCAGCGATTGCCGATTGATTTGACAGTGATGGATTTGAGGTTGAGTGTAAGGGGTTTGGTGGTTGAGGGTTTGTGGCTGGTGCGATCGAAGAAGATGGTCCAGCCGTTTCTCTTTTTGAGGTCGCGTTGGCCGACGGTGAGGACGGTGATGGGTGTGGCGTTGCGAAGGACGGTGGCGGGTTGTACGTTTTTGGGGGTAATGGTGATAGCCTTGATGAGATGGGTGTTGGGCGTGGTGTTGAGGATGAGGGCGGTTTGGCCCTTGGGAGATTGCCAGGTAAGGGTGAGGGTTTTTTCGGTGGTATTGGCTGTTACGCCGGAGGTTGAGTTGTGGGATATGAGGTTTACAGGGACTGCGTGAATGGTGGTTTGACTGAGGAGGAGTGAAGTTAAGGTGAGGAATGTGATGACGAAGTAGGTGGTAGGGCGCATCTTTGCATCTCCGGGAGAGATGGGGTAAGGAGATGATCGTAATGGATGGAGAGGGAGAATGTCCAGTGTGGAGTGAGGGTATGCGTTGAAACGGAGTTAGTTTTCGGCGGCGATATTTTGGGAGGCGAGGGAGGTGAGGGTTGCGTAGTAGGAGGCGGCGATGGGAATGGCGTCTTCGTTGATGTTGAAGGTTGGGGAATGGGCCGGGGGGTTGTCGCGGTCAGGGAAGGCGGCGCCGATGCGGACGTAGCAGCCGGGGATGTGTTGGAGGTAGTAGGCGAAGTCTTCGGCGCCCATGTTGATGTTGGCCATGGGTTTGACGTTTTCCGGGCCGACGGTTCGTGCAGCGGCGTTGCGCGCGAGAAAGGTGAGTTGTGGGTCGTTGATGAGGGCGGGGGAGCCGTGCTCGATGTCAAGGGATATTTGGGCGTTATGGAGATTGGCGTGGGCGTCACAGATTTGTTGGAGAGCGATGTGGATGGTGGATTGGATTTTGGGGTTAAGGGTTCGGATGGAGCCTGCGAGATTTGCGGATTCTGCGATGATGTTGTGTTTTGTTCCGGCGTCGAATCGGCCGACGGTGATGACGGCGGGGTGCGTGGGGTCGAGTTTTCTTGAGATGATGGACTGGATGGCGGTGACGAGTGATGCGCCGATGATGACGGCGTCGACGGCTTCGTGGGGTCGGGCGGCGTGACCGCCTTTGCCGGTGATATTGATTTTGAATGTGTCTGAGGAGGCGTTGACGGGGCCA
This sequence comes from Phycisphaeraceae bacterium, assembly GCA_028284925.1. Taxonomy (GTDB): domain Bacteria; phylum Planctomycetota; class Phycisphaerae; order Phycisphaerales; family Zrk34; genus JANQQT01. Next base: position 3,737 of record JANQQT010000231.1, on the reverse strand, counting down.
TCGTTGATGATGATTTGTCCTGCGGGGTATAGGCGGTCGAGGTGGCCACCGAAGATGAGGGCGACGTGGTCGAGGGCGTTCTGTTCGATCATTGCTTTTGCGCCGGCGGCTATTTCCTCGGCGGGTTGGAAGATGAGGCGGACGGGTGTGGGGAGGGGTGGCTGGTTGGTGAGGATGGTTGCGGCAGCGAGGAGGATGGTGGTGTGGCCATCGTGGCCGCAGGCGTGCATGACGTTGGAGGTTTGGGAGGCAAAGGGGAGATTGGTTTGTTCGTGGATGGGGAGTGCGTCGATGTCGGCGCGGAGGGCGATGGCAGGGAGGTTTGGGTTTGAGCCGGGGATGTCGGCGATAATGCCGGTCTGGGCGATATTGGTTTTGTGAGGAATGTTGAGTGAAGTGAGGTATTCGGAAATCTTTTGGGCGGTGCGTGTTTCGTTGAATGCGAGTTCGGGGTGTTGGTGAAGGTCACGACGAAATGCGATTAGGGAGGGGAGAGTGTCGGGGGGGAGTTGGTGGGAGGGACTTGGGAGATGGGAGTGGGGGTTGGTCATGGGATTCACCGATTTATCTTAGATCGGTGATGGAGGAGAGGTGAGTTAGGGGAATTGGGTGAAGGGGGATTTTTAGGGGAGGTAATGGGACGCGGGTATAGGCGGAGGAGAAGGGCGAAAAGTGAGAGGATGATGGTGAGGAATGTGGAGAGGTTGTTGAGGGAGGATTTTGGAGCAGGGCAATTGGCTAGGGCAGGTTTGCTGTTAGCGAAAGATCGTGTGGAGATGCGGATGATGACAGCGGAAATGAGGCAGGCGATGGCGGTGAAGAGGAGAAGTTGCAGGAGAATGGGGTTGTCGGATTTGAATGGGTAAGACCACATGGGGCATTGTAGGGAGATCAACTCTATCCTGATATCGTTCGCTTGGTACACAGGAGCAAATCATGGTGATGGTTTTGAGCATAATCGGAGGTTCGGGATGAAGAGGCGAATTGTGTGGGGCGCGATTTTGGTAGGTGTTGTGTCTGGGGGATAGAACGCGCGTACGGTGGGCTTCGAGTGATGGGCGTGTGGTTGTGAATGGTTTAACCGAAGATAGCGCTGGGGAACAAGTGGTCTGGACGGAAAAAAGGAAAAGCAATTGAATGATGCTGTGCAATCCATTGGGTTTTCGGAGTCGGGTCGAGAGTTAATTATTAATACGTCTGAGATGACATTGGTTTTCCGATTGAGAAGGAGAAATCGGGGACTGATTAACGATTGCAGACACATGAAACGGTGTATGTCTAATGCCGAGAAAATGGTACGTGTATGTATGGTTTTGGGTATAATGGGTGTGAGGTGGGGGTTATGTCGTGACAAGGAGCGATTGTGATGGTGAATTTTGGACGATGGTTGTGGGCTGGGTTGGGGATGGTTGTTTTGGCGGTTGTGGTGGTGGTTGGTGTTGGTGGGGCAGCGGGTGTCGTGGGGGATGAGGGTGTTGTGCGCGCGGTTGAGCCGGCGGTGACGAAGGTTAAGAAACCGAAGAAGGGGCCGATCAAGATTGAGGCGGTGAAGCTGGATCGGGCGGTGGATTTTAATATTGACATTTTGCCGATTTTGAAGGCGAATTGCCTGGCGTGTCATCATGGTAAGGAGCCAGATGCGGACCTGGTGTTGGAAACGCGGAAGGCGATGTTGGAGGGTGGTGAGACCGGGCCTGCGATTGTGGTGGGTGATGGGTTGAAGAGTTTGCTGTTGCGGGTGTCGGCGAAGCATGAGAAGCCTTATATGCCGCCGCGTAAAAATAAGGTGGGGGCGAAGGCGTTGACGCCGAAGGAACTGGGGTTGATTAAGAAGTGGATTGATGAGGGGGCGAAGGGGGCGGAGAAGCGTGTGTTGGAGGCGCCGAAGTTTGGGAAGCCTCCGGCGGTTTGGAAGTCGATTTACGCGATGGCGATGACGGATGATGGGAAGTATGTTGCGGCGGGGAGAGCGGGTGAGATTTATATTTATGGTGTTGGGAGTGGTGTGTTGGTGGATCGGCCGAGTGATGGGGGATTGGCGAAAGTGAAGAGCGGGCTTGCGCATCTGGATGCGGTGCAGTCGATGGCGTTTAGTCATGATGGGGCGTGGTTGGCGACGGGTGGGTATCGGGTGATCAAGTTGTGGAAGAAAGGATTTACAGGGAAGACGTTTGATGTGAGAGTCAGGAAGGGGAAGGTGGTGGGGATGGGTGGTAATGGGAAATGGGTTGGTGTTGCGCAGGGGCAGGAGGTTGTCTTGGTGGATGCGGGGCGTGAGAAGGTTGTAGGTAAGGTTGGAGGGATTGGTGGTGAGGTGAGGGGAATTGCGTATTCGCCAAGCGGGAAGAGGATGGCGGTGGTTGGGGCGAATAAAGCGGTGGTCATTGCGGGGAGTGGGGATGGGAAGGTTGAGCGGAAGTTTGAGGCGGGTGTGGGGTTGACGGCTGTGGCGTGGGCGGGTGAGAGTGTGTTGGCGGCGGCGGGTGAGGATAAGGTGATTTATAGCTGGGCGGTGGGAACGGATGGGAAGGGTGAGTTGAAATCAGGTAAGGCGATGAAGGGGACGGGTGGGAAAATTAACGGATTGGTCGCGGTGGGGAGTGATGGGAAACGGTTAGCCAGTGTGAGTGAAGATGGGCAGATGAGGTTGTGGGATACTGCGGGTGGTAAGCAATTGAAGGCGATTGGGACGGGTGGGAATGCTGTGGCGTTGGCGGTGCGTGGGGATGGAAAGCGATTTGCGACGGCGGTAGGGACCAAGGTGAAGTTGTGGGATGAGAATTTCAAGCAGGTTGCCGAATTCGGGACGGATGGGGAGGCGAAGGGAAGGCATGCCGCAATTAAGGCGAAGCATGATTTTGCGAAGGGGGATCTGGGGTATTACAAGGGTTTGATTGGGGCGAAGGATAAGGCTCATAAGGCGGAGCTGGGGAGTGTGAAGAAGGTCAAGTCCACGGTTACTGCGGCTGAGAAGACGGTGAAGGATAAGACGGCGGCGTTTGAGAAGATGAAGGTGAGTCATGCGGCGACAAAGAAGGCGCTGAATGATCTGAATGCGAAGATCGTTAAGGGTGAAGCTGATGTGAAGAAGGCGGTGGAGGGGTTGAAGGCGGCAACGGCTGAGTTAAGCGCAGCGGCGACCGGGCAGAAGAACGCGGATGCTGCGTACAACAAGGTAAAGGGCGTGCAGGACGGGTTGGTGAAGGAGGCGGGGGCTGCGTTGAAGAAGGCGGAGACCGGTAAGAAGCCGGCGGAAATTGAAAAGGCGAGAAAGGCGTTGGAGGGTGTTAAGAAGACGGCTGGTGCGGAGATTGCGAAGGCAGATGGTGTGCGAAAAGCCGCTAAGGATAAAGCGACGGCGGCGAAGATGAAGGTGGATACGTTGAAGAAAGCGGAGGTGGCTGCAAAGAAGCTGGTTTCGGACTCAAAACGAGGGTTGGGTGGGGCGAAGAAGAAGCTGGCGACGTCTCAGAAGAATTTTGATAACGCGAATGCTCAGAAGCAGCAGGCTGAGGCGAGTGTGGCGGCGGCGAAACAGCGGGTGGTACGAGCGGAGGCGAGTGTTGCTCGAGCGGCGGCAGCAGTGGAGACGGCCAAGAAGGCTGAACAGGCGGCGATCGGAGAGGTAGCGAAGCTGGCGAAAGCATTGGAAGAGGCTGCGATGGGGATGGGCAGAGCGGCGATTGGCGTGCGTTCGTTAGGGTTTACGGCGGACGGGGGGTTGTTGATGGCGGGTG
>JANQQT010000230.1 GCA_028284925.1 Phycisphaeraceae bacterium | reverse complement strand
CCACCCGCACCCTCCGCCGCCTTAAGATAAACCCGACCCTCATCCGGCGTAATTCCCGAAACCTTTGCCAGAATCGTAACCCCATCCCCCGCCTTCACCGTCAAATCACCCGCAACCCGCTCAATCGTCGTCTGCGTCGGATACCCCTGCCCCGACCCCACCAACCGCTGCAACAACACACCAAAATGCGCACCCCAGTTAACACTCAAACCCACAAAAAACAGTAGAATGCACCCCGTCACGATCAACAGTTTCTTCAACTGCCCAAAATCAATCACCTCACGAAAATCCAACGGTTTTGACTGTATGACCGCCTGGTCGCGCATCGCATCGATCAATTCCGTCGAGACATCAGCCTGGTTCGGCGCATCCCTCTGAATCTGTGAATACGAAACCAGCAGAGACCTCAACTCAGGATGCTTCGCCTCCACATCCAGCGACACCAGCACCGCATCAAACGCCCGCAAATGACGCAACCACTCATGCCACAACACCCACCCCAAAACCACCACATTAACAATCAGCAACAGCGTCCCCGTCTGCACACCAAGCCTCGCACGAAACACAATCCCCCAGTCAATCAGAAAATCCACCAGCAGCAACGCAACCAGCCAGATGATAAATCGCGACGCCCCGCGCACATGATAATACTTCTGCTCCTGACGCCACGCTTGTCGCAACTTCTCATCGATCGATTGAACTTGTTCGTCTGACATTCCAGAAATCTCACTCAAGGTATCTTACATGCCTGCCAATTCAAACCAGGTTGTGCCGACGACGGAAATACCACTCCAAACCCGTCACAATCACAAGCAAAATAAAGATCCACGGCACATCCCATAACTCCCGCTCCATCTTCACCTGAGCCGTCAATGGCTTGTGATCCTTAAACGAATCAGGCAACCCTTCCATACCCGTCAATCGCAACGCCTTCCCGCCGTTCACCTGCGCAATCTGCTCCGCCACATCCCAACTCGCACCAGTCTCCCGCTTCTCCAATGGAACGCTCACCACGTCAAACTCAATCACATTCGCAAGAGACGAATCACCACCCCCCACTTTCAAACGATACTGCCCCGGTGCACCCGCTAGTTGAACACCCGAATACAGTCCCGGCGATTGCGGAATCTTCGTCAACTCCACATCAACCTCCGAGTCCGCTTCACCCACCTTCTCAATCACAACCTGAAAACTCTCCTGCTCAACAGGCTCAAACTCCTCCGTCATCACATTGGCAAACAACTTAACCTGATCGCCCGAGTTATAAGCCTCCTTATCCGTCTGCAACCCAATCTGCTTGTTCTCACCCAGCAATCGAGCCAACGTCAAAAACTGAATTGTCTGCCCCCAGAACCGCGCATGATAACGATTCCCAACCTCCAACCGCATGCGCCACAAATCCTCCGTCCCCACAAACATCGTCTTACCACTCCCCACAGGTTGCCACGCCACCAGTGGATACCCCCGAACCTCAGGCGTCTCCGATGGCAAACTTAACAACACCGTCGCCCCTGGCTTCGCGCCATTCAATGGCGGCAACCGATACATAGGCCGAACACGCGACCAGATACGATCCGTCAATTCCTCCGTATCCGCCAATGCCGTCACCTGGCTGTCCCGACCCTCAGGCGTCACCACCGGATGCGCCTGCCCGCTAACCCCCTGCCATCCCCCCCTCCCGACATTCTCCGGCAGCAACTTCTCTAACTCCTTGCCTCGATAAGACGTCGGCGCCGCCATCGGCCCGGCCACCATCAACAGCGACCCACCACTCTTCCTCACATGGTCATCAATCAACTTCCTCTGCGACGCCTTGAAGTAGTTATAGTGTACATCCCCCAGAATAATCAGGTCATACTTAAACGTACTCTTCACGTCATCCGGAAACTTACCCAAATGCTGGCTCGAAGTCCTCGCCAATTCCGGATCACCCTGCGTCATCAAAAACGTCACGTCCAGCCGCTTATCCCGCAACAACACCCAACGCAGATAACGATACTCCCACCGAGGCATCCCCTCGATATACAGCACCTTGATCTTCTCATCCAACACCCGCACCTTATGCGGCGCACTATTATTCGCCTCCGTCGCCTCACCGTTCATGCCGTCAATCGCAAACTTCAGTTGAATATTCCCCGAATCCTTCGTGGGCGCAAACATAAACTGTTCAAACTGAACATCACCCGTCAACGTAATCTGCTTTCGAGCCGCCCCCGATTCATCCCCGTCCACATACATCACCAGATCAGCCGTCCGACCCTCAAACCCCTTCGAATCAATCTGAACCCGAAGCGGAATCTTGTCATCCTTGAATACAACTTTCGGACCAAGCACCTTTCGCACACGAATATCAGGAGGCGCTGACATACCAATCACCACCGGATACACCGGAATTTGCTCACCCTTCAACTCACGCGTCACCATCACCGGATCCTTACCCTTGATCCACGTAAAGTCGCTCAACACAACCACACCCGCAATCGGCTGACCCGCATACCGACCCACCGCCCCGTCAATCGCCGACCCCACCTGCGATGTCATCCCCTTCGACTCCTGCCCGTCCAGCCAACGATACGTCACACGCTGCACACCGCCCTGCCCGTCCCCTTCACTTCGCTCCACGTCCCCCTGCGGACGCAACTGGTCATCAAACGTAAAGAACCTCACATCAAACTGCTCCTCCAGCTTCTCCACCATCTTAAACTTCGGATGCTCCAACGCCGCCTTCGCCAACGCCCCCCTGCTCACAGGCTTAACCTTCCCCTTCTCAATACCCATCACCGCCGCAACCTCCTCCAGATCTTGATCACTCTGACGCCGATCCTCTGTCCCCATACTCTCAGAGGTATCCAGCAACACCAGAATTGCCGCCCGCTGCTGCTTTGCCAGCTTATACTCCGCCACCGGTCGCAACACCATCACGATCAGCAACAGCAACGCCGCAATCTGAAACACCGCCAGCCAATTACGCCAACGTCCCGGCAAGTCCCGCTCCGAACGATACAGATAAATCCCAAACCCCACCCCTACCGCCACCAACACCAATCCCAGAAACCACCCGCTGCGGAAATACACATCCAACCCCACAATGTCCTGAGACGAATCAATTCCAAGCAACGCCTTGATCATACTCTTAATTCCTTACGCACGTCGCGCCGCCGCCACGCGCGCCATCTGCAACGATTCACCAAGGTCGCTCTGACCTCGCGTCTGACGATTCGTAAAATACCTCGCCAACACACTCTGCAATAAAAACACCAAAATCCCCATCACCAGCAAAAACGTCGTCAACTCATACCCCCGACGACTCTCCTCAATCATCGAAGCCATCGAACCCCCGCCCGTCACAACCTTAACACCCAGCTCCTTCACCTTACTCTCAACCGCCCCACCATCCACCACCTGCACATTCGACTCCCGCGCATCCACATTCGACGCCATCGACGCCCCCGGCGCCTCACCCGCCTCCGCAACCGAATAAACACCAACCCGGCTCATCTCCACCGGACACACCGTCTGGCCATTCACCTCCGCCACCGTAACCATCCTCTTCTCTCCAGCCGGGTCCGTCACCGCCGCCTCACTCCCCACAACCCGCCCAGGCGTCGCCACATTCACACTACTACCCACCGCCACCTGCCACCCATCAGGCTTACTCGTCAACTGCGTCACCGACTGCTGGATCAACATCGTATACAACGGATGCACCGCAAAATCTCCCCATGTCCGATCCGCCGTACTCGTAAACAGCAATACGTTCCCCTGCCCAATCGTCTTCTCCACAAGTAGTGGCATCTCCTGATGCGCAACCTTCAAAATCGTCTCATTCCCTTCCCCCACTTCCACGCCCATCACCTTCTTAAACCGCGCCAAATCAACCAGCTTGGGCTCCACCAACTCCACTACACTCGCCAAACGATGACCCGTTCGCCCCACCACCAGGGGCCACCCCGTACTCTCCTCGTCCGCCGCCGCAACCTCCCCCAACTTGCCCGGCAACAATCCGTTCGCATCAAACCCAAACCGTTGGTTGTAATCCTCCGCCTTCACCTGATCCCCCACAAAAAACATCAAACCCCCACCCTTACTCACAAACGTATGCAACCGCTTCACCATCTCCGGCGAAACATCATCCACATTCGCAAGCACAATCATGTCAAAATCACTCAACCGCTCCGCACTCAACCCCGCCGTCTCAATTTGTACAACCTTTAACGGAGCTTTCTCACCCCGCTGCTTCAACCGCAATGCCCGCGCTGCATAATAAACACCCCGTCGCTCACCCGTCTCCCCACCCCCCTTCGTCCCATCCACACACAAAACCCGCACCTGCTCCCGAATACGCGCCACCGCATACCGCGCATCATCAATTGCCAAATCATCCTTCGACAACATCGCCTTCATACGCACATCACCCGCCTCAACAAACGATGCGAAAAACGATACACCACGCGACTCGCCCGCATCCAGCTTCCCAACCGCCTGACGCGACACCAGCGTATCATTCAAATGAAACTCAACCTTCCCCCCATCCACACTCTGCCGTCCCTGGTTCTTCACCATCGCCGTAAAACGCGCCACCTCCCCCTTCCGCAACGCCCCCGATGAATAACGCAACGCCGTCAGACTCACATTCGCCTCACTATCCGTATCCACCGGAACCACAAACACACTCGCATCTCTGGTAAGTCTTTCCAGCGTCTGCTTACCCTTATCCGACAACGCCCCCCAATCAGACTCCTGCGCATCAGTGACAAGATAACACTCCTTGATCGGCGTCTTCATCTCATCCACCAACTCCGCCAGCCCCTCAATATTCTGCTCCAGCGTCAACCCATACGCCGTCGGCTTCTCTTGGGCATCCAGCACGCCCGAAAATCGACTCGACTCATAACCCGTCGACCGCAATAAGACCTCAGGCTTCTGGCTCATCAACACAAGACTCACCGGGTCTCCATCCTTCGCCGTCGCCAAAATCTCCTTCGTTCGCGCAATCGCCTTCTCAAACCGCGAATGCAATCCATGCCCCATGCTGAATGAGGCATCAATTCCCACCACCATCCCCACACGCTGTTCACCCAACAACGAGTTCGCGCTCCCCGTCAACGTAGGTCGCAACAACGCCAGCGCAATCAACACCAACGCCAGACACCGCAAAAACAGAATCAGAAAATCTTCCAGCTTCACCTGCCCCGATCGATCCACCAGCGCTCGACGCAACAGCTCCATCGCCGCCCACGGTGTCTGCTTTCGCTGCTTCCGATACAACAGGTGAATAATCACCGGAACCGCAACGCCGACCGCCGCCAGGCTACCCCACAAACCAAATGAATTTAACGAGCCCATTGATGCTCCATTGATCAAATCTAACCGCTACTCATCCGATGCATTACCATCCATCATCAACACATGCGCATCCAGCCAGTCCACCCCCGATGGAAACGCAATCGCCCCCGCATAACTTAGCTCAATCGTAAAACCCTCCCCTTTCGGCAACGCAACCGAAAATGCCCGCTCATCCCGCCCCAAACCAATCTCCGTCGACCACACAGCCTTCCCACCCGTCAAAATCTTCACCACCACCTTCGCCCGCGCCCCCTCCACCGCCGCCACACGACCCCGAAGCACCGCCCGACCCGACTTCACACCCGTCTCATAACGCGACTTCGTCCCCGGCATCATCCGCACCACACGCAACGCACGCTTACCCTTATCCCGAACCACCCGAGGCCCCGGCGGCGGCGAAACCGGACCCGACAACTCCTGCTTCAATACACGCAAACCGTCTAACCAACCCACCGCCCCCGATTCACGTCGCACATAACGGATCGACTCCCAACTCAAGCCAATCACCCCAAGCGTCCCATGCTGCAATGAAAGCCCCTTCCCTCCCTCTTTCAACACACCCTTCAAAACACTCCCATCCAATAGTCCCACCTCATCCACCACACGCCGCGTCCCTCCCCCCCTTAACACCCCCTTCACATCCTGCACCACAAAACGCGTCACCGATGCCCGCGGCAACGGCACAACACCCAACGCACAATCCACCGCAATATCCCGATCTCGAATCCAAACCAGTTTCCCCTCAATCGGCTCACCACCCTCGCGATAAATCATCCCTGCCTTACCCACCTTCTCGATCCCCGGCTTAAATTCCAGACTCGCCACCTGACCCATCGGAATCTCCCGACGCCCAAGCGATCCACTCTCAACTCCAACCTTCCCATCCTTATATCCCACAAACCGCACACGCCACCGCTCACCATTCACAAACCGAATCTCGTGCGGCAAAATACTCCCCGGCTTCTTCTCCCCGCCATAAATCACCGCCAGCAACATCTCTTCCAGTTTCACACCCTTCCCATCCACCTCCAACCCACCTGCGCCAATCCTGATATCCCCCGCAACCCGCCCCCCAAGCGTCTCCACAAACCCGCGCCTCAACGATCTCGCCTTCGGCCCCTCCGAAATAATCCGCTTCCCCCTCACCTTCTCCGTCTGCACAATTCGATCCACATTCAAATGCCCCCACACATCCCTACTCGAATCCACGATCTCAATCCGGACCATCTTGCCTTTGAAGGCCTTCACATCAAACGCAACATACCCCAACCGATCATCATTCTGCCCCGTCGCAGTACGCACCACCTTCCCCTCATGCAACAGATTTACACAGACCCGCCCCGGCACATTCCCGCCGCTTAACAAAAACTCCACATACCCCATCTCCACCTCAAACTCAGGTGACAACAATCGCCCGATCCCCCCATCCCCCAAAACCAGGCTCGTCAAAAGATACTGACCGCTGTACCGCCCCACCCTTCGCCTCACCATCCGCGTCGTCTGCGACAAATGATGCCCAAACACCTCCCCCTCAACCTTCCACCCCATCCGTACCAGATCATGACGCATATTCGAATCCGCAAAGTCCGTAATCAACAGTTCACCCGTCGGCAACACCATCGACATCCGCCCCCTCACCTTCCCCTTAAACTTACCCTTCTCCCATCGGTGATGCCGCCGTCCTTCAACCCAAACCTTATATTCCTCATAACTCAACACCCCATCGATATCCCGATCCGCCCTTACATCCTCCTCCAGCGCCGCCTTCAACTTCGCATGGTTCTTCGACGTAAACTCGCCATACCCCTCTTCCACTCCCCACACCAACACCACGCCCAATACCAGCAACCACACCCCCAACCCCCGTCTCTCTCCGCGACAGGCAATGTGACCGTCCACTCTTTCCATAAGGTTCGCCGTCTTACTGAATCTTCGCCAATGCACTCCGCTGCAACAAATACTGCGACAACACATGCTCGATCGGATCACTCGTATCCACCAGCACATAATCCACCTCCGCCCGGTTGCACGCGTTCCTGATGCCGTTGACAAAAGACTCCAGTTCCTTCAGATAATTCGCACGCACACGCGCCGGCTGCGTAATCAATTCACCTTCCCCCTCCAACCCCAAAAACTTCCACATCCCCGTCAGTGGAAACGTCAACTCATAAGGATCCAGAATATGAAACACAATCACATTGTGTCCCTTAAACCGAAGGTGATTAATCCCCTCGATAAACTCCTCCGTATTATCAAACATATCCGAAAACAACATCACGAACCCCCGACGCTTCATCCGCGCTGCAAACTCCTCAACAATCCCCCCGATGTTCGTACGCGGCTGAGGCTCCACCCGGCCCATCTCATCCGAAATCGTACGCAACACACTCTGATTCCCCTTCGGCTCCACATACCTCTGCAATTCCCCGTCAAATACGCCAAACCCAACCGAATCCCGCTGATCCACAATCAGATACGCCAGGCTCGCCGCCAGATACTTCGCATACTCCAGCTTCGATATATTCCCCGAGGCATAAGTCATCGACTCACTCGCATCCACCAGCAGGTTCGCCACGAAATTCGTCTCAGCATCAAACTGCTTCAGATAGTATCGATGTGTCCGCGCATAAGCCTTCCAGTCAATATGCCTCACCTCATCGCCAGGCACATACTGACGATAAGCCGTAAACTCCGTACTGATACCGCGCCTCGGACTTCGATGATGCCCGATACGGATACCCTCAACAACCTGACGCACCACCACCTCCAACGGACCGATCTGCGACAGGATATTCGGATCTAAATACTCAACCTGCTGCTGCTGCGTCTGCGCCATCGTACAACGCTCCACCTGTGGGGATTGCTTCGATAAGTTGCTTCACAACCTTATCCGTCGTCACACCCTCGGAGTGCGCCGCGAAATTCAAACCCATTCGGTGACGCAGCACCGGCAACGCCAACGCCTGCACGTCTTCAATCGCCGCATTAAAGCGACCACGCAAAATCGCCCGTGCCTTCGATGCAATAATCAGGTTCAACGATGCGCGAGGCCCTGCCCCCCACGAAACCCAGTTATTCACAAATTCCGTCGCCTCTTCTTCTCCCGGACGCGTCGATCGAACCAGCTGCGCAACATAATTAAACACATGGTCCGCCACCGGTACACGCCGAACCAGATCCTGCAACTGCAAAATCTCCTCCCGCGACAATACCGCCGTAATATTCGGCTCGCCCGCCCCCGTCACGTTCCGCATAATCTCAATCTCCTCCGCCTTACTCGGATAATCCACAAAAACCTTGAACATGAAACGGTCCAGCTGCGCCTCGGGCAACGCATAAGTCCCTTCCTGCTCCAGCGGGTTCTGCGTCGCCAGCACAAAGAACGGCAACTCAAGCTCAAAATCATTACCCCCTGCGGAAACCATCTTCTCCTGCATCGCCTCAAGCAACGCCGCCTGCGTCTTCGGCGGCGTTCGGTTGATCTCATCCGCCAACACAATATTCGCAAAGATCGGCCCCTTGCTGAACTCAAACTGACGATGACCCGTCTCAGGATCATCCTGCAACACATCCGTACCCGTGATATCACTCGGCATCAGGTCCGGTGTAAACTGAATTCGCTTAAACGAAAGCGACAGACACTTCGCAATCGAACTGATCAGCAGTGTCTTCGCCAACCCCGGAACTCCCTCCAAAAGACTATGCCCCTTCGAAAAAATCGCGATCAACGTCTCATCGATCACCTGGTCCATCCCCACAATCACCTTCCGCAACTCCGTCACCAGCTCCTCCCGCGCCTCACCCAACTTCTTGACAGCCTCTACATCACCCTTCGATACCGAAGCTTCTTTTTCCTTTGACATGCACGATCCTTTCGTTTAATGGTCAACAAACCATTCAATCCAGTACGCATACACAATATAACGTCTTTCAATTCCTCTGCCAGACTGTTTCGCCAATAGAACAAACTTTTTTCAAACCCAACTTTGTCTTTACAAACTTGAAACTTCTTGAGGCCCACCATCGATTTCCTTGACCGATCATCCCCAAAACTACCATCAGAATCACCACCTGCAACATCCACGACGAAAAGGAAACCGACAACATCATCGAACTCAACCAAATCGCCCAACTCAAACTAAAGCCATAAATCCAACCCCTCAACACACCCAGTCCATTGACTTCAACAACGTTCCGGCAATAATCCCTTCTTCCGCCAATCCGGAACGACCACCGGCTGTCAAGTCCCCATCAGTACCCCCGCCGGATTACGGATATCCAACCAAATAGCGAGCACCGACTTGCATCGCGACGCCAACAGGCCAAGCAGCCTTCGTCGCCCACGCTTATCGATCTCGCTGACCACCCCACACCAACAGCAGCAGGGGTTGATACCAAAGATGCCGCGACCGCCTCGCATCGGTCGCCACGGGGATATTCCCTTTTCTCCACACGCACATACGGACAACACCAACGCAGAAAGAATCAGCCAAGCCAAATGATCGACCTGTTAATCAAACGCGAAATCAACGTCAAGAACGAACTTCTCTCAGGACTAACCGTCGCCCTCGCCCTCGTACCCGAGGCCGTCGCCTTTGCCTTCGTCGCAGGTGTCGATCCATCCGTCGGCCTCTGGGCCGCCTTCTTCGTCGGCTTCATTACCTCCATTCTCGGCGGCAGACCCGGCATGATCTCAGGCGCAACCGGCGCCATGGCCGTCGTCATGACCGCATTCGTCGTCCTTTACGGACTCGAATACCTCTTCGCCGCCGTCGTCCTCTGCGGAGTCATCCAAATCACCTGCGGCGTGCTCAAGATCGGAAAATTCATCCGACTCCTCCCACACTCCGTCATGCTCGGGTTCGTCAACGGACTCGCCATCGTCATCGGCCTCGCACAATTCGGCCAGTTCAAGGAAAACCACGCAGTACAGTTCAACGAAACCTCCCAAACCTTCAACGTCGTAGGCCAATGGATGACCGGCCCCACCATGTTCACCACCGCCGCGCTCATCATCCTCACCATGACCATCATCCACTTCTTCCCCAAATTCACCAAAGCAGTTCCCGGCACACTAGTCGCCATCGTCGCCGTCACACTCCTCGTCCAGTTCACACCCATCCAAACTCTCACCGTCGCCGACTCTGTAAGCCAGATGAAAACCATCGAACTCGAGAAAGCCGAGAAAGCCCGCATCTTCGAAGCTGAAAAACCCAACCTCCTCTACGCCTCCGTCAACAAACGCGGTCACGAAATCGCCGAATCCAGGATCCCGCCACCCCAAGACAAATCCGACCGCACCGCCGGCGTCTTCGCCATCCCGAATATCCCATTCAACCTCAACTCTCTCGCCATCATCGCGGGACTCGCCTTCACACTCGCCTCAATCGGACTCATCGAATCCCTCATGACCCTCACCCTCATCGATGAACTTACCGAAACACGCGGCTCCAGCAACCGCGAATGCGTCGCTCAAGGCACTGCCAACATGGTCTCAGGCTTCTTCGGCGCCATGGGCGGCTGCGCAATGATCGGCCAATCCATGATCAATATCCGCTCCGGCGGACGTCACCGACTCTCCGGCATCACCGCCGCACTCTGCCTCCTCGCATTCATCATCTTCCCACCTCTCTGGTCATGCATCGGCCTCATCCCCATCCCCGCACTCATCGGCGTCATGTTCATCGTCGTCATCGCAACCTTCGAGTGGACCAGCCTGCGACTCTGGAACAAAATCCCTCGCTCCGACATGTTCGTCATCGTCGCCGTCTCCGTCATCACCATCCTCCTCGACCTCGCCATCGCCGTCGCCGCGGGTGTCGTCATCTCCGCACTCGTCTTCGCATGGAAAAAATCAAAACGCATCCAGGCCGAAATCGTCGAGGAAGATGGCGTCAAACACTACCTCCTCTCAGGCCCCCTCTTCTTCGGCTCCGTCACCTCATTCAAGGAAATCTTCACCCCCGCCGACGACCCCCAAACCATCCACATCGAGTTCAAACACACACGCGTCTACGACCACTCCGCACTCGAAGCCATCAACGCCATCTGCAACAAATACCGCGAACTCAAAAAACACGTCACCCTCACCAACCTCTCCGACGACTGCACCCAAATCCTCAACCGCGCAGAACCCATCATCAACGTCAACATCAAACCCCAACCCTGCCCAAACCCCGCTTAAAGTCCCACCCATTCCCGAATGATCAAATCTCCCATATCCACCTACCTCCATTCCCCGCCAAACGACCCGCGCCAATCTTACTTAACCCCCGTGCCCTCACGGGGGGAGCGCCGCGGAATCCGAAGAATCCGCGCGACGCAGGGGCCGTTAATGTCATAATCCCTCCCACAAAAAAACCTCTCACTCCACC
>JANQQT010000229.1 GCA_028284925.1 Phycisphaeraceae bacterium | reverse complement strand
CGACGCCCGAACCACGCCGACCCGACCACGCGCCCTGGTATCGATTGAAATAGTTGTAATTTCGCTGATATTTGAAATTCCTGATATCCGAATCAATCTCCCGCATGACCGTATTACCCTCGTTTTTTAGCGTCTGAGAGTACATTTCCACCGATTTGAGCTGCTCAAGCAACGCAGCAATCTTCTTGCGCATCTCCGCGATTTCTTTCGGAGACAGTTTCCCGTTCCCATCGGTGTCATACTTCTTGACGACCGCCTTCTTGTTGTCCTCTTCCTTCTTCTTTTCCGCCGCTGTAGCAGCGTCCATGTTCGCCTTCTCCACCGGGTTGAGCTTGCCATCGCCGTCCTGATCATATTGGCGAATCCGCATACGCTCGCGATATTCCTCAATACGCTTGTTATATCGGGCTCGGTGCTCGTCCCTAACCTTCTGGCGCTCCGCATCGGTAATCTTCCCATCCCCGTTCTTGTCGTAAGTCTTAAGTTCCCGCTCTCTGCGCAATTTCTCATGCACCTTGCGGCGTTCTTCGCTGGAAACCTTGCCATCGCCATCCAGGTCATACTGCTTCAGATGACGTTTCTGATACTCCTCACGCAGGATTTTGGAAGCCGCCGCCCGTTCTTCAGAATCAACTCTGCCATCCTTATTGGCGTCAAAGCGTTTGAGATAGGCCTCGCGGGATTGGGCGACCGGAGCAATGATGCCGGATGCACTCTGCTGAGCATCAACCGTCCCGCAAGCGAGAGTAAGACCAGCCATCACGACCGTAAGAACTGAGGTATTGTTTTTCATAATGCGCTCCTGATGAAATGTAAGTTTACGATGGTATCGGCTTGACAGGACTGACCTGTCAAATAGGTCAAAGGATTATACGAATTAAACGCATTTTGAGGAGATTGATGGCTATCGGATCCTTGAGCATTTACAACGGGAATACAATGGACAAACCGGGCAAACAGCAGTTCAATTCTCAAGAAATCGCTTGAGTGCTTCGTCATGGGCCTTGGCCTTGATGATCTTCTCAACGGCAGCGATCGATTCATCAAGACCGGTCGCAGTAACCCCCGGAGGCAGATCCGCTTTCACGGACTTCATAATAGCAAGACATTTTTCGTGCTCACCGGCATCAAAAGCAGCCTTTGCAGTCCGCCAGCGGGCGGTAAGAGCCTTGGCCTGCGCCTGGGTACCGGTCACGATGGTGATAGCCTTTATGCCGAAAAACTCCGTGGTTTCCTTTCCCGTGGGCGGTATAGCGGGTTTCTGGGTCACCTCGGGGATTGTGACGCCGGATGTCCTTGTCGGATTGGCGCCGGAATTCCTGGCATTGGGAGTCACGGGTGGTCGCCCGGGATTACCCTCCGGTACTTTGACTACGGGCTGCGGTGCCAGGTCGGGCGTTCGCGCAACGGTTCGATTGGAGGAATTGTCGGGCTTGCCTGCATTGTTCGCGGCATTCGCATTGCCATTGTCGCCGCCCTTTCCTCTATCCTTGCCGTCCTTTTGTTCCATGTTGCCACCGGAATCTTCAATCGCATTGGGATCCTTGTTGCCCTTAAACACAAATACAAGAACAACCGCGACGATGAGAATCACGATGAGACCGATGAGAATGTAAATGACGGTGTTGGATGATCCGGTATTCAGGTTTCGCGTGGCATAGGGATCGTGTTGAACGGGAGCGTACTGTGGGGCCATGCCGGGTTGCTGAGGCATCCCCGCGCCGGGCTGCTGGGGTGCGCCCACTTGGGAAGGCGCTCCTCCCGCAAGCATATTGGCAATCCCTTCCGCAGGATCGCCCGGCGCTGCCGGGGTGGGTTGCCCTGGAACTTGGGGCGGTGCACCATCCGGGGCCTGTGGCGTTATAGCGGGCGTTGGCGACGGAGCAGGACCGAATCCTGAATTATTAGGCGGCGCAACCGGGGCTGTGCTGGTCGTCGAGGGTGTCGCGGGCTTGGTCGATGCCGTACCAATGACCGTCGCTTTTGCGGGCGCCTGCGATGATTGGCTCGTCGTACTTACAGGAACTGCAGGAGGAGGCGTGCCTGTCGGCAACGCCGGGGGCGTTGAAGGCGCACCTTGGGGAGGAGCCGCCTTTGCGGCAGCCTGCTGAGCGGCAGCTAGTTCGGCCTGTGCACGAGCAGCTTCTTCAAAAACAGATGAATCATCCGGATCGAGACCTAACGCCAAGCGATCACCCTGATGAGAAAACTGGGCGCTGCATTGTGGGCAGAAACTGGCGTTCTTGTCGACCGAGGCGCCACAGGAATGACAAAAACCAAGTAAATGGGCTACGCCAGGCACCATGCGAGCCACAGACCAGAATTGTTTGGTCGTTGGCCCGCGCATAATGGTGGCTGGTGTGATCTTGCCTTTTTCGACCTGTTTGGTGATGACTTCGTAACTGCATCCGGGGCGAAATGGGGCAGTATTATCGCGAATGAACCATGGCCCCATGTGCTGCTGAGTGACTTTTCGACTAAGCGGGTCGAAGAACCCGTTACATTTCCCGCAACGTTCGGCGGGCGCCGCCTCGACATGGCCGCAGTAGGGGCAGAGAATGACGTTCTGTGAATCCGAGTTTGACAACTTCGCGTTCTCCATGATGGTCTTGACGCGTCACGAAGGAAAAAGTTTACGACCCTTAATCCATTGGGCGAAATTCTAGGTGGTTACGATGCGAAACGCATATTTTATCCTATCGGTTGGTTTGGCGCTGGTTTTCGCGGTTTCAGGTTGCCGACCACTCGCCGTCACAAACACGAATCCGGGAATCAAAAGCGGAATCGGTCAACCCGATGCGCATACACCCGTCGCCAAAACGAACAGCGTATCTCCGGTCGTGGCCGTGATGGGCGGGGAAACGATCCGCTGGGCTGAGATTCGCCCCCATCTGATTGAGGCGGCGGGCCTGATGGTCTTATCCGATATGATTCTGGACCGCATGATGATGGAGGAAATCAAAAAAAGGGGACTGACGTTGACCACGGCGGATCTTGAAAAAGAACGTCAACTAATGCTGAAACAGTTGCATAAGGATGAAAACCAGGCGGTACGCCTCCTACGCCGTCTTCGTGAGCAGCGCGGCCTTGGCCAGGAGCGTTTCACGCTGATGCTGAGAAGGAACGCGGGACTGCGAAAGCTGGTGGGAAAACAGGTCAAGATTGAGGAGGCAATGATCAAACGACTTTTCAATCTTCAATATGGTGAAAAAATCATCGTAAGGATGATTCTTGTATCGTCTCCGGTGAAAGCGAATGAGGTCATTAGGCGGCTGGCGAAAGACAAGACCCCCTTTGAACGCGTCGCATGGGAGATGAGTCAGGATTCGAGCCGTGCGAATGGCGGGTTGTTGCCACCGATATCGATACTGGATTCGACGTTTCCGCTCGAGATTCGCAACGAAGCAAATCGGCTAAAGCCGGGTGAATTATCGAGAACCATCAGTCTGAATGAAGGACAGTTGGCAATACTGAAGTGCGTGGAACGTCGGAAACCGGAGAAGGTGGATTACGCCAAAGTCAAAGCGAATTTACAGTCCCAACTGCGTCTTCAGATGGAACGTGCGGAAATGGATCGGCAGGCACGAATGATGCTGGAGAAGGTGAATATTACTATCTACGACTCTGTTCTGGGAGAAGCGTGGAAGAAGCATCAGAAACAACTGACCGAGTTGAAGAAGTGATCGTCTCTGAGGTCTGATCCTGATTCACTGACGTTGATCTTAGCTTCAGTTGGTCAGCTCAATGAGTTTTTGCAGGGAAGTTTTGGCTGCGCCGGAGTCGATGGCCTGTTGAGCTTTCTCTAATCCATCAGCCAGATCGGATGCGATATCTGCCACAAACAGCGCAGCGGCGGCATTAAGGGCGGCAATATCACGCGCGGGACCGGATTCACCATCAATTACACGACGAATAATCTCGGCGGAGGCCTCCGCGGAATCAACGCGCAAGACCCGCAGGTCAATGCGAGCAATACCGAAATCCTCAGGAGTGATGTTGACAGTCTCGACGGGCCCGCTGGATTTGACGGTCGTAATGCGTGTTGGTCCGGCAGTAGAGATTTCATCCAGAGCCAATGTCCCCTCGTCTGTTTCGGCCTGTCCGTGAACGACCATCGCATGGTTGGCGCCGAGATTACCAAGCACCTGCGCGAGAGGCTCTGTGAGATCATCGGCCCACACCCCAACTACCTGGCGACTCGCCCCAGCTGGATTGGTCAAAGGACCAAGCATGTTGAAAATGGTTCTAAACCCGAGTTGCTGTCGGACCGGCACTGCGTACTTCATGGCGGGATGATGTCGGGCAGCGAAGCAGAAACAGATATTTGCTTCGGCAAGGCACTTGGGCAGGCGTTCGGCGGGCGTATCAAGATTGACACCGAGAGCGGCGAGTACCTGAGATGAGCCGGATGTGGACGTGACCGATCGATTACCGTGCTTGGCGACATATGCACCGGCCCCTGCCGCGATCAGGGCAGCGGTGGTTGAAATGTTAAATGTCCCGGAGTGATCGCCGCCGGTACCGCATGTATCGATAACCTCCAGACCTTCAGGAACTTGCACCGGTGTGACATGATGGCGCATGGCACGGGCGGCACCGGTGATCTCATCCGTAGTCGCGCCACCATTTCTTGAGGCTATTGCTGTCAGGAGAGACGCGATCTGAGCTTCCGTGGCCGAGCCGGACATGACACATTCAAACGCCTGGTATGCCTCGTCGCTGGATAGCGTCGAGCCGGACATAAGTCCGGCCAAAAGAGGTTTGATATCGATGGCATCTTGATCGGATGTATTCATAAATTTACCTCGGCCAAGAGTTTATCGCGTGATGCACCGCCTGACGAATAACCGATACAATCTGCGACGATGCCATTTACCCTGACTGATCTGCCCTTTTTCATTGCGCTGCCGTTGCTATTGGTGTTTTCGGCCTTTTTCAGTGGATCGGAGACGGCGTTGTTCAGTCTTACCGGTCAACAGCGTTTTTCTTTGACGCGCGGCGGCGGGATCATTGCCAGAAGCCTGTCCTTTCTGCTTACCAATGAGCGAACGTTGCTGGTGACGCTGATGTTGGGGAATATGGTGATCAACGTGTTGTACTTCGTGGTAAGCAGTGCACTGTTGTTAAAGATTGATCCGGGTCAATTTCCGGTGATTCTTGTCATTGCCACAATCGCGCCGTTGGTATTCGTGATTATCTTTGGTGAAGTGTTGCCAAAAATGGTGGCTAACATTTCCCCGACGGTCTGGGTAAAAATCACGATCGTGCCGTTGTACGGCGTCCACCGAGCCGTCAATCCCCTGGCAGAGCTTTTGAGTCGATGGGTCATTAAGCCGCTGGGTCGTTTGATTGCCCCCGCACCCAAAACGACGACGCTGAGTGAAGACGAACTGGGCGCATTGTTAAAGATGAGCCAAAGTCGAGGCGTCATCGGCAGCAACGAACAGGAGTTATTACATGATGTAATCAAACTTGGCCAGATCAAGGTTAAGGACATCATGATCCCACGCGTTGAGATCAAAGCCATTGACATTGACGCGGGTATCGATGTGTTTGAACGGAAACTTGGCGAGGGGAGTCTGAGCAAATTCATTGCATATGAGGGAAGCCTGGACAATGTGACAGGAGCGATTTACACGCGGCAATATCTCATCGCCAAACGATTGAGGCGTCTGAAGGATCTAAGAGCCTTGATTCGGAACGTTCGGTTCATCCCCGAATTTCAGCGTGTGGATCAACTGTTGGAGGAATTTCGCAAGACGGGTACAAAGCTGGCGATTGTCGTGGATGAATATGGGGGGACGGCGGGCCTGATCACACTGAAAGATGTTGTGGAGCGGATGGTGGGTGATCTGGATATGGATGGATCGGAGGATGACGAGCCCGAGATGGTGATGAAGGTTTCGGAACATCAATGGCGGGTGAGTGGGCGGCTTGGGATTCGCGACTGGAATGAGGCGTTTGGCGCGGATGAATTGCCGACCCGCATTTCCACGGTAGGCGGACTGGTGATGTCGGAGCTTGACCGCATACCTGCGGAGGGCGATGTAGTACATCTGGCCAATGTGCGAATTGAAGTGGAGACCATGGAGGGTGGTCGCGTGGCGTGGGTGAAGGTCAGTGTATTGGCAACGGGAGATGGGGAGGCGGCGCGTGACTGAGATTGAACTGTTGATCTGGTATGGCATCGCATTCATCGGATTAGGTGGATCAGCACTATTCAGCGGGCTGGAGACCGGGATTTATACGGTTAACCGAATTCGCCTGCATTTGTTGGCGACGGAAAGACAACGCCGCGCAATGGTGTTGGATAAGCTGGTGGAACGACCGAATCGCGTGTTGGGTATTTTGCTGATCTCCAACAACATGGCCAATTATGCCGCATCGCTTGCAATCGGGATATTGCTGAATGATGCGGGTTTCCTCGGTTGGTCTCAGGTGATGGTCAGCGCATTGATACTAACGCCAATGTTGTTGATCTTTGGAGAGGTTTTGCCGAAGGACTTTTTCCGAAGCCATACCGATCGGGTAACCTACTGGTTTGCCCGTCCCTTGCAATGGCTTGGCTTGGCGTTGACGATCACGGGGCTGTTGCCGCTGATCATGTTGATCAGCTGGGGATTGAGGAAACTGATGTGGGCCGATGAACAGTCGATACGGTTCATGCATCCGCGTCGCGTAGTGACGCACTTGATCAAGGAGGGAGCGGGTCGCGGGATGATCAGTCCATATCAGTCAGACATATCTGATAGGATTCTGCAACTGGATCGTGTGAAAGTCCGGGATGTAGTGACGGCATGGAAGGATGTGTCCTACGCCAAGATTGGCCAACCCATTGAGGCATTCTGGTCCATGGCGGACCGCGTGCCCTATTCGCGTGTTCCCGTAGTAGATCAGAACAACGAAGTTATTGGCGTGGCAGACGTGAACGATGTGCTTCGGAACGAGGAGGGTGAGACCCTGACCCGGTACTCAGACGAAGTCACCTGGCTGGATGAAGACGTCGCATTGCACGATGCACTAATCGAGATGCAGCAAAATCGGGTGTCGATTGGGTTTGTTCGATCGAATGGTGATTTGAGAGGTATTGTGACGACGAAGGATCTGGTGGAGCCAATGGTAGGTGAATTGGGGTCGTGGTAATTAACATGCACTTCGCAAGATGGATGGAGAGGAGATTTGCCGACTGATCAACTTTGGCTGTCCTTTGGACATGCGGTGATTGTTGCTTATCCTTCTTTCGCTATGGATAATCAGATGCTCAATCAGCGTATCGGCCAATGGGAGAATATGACGCGTGAGGACCCGGATAACCCGATGGGTTGGTTTTCGCTTGGGGGTGCATATCGGGAGGCGGAGCGTATGGAGGATGCGGCCCGATGTTTTCGCAGGGCCATTGAACTGGATGGTAATTTCTCGCGGGCGTACCAACTCCTGGGACAGGTTCTTGTGAAAGCTGGAGCGGAAGAGCAGGCAGCAGAGGTGTTAACCAAGGGATATCAGGTTGCTGCGGAACATGGGGATGTGATGCCTATGCGTGCAATGGGGAGTCTGTTGGAAAAGATCGACCGCCCCGTGCCTGAGACCAAGGCGGCGAAACCAGCGGTGGTGGAGCAGTTGGGCGACGACGCCGTGTTAGATCGTCGAACGGGAGATCCAGGCCCACGTTTGCCCAGACCGCCACTCAAAGGAACGCTGGGTCAGTTCATTTTCGATCATTACTCGGCGCCTACGTGGCGGGAGTGGATTGGACAGGGAACCAAGGTGATCAACGAGTTGCGACTGGATTTTTCGAACGCGGAGCATCTTAAAGTGTACGATCAGTACATGATGGAGTGGCTTGGTTTTACGCAGGAAGAAGTCGACGAGTATGCGGGGACAGGGTCGGAAGAAGCGGTATAACTCGATTCATCGAATGGGCAAATTCTTTCCTTCAGGGCATGAGACGCTTGGGTAGAATGCCGCGATTGACCATGTCTGTAATCTCTCCATTGCTTACCCCCTCCAGATTCGGGTCTATACGTCCGGCAGCCGCGTCGTAAATCCATCCGACGCCCGCTCCCGCGGCAGTAGCGATCGTTCGACTGCCTTTCTCCGTGCCAAGCTGGAGTTGGGGGACTTTTCGCATGTAGGGACCAAACCTGAACCTGCTCGTCTTGTTGAGGGATGTTTGCCCTTCAAAATCGGAGTATTCAGTAAGTTGCGCTTTGATGGAACCGGGTGTGGGATACGCTCCTCCGTGCTCTTGCGCGTAATGTTCAATCGCACGTTCGAGCGTGGCGATGTCGGATCGCGTAGCCGATTCGCTGGCTCGGGCTGCAGCAGACTGATACCTTGTGGTGGCAATGGCTCCGATGATGGACACGATTACAACCACGATCGCCAGTTCAATGAGACTGAAACCCGCGGATCCATGTCCGATTTCGCCGTGGGACATTCGATCGATCACCTTTCAAGCGCTCTAGTTGCTGACGCCAATGGGAGGTATCCGTTGCCGGTTTTCTTCAGGACTTATCGGTCGCTTGGGCCTCTATGTTAAGTAGGGATTCGTTTTAGTTGCTGATTGGACTTTCCTACAGAGCGATCGTTGGTTACCATGCGTGCCGACGAAAGGGATTTCATGTTCGTATTGGCCAATGAACAGCAGGTTTGCACCATCATTGATCGTCTGACAAGCGATGTGGGAGCATTGATGGCCCAATCAGATGACCCGTGGGCGATCGTTGGTATTCGGAGTCGGGGAGACGTTCTTGCGGAAAGATTATCGCAGATTCTCAAGCCCAAGTATACCGGTTCGGTGGATATCACCCTTTACCGGGATGATTTATCGGAGGTTGGTCCTCAGCCGATTGTGCGTATTACGGATATTAATTTTCCACTGGACGGGGTGAATGTCCTTCTCGTTGATGACGTGTTGATGTCAGGGAGGAGTGTGCGTGCTGCATTACAGTCGCTGATCGATTTCGGACGGCCCAAATGTGTCAAATTGGTCGTCCTGGTCGATCGGGGCGGCAGGGAACTGCCGATCGCGCCGGATTTCGTCGGACAAAGGGTCAATACCGAGTCCAACCACCATGTAGAGGTTCGCCTGACACCGTATGACCCGGACGATCGGATCGTAATTTTTGATCGACCGGAGGAATCTGCATTGCAGGAGACGTCGGAATGAACGTCTCGCTGCCAGAGAACTATGTTTGGCCGCACAAGCACCTGATCGGGTTGGAGGATTTGTCAGCGGATGACATCCGATTCGTAATGCAGACGGCAAGTGGCTTCGCCTCTATGTCAACACGTAGTGTCAAGAAAGTCCCCGCGTTGCGAGGGAAGGTGGTGGTCAATCTCTTCTTTGAAAGCTCCACGCGAACGAAGAGCAGCTTTTACCTGGCTGCCTCACGATTGAGCGCCGATACGCTGGATTTCACTTCAACTGGTTCGAGTGTATCCAAAGGTGAAACTGTGCGTGACACCGCCATGAATATCGAAGCGATGGGCGTGGATATCATCGTATGTCGCCATATGGAATCGGGCGTCCCGCGAATGCTGAGCCAAGCCGTAGATTGCTCCGTGGTCAATGCCGGCGATGGCCAACACGAGCACCCAACGCAGGCATTGCTCGATATCTACACCATGGGGACGGAACTCGGGAGGAGCGATTTTGACTTTTCAGGACTCAATGTTGGGATTGCGGGAGACATTGCTCACTCGCGGGTGGCGCGTTCCCTGTTGATCGGCTTAAAAAAGTTGGGTGCCAATGTCCTGCTGATCGGCCCACCCACGATCGTGCCACGCACGTTTGAGGCCATGGGTTGCGAAGTTCATCACGATTTTGACGCCATCCTGGAGCGGTTGGATGTCGCCAACATGTTGCGCGTGCAGTTTGAGCGAATCACCAGCCAGGCGTTTCCTTCGGTCCGGGAGTATTCGGCACTATACGGACTTAGCCCCGAACGATTGGCCATAATGAAGAAAAACGTCCTAATCATGCATCCCGGGCCGATCAATCGCGGGCTGGAAGTCGCATCCGAAGTGGCGGACGGCCCCAATTCAGTGATCCTGAAACAGGTAACCAATGGACTTGCGGTGCGCATGGCTGTCTTGTTTCTTGTGCATGGCGCGCAATACCTGGATGCCAATTAGCTCTAAGCGATCAACTTAACCATGGACGAAGCGCGAGGCATATTGATAGTCATATCCGGGCCCTCGGGCGTGGGAAAGACAACGATTACGCGCTCACTGGTCGACAACCTGAAAGCCGTGTTTTCCATATCCATGACCACGCGTGAGCAAACTGAAGCCGACCGGGAAGGCGTAGACTATTTTTTTGTCGACCGTAAGCAGTTTGAAAAGGCAATCGAGCGCGACAAACTGCTGGAGTACGCCGATGTATTCGGAAGGTATTACGGCACACCGCGTCAACCCGTTGAAGAAAGTCTTGCTACGGGGCGAGACGTGGTTCTGGAGATCGACGTCAACGGGGCCCTGCAAGTCAAATCCCGAGTGCCCGAAGCCTTTCTGATGTTCGTCCTGCCGCCATCCATGGATGAACTGCTAAACCGCCTTCGAAGCCGGGGACGTGAAGATGAGGAGAGGATTCAGAAGCGATTCGCGGAGGCAAAACGAGAGATAGAGCAGGCACAATCGTCAGACGCCTACGATGTATTTATCACCAACGACCAGCTTGAAACAGCAACAGAGGCGGCAATTTGGGCGGTGAATGCCTTTAAAGCAAATCAAACCGGCTAAACCGACGGATATACGCCTTCAAAAGGCGTAACTGGCGATATTACCGGCCTAGAATTGGGCATGTCAGAAACCATTGCCGTCAATTTTGAAAGTCCTATCCCGCTTTTTCCACTCTCGAATTGTGTGTTACTTCCCCATACGGCCCTGCCTCTTCACGTCTTCGAAGAGAGATATCGTGAGATGGTCGATACCGTCATCGATTCACACGGCCTGATCGCCATGGCGGTTTTTCAGGATGAAGTCGAAGGCGAAGAATACCTTAACGCATCGCCTACCCTTCGGCCTATCGTCTGCGTGGGGTACATCAGTCAATACGAGACACTTCCCGATGGTCGCTATCTGGTCGTTCTTCACGGATTGTGCCGTGCCGAGATATTGAGCGAAGCCGATCAGAAGGGAAATCCGTATCGATCCGCGTTCCTGAATCCCACGGAATTAGATTTCCCGGAGGAGGATTCCCTGGAAGCCCAGCGTCTGGAACTCGAAACGCTATTACGTGATTCGGCATTTGATGAAGAGGAATCCGTCGTAACCCTGCGACAGTTTGCCGAGCCTCATGTTCCGACGATTGCACTGGTTGACCTGGCCGTATCAACGCTTGAGTTTGATGTGGAGCAACGCTACGCCATGCTGGCCGAGGCAGATCTGGTTCAACGTGTGGAATGGCTGATCATGGAACTCATGGAAATGCGATTTCGCATTAGTGGAAGTTTGGGTGATTCGCCCATGGACTCACCTGATTTCGATGAATCTCAGATCGAGGAGTTGCCGGACATCGAAATCGATATGGATGTTGACCAGGATCCCGACGACGAGCGGTTTGGTGACCTGCCACTGAATTAGTTACAACCTGTCATACACACGCATTACCGTTCGCATTTAACCATTCACTATGCCCGCCCCTCTTCCCGTCGTCGAACCCAGCAAAATGGCGCTGATGATCAAGCCGGTCGGCGCGTTGTGTAATCTGGATTGCACGTACTGCTATTACCTGCCGACCAAAGAGGTGTACGACGGCCATGAGCATCGGATGAACCTCTCCACGCTTGAGTCCATATTCGCAGGATTCTTACCGCATGCGGGCGATGAAGTGACGATCAGTTGGCAGGGAGGTGAGCCTACCCTTGCCGGGCTTGCATTTTTTGAGAAGGCCCTGGAGTTTCAACAAAAGCACAAACGCGCCGGACAAACCGTCAACAATGCCCTTCAAACCAATGGAACGCTTCTGGATGATGCATGGTGTATGTTCCTGCGCAAACACGCTTTTCTCATTGGCTTGAGTATGGATGGGGATGCGGGCTTCCATGACCACTATCGAAAATCGAATGCCGGAAAGGGTACGCACCAGGTGGTATATAGAGCACTTCAACTCATGGATGCCCACGATGTCCAATACAATCTGCTGTGTGTCATCAATGACCGAAACGTCAAGCACCCGCTGAAAGTCTGGCAATATCTTCTCAATCTCGGGGCGCGCTGGTTGCAGTTTATCCCGTGCATCGAGTGGGAAGTGGATGCATCAGGCCAATCGGAAAACAGACTCGCGAACTACGCGCCGCCTCCCGATGCGTTCGGCGAGTTCCTTTGCACGATATTTGACCGATGGTTCGAACGGCATCGACAACGCGTATCCGTGCGTCTGTTCGATTCGGTCATCTCCAAGCTCGTAACAAATCAGATGCCCTTCTGCATTCTCAGCGGCGCGTGCAGTGGGCAACTAACCATCGAACACAATGGCGACGTCTTCGGATGCGACCACTTCATCGAACGCCGATGGCAACTGGCGAAAGTTAATCAACCCGAATGGCGCAATACTCATGGCATTGATCATCATCCCAATATAGGTCTGACTATTCACGGCAACGGATACCGGTCTAACGACCACCACGGCGGTAGAGATATTACCTCTATTCAGGATATTGAGACCCGTTACGCTACGCCCGCTGAGGACTCACTCGATAGCCATTGGTTTTCCCGTAGCGACACACAACGCCTTGGCCAATTCGCGGCTCGTAAGCAATCGCTACCTCAGGGATGTCTAGATTGCGAATACAGGCAATATTGTCACGGCGGCTGCCCGAAGCACAGGCCACATGGAGGTGATATCCCGGAACCGACCATTCTCTGCAGAGCGTACAAAACGTTCTATGGCCATACGTTGGAGCGTATGAACTGGCTTGCTGATTTTATTCGTCGCGGACAACAGCCACCTCCCTGTCGCGTCAATGTACAAGCGGGCGCGCGATCGGATTCGCAAGTTGGAAGAGTAACGTCAAAAGTCTATGCGGGCACGACTCCGGGACGCAACTCACCGTGCCCATGTGGGTCAGGTCTGAAATTCAAAAAATGCTGTGGCCGATGATTTCGAAAAGCGTGCACAGATACGATACATGCAGGACATGGTTGGAGATTCAGGAAGATCTTAATTTCAGAATCACCTCCGTTTCCACAGCCGAGTTTAGAGGCAATTGCGCCACGCCCACAGCCGATCTCGCCGCCAACCCCGCATCGTCGCCAAACACGCGCAACAGTAGTTCAGATGCCCCGTTAATCACGATATGTTGATCCGGAAAATCCGGCTCACTGTTAACATACCCCGTCAGACGAAGCACACGTTCGATCCGATCAAGCCCCCCCACTTCGGCAATGACCATACGCAGATTGTTGGCAGCACAGAGAGCTGCAGCTTTTTGCGCGGTCTCCACGGGCAAATCCGTCGGTACCTTTCCGGTGTAGATCAGGTCATCGCCCTCCATTGGCACGGCGCCACTGACGTAGACCGTTGTCCCGTCCACCGAAACACGTCGGTAAATGGCGCCAGGTTTTGGGCAACGATCCGGAGGAAACCCAGCTGCTTCCAACGCGTCATGTCGATTACTCATTGGTGCTTACTCCTGAATATCGAAACGTAAGTGTTCCAGGTGCACTAATGCCGATTACAGTTCCTCCCCAGGAGGAGCTAACCATCGGACAAAGCCTTTCTGAAAAATCGAAGCCAGTTACCGTGAAAGATCGCTGCGATATCGGCATCACTGAATCCGCGATCGCTCAACATTTCCGCAAGCTTCTGAAGATCGGCAATGGTATCCAGACCCTGCGGCGTCTGTTCGCGCCCGAATCCACCATCAAGGTCGCTGCCAATAGCATTGTGTCGCGTGGAGCCAGCGAGTTGCGCGATATGATCGATATGATCGACGGCCGCCTCAAGCTTCACTTCATCGCGCGGCGTCTCGCCTCGTTTGTATCCGGGATACATCATCCACGCGTCAAAGACCACACCGATCACCGCATCGCGATCGATCAAGCGTTTGATTTGCGCATCCGACAACTGTCGATCTCCATCCACCAATGCCCGGCAGTTGTGATGACTCGCAAGGACCGGGCCGCCATAAATGCCCAGCGCTTCGGCCATACTCTCGTCACACAAATGCGTAACATCCAGAGCAATACCAAGTCGATCCATTTCCTTGACCAGTTCGCGACCGGCCTCCCCAAGCCCACCGCTTACGGCTGTTCCATAAGCGTATCTACCGCGACCGTAATGGGCCGGCCCAATGGCACGCAAGCCTTTTTGAAACCAACCATCCAAAGAACGCGGCTTAATCAAGGGGTCAGCGCCTTCCATGGAAAGGATAACACCGATCGGCAATTCAGAATCCGCTTCACCCTCCCAAGACTGCCACTTCACCCAATGGTCATCCAGTTCGCGAGCCGTCCGGATCAAACGAATGTGACCGGCGTCTTCCAACAGGCGATATACGGCCAACTGCCCCTCCGCCATCGCGCACGCAATTTGCGGTGTCGCATAGTCCAAATCCGTTCGCCGATAGACCTCCCTGGGTTTCTGTTCAGGACCGCTTCGTGCGAGTAGTGTGGCGGCGCACAAACCCACACCGGCCTTTCTCATTTCGGGCAGGCTAACGGTCGCATTGCCACGTGCTCGCTCATCGGTCATATGAGATTCTTTGGCGTTGAGTTCATCAAGCGGCAACGTCAGGTCACGATTAAATGAAAGCGCACACCATGCAAGGTCCAAATGGGCATCGATAATCGGTATCAATCCAGAATTCCTGATTCCCTAAAATACTTTGCCCCGCGCATCGACTCGCACTTCCTCAACGGCATCGGCATGTTCGCCTTCACGCCAATACACTACATCCTGCAGATTGGAACAAGGGCAAACATGATTGGGAATGATCGACACGAGATCACCGACGCACGGCCGATGGTCACACTGACTCACATCGATCTGGCCGTGTTCTTCAGTTAGACGAACAATTTTCGCTTCGGGGTATTCCACGACATACCCGTAACCTGAATCCGGCGCCGGTCCACACGGATCACTTGTCAGCGTCTTACTACCGGCATCAACCACCACCTGGCCCGGCACGGCATTGCTAACCACCGTACTGATAATCCGCGCCGCACAATCATCAATACCCACGTAGCCGCCGTGCACGCCATTCATGTCGTAGTACACGTAAGTACCCGGTCGAATTTCCGTTGCATGGGTCACGTGGTGAGAATTGAAAGCCGATGGCGTCGACCCGCTGGACACGATGCCGGCCTCCAATCCGCGCTGCTTCCATAGCGCCAGAACCTCACCCGTGCAATGATCGATTTTCTCCAGCATCGCGATCTGACGTTCATCGGCGCCGGAAACATGACCCGGATAAATCATGATGCCATCCAGACGAACGGATGGGAGAGAGTCCACCATTTGCGCAAGTCTCAATGCACCCTCCGGCCCCTGTACGCCCGTTCTTCCATACCCCACATCCAGATCGATAAGAATGCCCACTTCCGTCTCAGCAAGGTCCGCAGCATCGTTCAGGGCGGTCACCGCCATTTTGGAGTCAATCGCCACACGGATCGTTTTGTTGCGAGCCAGCGTCGCCAGATGATAACACCGAGCCGAATCCACCGAAGGGTAGGCGACCAAAAGATCATCCGCAGCTTCGGCCATAACTTGGGCTTCACCCACCTTGGCGGCGGTCAGACCTATGGCCCCCAGTTCCATCTGCATTCGTGCCAGCCTGAGCGACTTGTGGGTCTTTGTGTGTGGCCGCAACCCCAATCCGTGAGCCGTCGCGTAATCCTGCATGCGTTTCAGATTCGCGCGCACTTTCGTAACGTCAATTTCCAGGCGAGGTGTCGGCAATGCCTCATTCATGACGCCAATATAGCTCAAGACTCTACTTGAATACAGCCAGGCCTGTTATTCGATCCGACTTCCCTTACAATGAGCCGACTACAACTCCAAAAATTATGAACGAATCTCCCTCCGATCATTCCGCATCCTTGTCCGGGACTCAAATCGATCCGGTGTATCACCATGCACGTCGTGAGGCAGCCGTCATACTGATAGCATGGGCGGTGTTCCTCATTTGGACCATCGGCGTTAGTTACATGATGAGTTACGATCAAGCTGGAAAAGGTACCAATGAGATTACCTTTGGCTTTCCCAATTGGGTGTTTTGGGGTGTGATCTTGCCCTGGTGTGCGGCGACGATCTTCAGTGTGGTTTACGCGCTTAAGGGCATAAAAGATGACGCCCTTGTGGACGAGACGGGCGAGAACCCTGGCTCCTCTGAAAAGCCTGACGCGACCAATGGGAATGAAACACAATGAGAGGTTTGTCGTGGATCGCCAGTTCGTCATCCGGCTCAAATTCTGCCCTGATCGCATTCGGTGTGTACACGCTGGTGGTAGCGGCACTTGCGTTCGGCGCACACAAGATTCTCGCCCAACGCAAGTTTCTCAGTGAGTACTTTCTGGGGAGTCGGGGCCTGGGTGTGATCGCGTTTACGTTCACCTTCGGCGCAACCTCGGCGTCTGCCGGATCTTTCGCGGGATTTCCTGCCCTAATTTACTCACATGGGTGGGTGCTTGCGCTGTGGATCTCCAGCTATATGATCATGCCGTTGTGCGCCATGGGGTTGCTAGGAAAACGACTGAACCAGATCTCAAGAAAGACAGGCGCGATTACTCTTCCCGACATCCTCCGTGAACGCTTCGCCAATCGTAATGTGGCTATCGTCACCACCTGTCTGCTCGCCTTGATGCTGTCGTTTTATCTCATACCCCAATTCAAGCTCGCCGCCATCATTCTCAAACAACTCCTCGGCCAGACCGATCAGTTTCAACTTTTCGTGTCCGTGATTAATGACTGGAAATCAAATTTTTCCTTCCTC
Organism: Phycisphaeraceae bacterium; assembly: GCA_028284925.1. Taxonomy (GTDB): domain Bacteria; phylum Planctomycetota; class Phycisphaerae; order Phycisphaerales; family Zrk34; genus JANQQT01. The sequence goes on along the minus strand of JANQQT010000229.1, from coordinate 6,255 downwards.
GATTCGGTTGAACCGGATTATCTTCTTTGTCTCCTTTTCTTTGCCGTACTGACGATTTTTTACACCTCCTTTGGAGGATTCCGGGCGGTTGTCTGGACCGATGTCCTGCAAGGTTTTGTTATGATTTTCGGCGTCATCATGATGCTTTTACTTGCGCTTCACCAGACAGGTGGGCTCACGAACGCCACGCAGGACATGCAGAAGATGATCCCGCCGCGCCTCGGCACGATCATCTTTCAACGTACAGACCGTTCACCGCCAGGTGATATCCACATTGCATCAGACATTTGGTTAAGTGTTACTGACTTGGAGACGGATGACTCAAGGCTATTCAGAACCAATCAATCCGCAGCCATCCGTGCTTCAGAAAACCAATCTCCTGAAATCAAAGCCGTTGAGATTCGATCGCCGCACGAAATCAAGCGCATTCGTACCCTCCATGCGGATGCGATTAACGGCTCTCTCCCCCGCCATATCAAGCCCGTCCTCAACGAATTCTCTGACTTTAAATACGGCGCGAACCAATCCGGTGTTTACACCGCAGCCCCTGGCCCAAAACTTGATGAAGCCGTGGGCTTTCTCCCGTTGGGTATGGCCATCTCATTTTTCTTCTTCTGGGCATTATCGGGAACGGGACAACCCGGCAATATGGTCCGTCTGATGGCATTCGATTCCTCAAAAACGCTCAAACGCTCCATCGCAGCCTTGAGTGTGTACTTCACACTCATCTATGTGCCGTTGGTCATCATCTTCTGCTGCGCGCGCATTGTCGCGCCGGGAATGGATCATGAAGCTGATCGCATCATGCCAGTAATGGCTTTTACGCTTTCAAACGCAGCGGACATTCCTTTCCTCGCCGGAATCCTCGTCGCCGCCCCGTTCGCCGCAGCGATGTCGACCGTCGACAGTTTCATGCTCATGATCTCCTCGTGCGTCGTGCGTGATGTATACCAGCGTAACATCAACCCCAATGCGTCCAAACGTCGCATCAAGACGCTGAGCTATTTGGTGACGGTGACCGTAGGGATTATCGCGTTGGCTGGTGCAATCAAGCCCCCGCCATTCCTTCAGGAACTCATCGTCGCAGTATCCGGCGGACTTTCCGCAGCATTTCTCTTTCCAATCGCCTACGCCATGTATTACAGACGTTTTAATGTTCACGGCATGTACGCCTCCATGATCGGCGGCCTGGTGGTTTATCTCATTTTTCACGTTACAGAAGCGAAACCACTGGGCATGTCCGCCGTTCTCTGGGGATTTACCGCATCCGCCCTTTTAGGCTACTTCGTTACCATACTTACCCCTCCACCCCCTCAAACGCTCGTGGATAAGTTTTTTCACCAACCGATTCCTTGATTTTTCCTCCGTCTCGCTCATTCGATTTCGCTGAATTCCGTAACCCTTCGCATCACTAAACAATATAAGACTGGACAAGATCCCCATATCGAAAGGTTCCGCCATGAAGCATCCAATCTGTCACTTTTTCTTTGTCTGCCTCATCATTTCCGCCTCGATGATATTTGCCGACGAGAATCAGCCCCGTTTTAGTCAGACGCTTAACCTCAACCCGCCACACATCAAAAACGACGATTCCATCAAATACGATTACGACATCGTCTATGTCCGTGCCCCCCGATTCGGTGATCACAAAAACACACTCTGGGCCGAAATCGCCCACCCTGCCCTCATGGACCCCGGCGCTGACCTCATGCTTCTCCATCCGGATGGCTCGGAAGAACTTCTCGTCAAAGGCGGCGCAGACGGTTCCATTACCGACCCCGTAGTATCCTTCGACGGAAAATGGGTCTTCTACTCTCACATCAAAGGTCTCAAAGACACCAGCCAACACGGCCAACCCCCACACGGCGGCGCAGACATCTACAAAATCAATCTCAAGACACGCAAGATTATCCGCCTCACCCATCAGAAATACACACCAAATCTCGGAGCCGCGGACTGGTCACCCACCTTTCGATATCCGCTCAAGGGGGCCAAAAAGACGTTCATCAACTATGGTGTTCTCAACCTCGGCCCATACCCGCTCCCCGGCAATCGTCTCGTCTTCGTCTCCAATCGAAACGGATTCATCCCGCCCAAACATCCGTCGCCAACACTTCAACTTTTCACGATGGATGATGACGGCAAGAACGTTCAACTCATCGGACATCTGAACATCGGAATGGCCCTCCATCCCGTCACCCTCAAGGACGGTCGAATCCTCTTCAGTTCGCTCGAATCGCAAGGCATCCGGAGCAACATCCTCTGGGGACTATGGGCGATACGACCGGACGGAACTCAATGGGAGCCGGTGATCAGCGCCTTCGATCCCTTCGGGGCACCCAATGCGTTTCACTTCCAGACGCAAATTTCCGATGGCTCGATCATCGCCGAGGAATACTACAACCAAAACAACTCCGGATTCGGCGCGTACATGAAACTCCCAGCGCGCGCTCCTTCAGGCGCGTTAGCGTTCGGTCCGGGTAATCGGCGTGACCCGCGAAATCCCCCGTTGCGTTTTGGCCGCTTCTATAACGCAAAAGGAAAGTATTACCGCCTACCCTTCAGCCCGTATGGCGTCGAGTCCTTCACTCGCTTTGCGAACAATGGCGAAGGCGAGGCCGACCCTGCCATCGTTGCCGACCGTAATTCACCGAGGGTCGGCAAATTCACCCATCCTTCCGGTGCTCCGGACAACCACCTCCTCACCGTCTGGTCGCCAGGTCCCGTCAATCACCAGAACGGTGTCAAGAAACCCGTACCGGATGGAGGCATATACCTCATCAAAGACGGAAAACCCATCGACGACCCGGGTCAGATGCGTCTTATCAAGAATGATCCGAAATATAATGAACAATGGCCGCGCGCCGTTGTCTCCTACAAACGCATCTTTGGCGTCAATGAACCGGTCAACCTGGCACCCCTTCCCAACAATGGCAAACTTTCCAAACACCTCCCCGAAGGAACGCCCTTTGGCCTAGTCGGATCATCCAGCCTCTACAAGCGTGAATCCTTTCCCAACGGCGGCGTCCCAAAGGGATCAGTTACCGCAACCTTCGTCGCCAAACGCGACCGCAACGGTTTTACCGGGCTCAACCCGTTCAACACTTCACAAAACAACGTATCTACTAATTGGACTAACCAGGGCGCAGATGCGGGTCTTTATGACAATTCACAGATCCATGCCATCCGATTTCTCGTCATGGAACCGACCACACATCGTCATCGCGGCGTGTACCCTCGTAATGGCCGCCTGTTTTACTCCCATGCCCGCGAGCGTCTTCGCATCCTCGGTGAAATCCCGGTAAGAAAATTCAACGAGAACAACAAACAACCCAATGATCCCGATGGCCACCCGGATACCAGCTTCCTCGCCAAAATCCCCGCCAACATCGCCTACACCTTTCAGACGATTGACAAGGATGGCATGGTCCTGAATATGTCTCAAACCTGGCATCAGTCGAAGCCGGGTGAAATCAGAACCAACTGCGGCGGATGCCACGCCCATAGTCAAAAACCCACCGAGTTCAAATTAACCGTCGCCTCCAAACCGGATTACAAAGTGTGGGATCTTACGCAATCCACACCTCTACTCACCTCACACCAAAACGATGAATCCAAGCAGAAGTGGGACACCAAGAACACCTCAGGTGTTCGATACGCCAATTCCGTTCACAACATTGAATACAATCGCCACATCAAGCCCATTCTTCAGAAGAGTTGTGTGGCCTGTCATACCAAGGATTGGAACAAGCCAGCCGGCAATCTCGTTCTTGATGATGACACACTGACGCATGTGTCCTACATCGGCAAGATCCCCAATACTTACTACCGCCTTGCCATGGACAACAAAGCTAAATTCGGCCATAAACCGGTCATCCACAATGGCACATGGCGGGGCACCAACGCATCGCGCTACATTCGAAAATTCCAGTCACGCAGAAGTCTCCTGACCTGGAAGATTTACGGTCGACGTACCGACGGCTGGACCAATGATGACTTTCCCTCCGCCAAAACGCCCGGCGACCCCAACTCCCTCCGACACCTCGGCAAACCGATTCCCAATACACAGCGCAATCGCGACCGAAGCGATCTCGATTACAACGGCAAGATCATGCCTCCATCCGCTGCCGTCAAGGGAACCTACAAAGGCCCTGATGGCAAACCAATCAAGGTCGCTCCGCTTACGGATGAAGATCGAAGGACGATTGTCCGGTGGATCGACCTGGGTTGCCCAATCGATCTGGACTACGATTCCGCCAACCCGTCTAACCACGGCTACGGCTGGATGGCCGACGATAATCGCCCGACACTGACACTTACCTACCCAACGCCCAACCTCAACACACACCTTGACCGAATCACCATCGGCATGTACGACTACTACACAGGCCTTGACCTTAAATCTCTCAAAGTCACCACCTCCTTCCCTGTCAATGGTAAAGAACCGGGCGTCAATCTGGCCCTGCTCTTCAAACCCGCCTCAAGAGGAGTGCTCACACTCAAACTCGCTCACCCAGTCATCCAACTCAAAAAAGCCACCATCAAGGTCTCCATCAGGGATCGGGCGGGCAATCTCACACAGATCAATCGCAACTTTCACGTCGGCAAGGCAACACCCTTGACGCAAAGATAATTTGCAAGCCGAGACCGCATACTCAGTCTCCACCAATGGTCTACACTGGAGCAATTCTCCGGGAATCACCGATATCAACCGTTGGTATCCCCATGAATTCCATACGATCCTTGTACTGCATTCTTCTTTCCCTCTCGCTAACGTTCGCATGCATTCCCGCATGCGACCTGGAATCTGGTGAGCGAGGATCACGGAATTACAGCAGTAAGGCAACAGGCGTAAAACTTAACCTCCCCGCCGGCTGGGAGGTCAGGGAAAACTATCAGGGCGCCAATCTCTTCGCCTTTGCCCCCAAAGATGATCCCAAAGACCAGTTTCACGAAAACATCAACGTGATGATCTATCCCGACCTGAAAAAAGAAACCCTGCAGCAATTCTTTGAACGAGAATACATGCCCCACCAACTCGAAGCCCGTTACAACGACTACGAACTATTGGACGTCACCGATAAGTCGCTCTCGGCAGGGATTGCCAAACGCGTCGTCCACAAACACGTCGGCGCAAAATCCAAACAATATCGACCGTTGAAACAGATCACCTATTTTCTGGTTACACGGAACACCGGGTACATTATCACCTGCACGGCCGAGGAAAAACGGTTCTCAAAATACCAACCGACCTTCGATCGAATCTGCGCCAACTTCAAGCCATAGCAAAATCTATCCGGACTACTTTTTCGCTTTGGTCGGCACAAACTTCAGTGCCGCGGAATTGATACAGTGTCGCATCCCCGTCGGCGCAGGCCCGTCATCAAATACGTGCCCCAGATGACCTCCACATCCGGCACACAGCAATTCCGTTCGAGTCATAAATAATCCGCGGTCAATCTCCGTTACCACCGCATCCTTCGAAGCCGCCTTCCAGAAACTCGGCCAGCCTGTCCCCGATCTGAATTTGGTCGCCGATGAATAAAGTTCCCGATCACAACCCGCACACCGATACATCCCCTCCTCCTTGTTTGCCCAATACTTTCCGGTAAATGCTCTCTCCGTCCCTTTTTCGCGCAGCACGTAATATTGGCCCTCCGTCAACAAGGAACGCCATTGTGAATCGCTCCGTTTCACAGGGAACACATGCCCTGTCGACTGTCCTTTAGGTTGCGATCCACAGTTGGTCAAAAGGACACCGAGCCCAGAGGTCACAATGACCGACCCCACGATGGCGAAGAATCGTCCTTTCGATGGCTCTTTCATCACTTGCCTTTCCACATCGCACTCTGTAACGACACTGACTCCTATATCGGATATTCATACGACCTCCAAAGGAAAAAGTTCCTTCGCAATCTCACGTCCGTCGCCCTAGCACATCCACCAGCCTCTCCAGGTCCTGATCCGAAAGATCCGAACGCAATGAAATCCGCACACGCGATGCCCGCCGCGCAACCGTAGGCGGCCTGATAGCCGGCGAAAAAAAGCCACCCGATTCAAGACGTTTCGCTAACTCCAACGCATTTCCGACATCGCCGACCACCAACGGTAAGATCGGTGTCGCCGGCGCTGATTCAGCATCCAGCTCCCACCCCAGATCGATCAGCGAACGACGCAACCCTGTCGAAATCGCCTCCAGCCTCTCTCGCCTTTCAGGTTCGTTTTCAATGACGTCCAGCGCTGCGTTCAGAGCCG
>JANQQT010000227.1 GCA_028284925.1 Phycisphaeraceae bacterium | reverse complement strand
GGTGGAGTTGGGAGAGGGGAAATAAGAGGTCTTTTACTTTGCTTTTATCCCGGATGTGACGGCAATATCGTCGCTGTCGCCATTTCGAGAGCCGCCGTCGTCAGTGGCGTTGGGACCGATTGAGTAGAGGGTGTAGGAGGCTGGTGAATTCAATTTGTACTTGAAAGGCTTGTCGTCGGCGAAGGGGTCGGTGGGGATGGTATTGAGGTATTTGGGGGCGAGATCGGACAGGGCGGCGGGGAATTGTTTGTGATCGCTTCTGTAGAAGGCAAGGGCGAGACTGATACGCGTGAGGCGTGCGTTGGCGTTTTGTTCGTGCATTTGCTTAACGATCGTGTATGGCAAAAGCGCCTTCATTAACAATTCAGATATGACAATTGCCTTCGCGTGTCCGGGTGTTTTGATCTGTTCAATTGGAAGAGGTTTCGACATCTCGAACAACTCTACCACTTCCTTATCGAAATCGTCGATTGCCTTGAGGACACTGCTGTATGGCGTGATTGTCACTATCTTTGCGTGTCCGTCGAAATACCTGTTCACGGCAATCAATATTTCATCCCAGGATTCGACGAGTTCCAATGCTCGAGTGATTGGGGCGGGAGAAACGAACAGCTCGCGTGCCAACTCGCGAGAGATAGGACGTTCGAGGATCAGTCGTCGCGTGAAATAGAGGACGTGCAAACGCTTGGAGCGAACGATTCTTGGGGCGATGCGGGAATATGGCTTCCATGTTTTGAGCCTACTCTTGATTTTTGATAGTTCAGCTCGTGATAAGTCTGCCTTTGAAATGAAATTGGAAAGACTTTCGAATACTCTTTTATGCATGAGCTGCGCGATTCTGTAGTGCCGCCAGTAAGTAGACGCGAAGAGATGTTTGCCGAGAAGATAAACGGTTTCGAGATCATCGAGGGCTGATTCGATCTGTGACATATTGGCTGAGAGATTGGCACGAAGGATCAGTGTGAGTGTTGCCGTGCTGAGTTCCCTAAGATGAACGGTAGGAGTGGCGTTCAGGTCTTCTTCGATATCCACCGAAGGGTGAAGAGAGAATTTTACGGATCGGGCTGCGCGAGTTATGAGTTTGAGCGGTTTCTTGTTCTTCCTGATATGAGCAGCGAGTTGAGGGGCTTGTTCCTCGGACCATAAGCTGGCATATCCATTATCTGTTGTGACGTTGTCAATGTCGGAAGGAATGTCGCGGTCGAGGTATTGCGGATCTTGTGGAAGCGAAAGGTTGAGTTCATTCAGGATGCGTGATTCGTGTTCGGCGTCACGCTCGGAGAATCCGACCGCCGCGACGAAGTGTCTGTAGCCGTTTTCCACCGGGGGGAGATCGATGTTCAATGATTTGAGAATTGCGGCGCGGTAATCGGGGAGGCCATCGGAGAGGAGCGGTGAAGTGAGGTAGGTTGTCTTTTTGGAGATGGTAATGTTGGGCTTTTTCGAATTTCCGGCGTTGAGGTTTTCCGAAGATGAATACTTTTGAATCAGGACGAGGATGGCGATGGCAGCAACTGCGATAAAAACAATGGAGATAAGGAAAGTTATGGCGGAGAAGGCGCGGGTGCGTACGGGGTGGGGGCTACGGGTGGGCCGGAGGTTGAACATGGAGGACTCGGATGGATATGGATTTAGTTGTTTGGCTGTGTGGGTAGTGAGTTTTTGATCTGGATGTCGATTTGCGATTGTGAGGGGGAATCGGTGTCGAGGATGGCGCGGACGGTGCGGGCGATGGCGGGTGCGTCGATTTGGGCGATGGCTTTTTGCTCCGCACGGGAGCCCTGGTAGATCCAGTGATCGGGGAGGGCGAGGCGGAAGATGTTCCGGGTGGGAAGATTCTGGTCGGCGACGGCTTCGAGGACGGCGGCGCCGAACCCACCAAGGCGGGCGTGGTCTTCGACGGTTAGGATGGGAGTGTTGGCCTGAATGAGGGATTTGATGAGGTCGATGTCAAGGGGCTTGGCGAAGCGGGCATCGTAGACGGCGACAGAGTAGCCTTGTTCTTCGAGTTCGGCGCGGGCGGTGAGAGCATCGTTGGCGGGGAAACCGTAAGCGAGGATAGCGAGGTCGGAGCCTGGGGCGAGGAGGTTAGCTTTGCCGAGTTCGAAGGGTGGGGTTTCGGGTTGGATGGGATCGGCGGGAACGTTGTCGCGAGGGTAGCGGACGGCGGAGGGGCCAGCCTGGTAGTTTTTCATGAACTGGAGTGAGGCAATGAGCGTGGGTTCATCGATAGAGGCAGTGAGAACCATTTGGGGGAAAGACCGGAGGAAGGCGATATCGAGGAAGCCGTGGTGGACAGCTCCGTCGCCTCCGACGAGGCCAGCGCGGTCCATGGCGATACGGACGGGATGTCCCTGCAAGGCGACTTCCTGAAAGACCTGATCGAAGGCGCGTTGCATGAAGGTGGAGTAGATGGCGACGAAGGGTTTGAGTCCCGCCTTGGCCATGCCGGCGGACATATCCAACGCGTGGGATTCGGAGATACCTACATCAAAGGCGCGTTCCGGGAAATTCTCCATAAGGGAAGCTACGCCTGTGCCGTCGGCCATGCCGGCGGTGAGACAGGTGGTCTTGTCATCTTCACCGAGAATCGTGTTCATAGCATCGGAGAAGGCGGCGGTGAAGGATCGACCGGAGGACTGCACTTCAACACGGCAACCTTCGACGCGGAAAGGCTTGGGCGAGTGGAAGAGGGTGGGGTCATCAGTAGAGAAATCGAAGCCTTTGCCCTTGACGGTTTTGCAGTGGACGAGGACGGGGTGGTCGACTTCCTTGACTTCATTGAACATTTCGATGAGCGTGGGGAGGTCGTGGCCATCGATGGGGCCGACGCAAAGGAGGCCGAATCGTTCAAAGAGATGTTCGTGCGAAATGGCGGCTTTGGTCATTTCGCCGAGTCGGTGGTAGACGGATTCGAGGGCGTGACCGCCGGGAATCTTGTCAAGAATATCCTTGGCGCGTTTTTTAAGGCCTTTGTAGCGTGGGTTGAGTCGAACTTTGTCGAAGTAGTTGGCAAGTGCGCCCTGGGGATCGCCGATCGACATACCGTTGTCGTTGAGGACGATGAGGAATTGTCGGTTGAGTGTGCCGGCGTTGTTGATGCCTTCGAGTGAGACGCCGTTGACGATGGAGGAGTCGCCGACAAGAGAAACGACATGGCGGTCTTCCTGGCCGAGGAGTTGGTCGGCGCGAGCCATGCCGACAGCGGTGGAGATTGCAGTACCCGCGTGCCCGACGGAGAACAGGTCATAGTCTGATTCACGCGGTTCGGGGAAACCGGCCATGCCTTCGGCCTGTCGGAGTTTGGAGAGGAGTGGGGCACGACCGGTGATAAGTTTGTGGGGGTAGCACTGGTGGCCAACGTCGAAGAGGAGTCGGTCGTGGGCGAAATCGAAAACGTAGTGGAGGGCAAGTGTGAGTTCGACGACGCCGAGGTTCGGAGCGAGGTGGCCGCCGGTCTGGGCGACCTGATCACAAATGGCGTGTCGGATTTCGGCGGCGAGGTCAGTGAGTTGCTCGATGGAGAGTGAGC
>JANQQT010000216.1 GCA_028284925.1 Phycisphaeraceae bacterium | reverse complement strand
TTTGGTCAGCTGGAGATGCAGTTGAAGAATTTTGGGGCGGCGTCGAAGGCGATTGTGAAGTTGACGGAGGAGTATACGAAGGTGGGGACGAAGTTGAATGATCTGTTGTCGCAGCAGGATCCGGCGGATGTGGATTCGGGTAAGGCGAAGGCGAATATTACGACGGTGGTGGCGCGGGTGGATCGGCGGGTGAAGGAGATGCGTGAGACGGTTGCGAAGGTGAATGCGTTGCTGGGTGATGAGAAGATGCTGGCGGATATTCGTGCGACGGTGAGGAATGCGCGGGGGTTTACGGTGGATGCGAAGAAGCTGACGGGTGATGCGCGGGAGGCGATTGGGAAGTTGACGGGAAGGGTGGATGAGCTGACGAAGCAGTATGTGGCGGTGGCGGACAGGATGTCGGGGACGCTGGGTCGGGTGGATAAGGTTCTGGCGAAGGTGGATGGTGGGAAGGGGACGCTTGGGATGTTGTTGAATGATCCGGCGTTGTACAGGAGTTTGAATGATGCGGGGGATCGGTTGGGGGATACGTTGACGGAGATGAAGTTGTTGATTATGAAGTTGAAGAAGGAGGGGATAAATATAAGGTTTTAGGAGAAGGGTGGAATGTAGTGAGGATTCTTTCAAGGCGGTCTGATCCCAGCCTGACATAGGCGCAATTGGTGTTGAAGGGGATTCCGTATGGATACGTCAAATACGCAGAGGCCAGGTTTGGAATTCACTGATCCTTACAACACATTGCCTTCTGATGATTCGTTCTATGAAGGCCCGATCTGGACGGAATCATCCGAGCTGAAGGCTTATTCTTATGATGAATGGGAGACAGTTCGCTGGGAAATTGAATGTTTGCTTGAGAAGCGAGGCGGTGTGGGCGTTTGATGGGAACGCGAGTTTCTTTGTCGTCGAACATGAAGGATGCGATAGAACGCAGGTTGTAGAACTCAATCCGTCGGATCACTTGGTTGAATGTATGGTCGACATTGTGGTAGAACTCCAGAAGTATTTGTCCAAAAACAAGTTGTGGAGGATCCTTTTTCCCGGTGATGATGACCAAGGCACTGATGCATTTATCGTTTATCCTGATGCCGTGCGTGGAGTCAACCTGGATCGTTTTACAAGCGTAGAAGAAGCCATCAGGAGCAATATTGAACGCCGCTATAATCGCCAAGCGAATCGGCGCCGTCACCAGGACCAGAGGATTAAGGAGGTGGGGGATGCGATACGGTTGTCGTTCGACGATCTGCAAAAAGACGATCGTCCAATGGATATTGTGGGGTCATACGACACCTTGAGTAGTTATGGTGTTGATTGGGCGCGGGAGGGCACTTCCGGGATATCTGTAAACGTGCTATTGGGACGTAAGTTTTCGAGGCCATTCCCCCAGATTCGATCAGAGTTTAGATTCACTGTATACCGTGCGGCACTCGATGGGGCACTGTCGTCTGTCACGGGATCGAAACTGAGGGGAAATGAATTGTGGCTCGTTGTGTTTGATTGTCCAGATAAAACTGTTGACCGAATTTCGTTTCGGATCAGATCAGAGCAATACGCGATCGTGCGAAAGCTCAAACGAGTTGAAGTTGTGCAAGAGTAGCTAGAACTCTCTCGCCTTGCGTTTACTATTGATCGTATTTGCCGGTGAGTGTGTGTGGAGGGGGGTGTTAAGCGGGGTCGAAGCGGCAGGCGACGTTGTAGAGTTGGGCGTTGAGGAGGTCGGCGACGTCCTGTTCTTTTATCATGGCGATTTTGAGGGTGTCGCAGGTGAAGCGGGTGTCGAAGTTTGTTTCGAGGGCGCGGCCCATGCCTTCGATGATGAGGAGGTCGGCGTTTTGAGCGGCGTCGGCGAGTTCGGGAGAGATTTGGGTCATGTCGATGACGGGGAGGTCGTTGCCGGAGGGGATGAGGGTGAGTTGTTGGGAATCGAGGGCATCGGCGAAGATGGGATCCAAGGTTGCAATGTGATTGACGAGGTCGATGAGTTCGGTGTGGGTGATGTCGTTGAGGGCCGGGTGGGTGTTGGCGGTGAGGATGATCTGGGTGTTGAGGCGAAGGAGTTCGCGCGTGAGGGGAATCATGCCGAGGACGATGTCGGCTCCGGCGTTGTCGACGAAGAGGACGGCTTTGTTGTAGGGGTTGGGTTGGGTGATTTTGCTGTGGAAGTTGTCGAAGTTGTCGACGGCCCAGGGTCGGGGCTGGAGTTGTTGGCGGGTCTTGTGGAAGTCGATTTCACCTGAGTTGTAAAGGTTGATGGTTGCTTCGCAGCCGAGGTCGAAGATGTTTCCGGCGAAGCAGTTTTGGATGAGGGTGAGCCAGCGGTCGGGCTGGGGGAGGGCGTCGATTTCGGTCAGAAGGTCGGGGAGGAGTTTGAGGGCGGTGGCGTTTTCATCGTCCTTGATGGATTTGTAGGGGTCGAGGACGTTTTGGTCGAGGAGGCATTGGCGACGGAGTTGGCAGAGTTTGATGATGGAGATCGGGCCGTGGGCGGTGTGGTCGGCGCGGAGTTCGGCGAGGATGTTGTTGAAGTGTTCGGAGAATGCGTCGGCGCGTTGTTGTGCATCGGTGGCGTCGTCGAGGGTGTCGAGGATGCGCTGGTGGTGTGTGTGGGTGTGGTTATCGAAGACGTTGAGCCAGTAGTCGCGTGCTGCGGCGTTCTTGACCATGTTGATGGTGTTGGGGTGGTATGAACCGACATCGGCGATGAGGGGGAGGATGGTGTTGGTGGATGTGTGGATCATAATTGTGCGAAATTCCTGAGGATCTGCATTCCGACCTTTTGTGACTTTTCGGGGTGGAACTGTGTGGCGTAGATGTTGTCGCGACGAAGGGAAGAGCAGAAGGGGCCATCGTAGTCGGTGATGGTGGCGACATCTGAATCGTTGGTGAGATGGGCGTAGTAGGAGTGGACGAAGTAGACGTGGCTGCCGGAGGGGACATCGGCCATGAGGGGGTTGTCGGGTTGTTTGTGTTCGATGCTGTTCCATCCCATGTGGGGGACTTTGAATGCGTGTTGGGAGGGTTGGAATTTGAGCGCTGTGCCGGGGATGAGTCCGATGCCGGTGTGGTCGCCATCTTCGGTGGAGGCATCGAGGAAGAGGGCGAGGCCGAGGCAGATGCCGAAGAGGGGTTTGCCGGTGTCAGCGAATTGACGGATGGGTTGCACGAAGTTTTTGGATTGGAGGTTGGCCATGGCGTCCCGGAAGGCGCCGACGCCGGGGACGATGAGTTTATCGAGGGTGTTGATCTGGTCGGGATGATCGACGATTTGGGATTGGGCGTTGACAAGCTCGAGCGCTTTTTGAACGCTTCTGAGGTTTCCCATGCCGTAATTGACGATGCCGATCATCGCTGGTCCTGCTTTGGTGATTGAGGAGGATGAAGGATGCTCTTGCGCGTGTCTGCGCCCGTTCGGGGTGCGTGATGATTAAGGGAGAAGGATAGCGCGGCGCGGCCTGTGGTCAACAGGCCGCGCCGCGCATATGCAAGTTGATCGACGTTTTCAGACGTCGAGTATGTTTAGCGTTGGAGCGGGGCGGCGGATCAGCTTGAGGTGACGACGACGATTTCGACGCGTCGGTTCTTGGCTTTGCCGCTGGAGGTTCGATTTGTGGCGCGCGGGCGTGTGGCGGCGTATCCGACGGGGGTGAGTCGGGTTGCGCTGACGCCTCGACCGGTGAGGTAGCGTTGCACGGCGAGTGCGCGTTGTACGCTGAGTTCCATGTTGTCGCGCCATTTGCTCTTGCGAATGGGGTCGGAGTCGGTGTGTCCCTCGACGCGGATTTGTTTTCCGGCGTATTGGGTATTGAGGGAGGTGGCGATGCGGTTCAGCGCGGATTGTGCTGTGGAACGAATGGAGACACGGCCTGAACTGAAGAGGACATCGCCGGGGATGCGGACCGTGACTTTTCCTGCGCCCTGTTCGATTTCGATGCCGTTACCGAGGTTACCGGGGGTGCGCCATGAGGGTGTGTTGCCGGTGGCGGTTTTTTTCGCGGTGGCGTTACCGTCCCTGAGTTTTTTCTCGAGGGCGGCGATGCGTTCCTGGTCTTTGGCGCGGTCTGCTTCGAGCGCATCCTGAGCTTCCAGATGGGTCTGGAGTTTGCCGTGGAGTTCCTGGTTTTCCTTGAACAGGGCCTCGTTTTGCGCTTTGAGGTCTGTGCCGCAGCCTGCAGAGGTGAGGCCGATGAGGGCGATGAGTGCCAGTGAGAGAGTTCGACGTGCGCAGATCCAATTGCTAAACATTTGACGCTCCTTTCGTCTTACGTCGTTGATCTTCCGTGATCCGTATGCTTGCGATTGAGTTATGCTGATCTCGGCCGGACCACGTATTCTGGTGGTACCGAGATGTTGCGTGGTTCGTTTCGCCGTTGAAACGAAATGGCTCCTTCTTAAGGTTTCCGGTTTATCCGACCGATGTTGACGCGTGATCATCTGTTCTGGTCGGTGTTGTTGTGGGTATTAAACCCGAAAATTGCTATCAGATCAAACCGATTAGCCTTGTTCCGAGAAAAGTGAGTAAGGGTTCGCGGAATATCATGACACCTACGGAGGCGATTGCAAGGTGCGGGCCGTAGGGGATGATCTTGATTTCGCGTTTGAGTAGCTTTGCGGCGCCTGCAGAGATGATGGCCCAAGTGAGGCCGAAGAAGGGGGCGCCGAAGAATGCGAGTACGGCGACCTGCCAGCCGCAGACGGCTCCGACGGCGGCGAGGAGGTGTACATCGCCGAGTCCCATTGCCTCCTTGCCGAATCCGAGCGTGCCGAGGATGCGCGTGAGCCAGATGAGTCCCCCGGCGACGAGGTAGCCGAGGAGGACGCCGCCGAGGACGTCGAAGTAGGGTGGGAGTGTAAGATCGGCGGTGGTGAGGTTGTAGGCGAGGATTACGGCGAGGAGAGGGGGAGCGATGAAGAGGACTTCCTTGGTGACTTCGCGTCGGGCGTGAGCGTAGTTGAGCCAGGCATCGGGATCCTGGTCGTCTTCTAATGGCGATTTACCCTCGGCAATGCGTCGTTCGTTTTCCTTTTGTCGGTCTTCGGCTTTTTGCTGGAGTTCCTTGTCGAGTTCCTCGAAGCTGCGAGGGAGGACTTTGGTCTTTAGGAGGATGATTGAAAGAAGGAGGGCGGCGAACCCGGCAAGGCCCGCGACGGAGCCGGGGCCAGAGACGAGGGGGAGGGGGGAGATTACGGCGTCTTTGGTCTTGGGTGTATGGGCGGCGATTTGGACGGCGGAGGATTTTCTGATGTTTTCGGGGACGAAACGGGTTCGGATGTCCGGGGCGACGTATGTGCCGTGCATTTTGGAGGAAATGAGGGGGACGGTCCTTTGTGGTTGCATGAAGAGGGTGGTTGCGGGGAGGACGAGGATGGCGACGGCGGTGGCGAACCAGGGGATTTCGAGGGGGATGATGAGATGTCGATAGTCGATGATGGTAGCGGCAAGGAGGGCGGCGAGTAGGATGATGTGGACGATGAAAATGGGGTAGGTGTCGTTTAGGCCGACGACGGAGAATGCGGGGAGCTGGGTCGAGAGGAATGCGAGGGCGAAGTATGCGGCGAAAATCGAGGCTGTGAGCGCTTCGATGATGGGGTATTGGATGCTGATGGGGTAGGCGCAGTAGCGGCATTTTCCGCGGAGCCAGATCCATCCGAGGATGGGGACGTTGTCATACCATGCGAGTCTGGTATTGCATTGGGGGCAGGCGGAGGGTGGATTGACGATGCTCAGGCCGGCGGGAATTCGGTAGATGACGACGTTGAGGAAGCTGCCGACGACGGCACCGAAGACGAATGCGAAGATGATGAGGAAGATGTCGCCTGAAGTCATGGGTCGGCATCCGTGCCTGGCGTGCGTGTTGATGCTCGGTTGGCGTTGGCGTCAGGAAGGTTGATTTGGGGCGTCCTGCTCGACGATGTTTTTGTCCGCATCGAGGGAGAGCTTTTTGATCTTGTTCTCGGCCTTGTCGAGAATGTTTCGACAGTGGTTGATGAGTTTCATGCCATCGGTGTATTGTTCGAGCGATTCTTCGAGGCCGATTTCGCCGGACTCGATGCGTTCGATGGCATCTTCGAGTTTTTCGACGGCGTCTTCGAAGGAGGGTGGTGGTGATTTTTTGGTTTTTGAGTCAGGCATTGGGTGGAGGGGATTGAGTTATTTGGCGATTTTTTTGGCTGGTCTGATGAGGGCTAATGCGCGGGGGTTGACGCGACCGGGTTCGTGGGTGACGAGGTGTTGCCTGGGTGGGATGAGGTGTATCTGGTAAGCATTGCCGATGAGGTGTTTGGGAATGTTGACGGAGACAGCGCGGGCGTCGGCTTTGTTGACGATGATGGTAACGCGGTCGTGGGAGGCACCGGATTTGGAAGCGGTGGTAACATTTTGGATAGGGACGTGCTGGAGGATGATTTCCTTGGTTTGGATACCGCCGGCGGGTTTGAAGATCCCCCAGACGTCGATTCGGGTGCCGGGTGTGAGTTTGTGGGGTGTTGGGAGTGTGTTGACGGGAATTGAGATGGCGGCGTGATTGGGACCGGCCTTGACGGAGGTGTCGTAGTTGATGTTTTGGGTGGTTGTGCCGCAGCCGGAGAGGGTGGTTGTCAGGGTTAGGGCGAGGAGGGGGAGGAGCGAGAGGGGCCGGTTATACATCTTCCTTAGCATGTGTTTCACCTGTGTAAGGGGAGTTGTTCGGGGAGCAATCCGGCTGGATTATAGGCGCAATGAGGGCGTGGAGGAAGGGGGAATGATGTTGAGTGGGGAGATCAGGCTACGCGATGGGGGTGTGATTCGTTGGGTGTGGGTAGTTTGAACTGGGAGAGGTCGATGTTCCGGAAGTATTCGATGGTCTTGATGAGGCCTTCGTGAAGCTGGATCTGGGGTTCCCAGTTGAGGTGTTCCCGGGCGCGGGAGATATCGGGGCAGCGCTGGAGGGGGTCATCGGCGGGGAGTGGTTCGTAGACCATTTTGGATTGGGCGCCGGTGATGTGGATGATTTGTTCGGCGAGCTGTTTGATGGTGAATTCGTTGGGGTTGCCGATGTTGACGGGGTTTGGGGTGGAATCCGGGGCGTTCATGAGACGGATCATGCCTTCGATGAGGTCGTCGACGTAGCAGAATGAGCGTGTCTGGAGTCCGTCGCCGTAAAGGGTGATGTCGCGATTGTCGAGGGCCTGGAGGATGAAGTTGCTGACGACGCGACCGTCGTAGGGGTGCATGAAGGGGCCGTAGGTATTGAAGATGCGCATGACGCGGATGTTTGCGTTTTTCATGCGATGGTAATCGAAGAAAATGGTTTCGGCGCAGCGTTTTCCTTCATCGTAGCAGGCACGTGGGCCGATGGGGTTGACGTTACCGCGGTAGGATTCGGGTTGGGGAGTGATGTTGGGGTCGCCGTAGACTTCGCTGGTGGATGCCTGGAGAATTTTTGCGTTGTTTTTGAGCGCGAGTTCGAGCATGTTGAAGGCGCCATCGACGGAGGTACGCGTGGTCATGATGGGGTTATGCTGGTAATGAGGGGGTGATGCGGGGCAGGCGAGGTTGTATATTTCGTCGACCTGGAGATCGATGGGTTCGATAACATCGTGTTCGATAAGGGTGAAATGGGGATTGTCTCGCAGTTCGTCGATGTTGAGGGATTGTGAGGTGAAGAAATTGTCGAGGCAGATGACGTTGTGGCCATCGTTGAGGAGGCGTCTGCAGAGGTTTGCGCCCAGAAGGCCAGCTCCTCCAGTGACTAGAATTTGTTTGATATCGGCCATACAGTACGGTCTCGGTGGCAGGTTTGGGGTATCACCCTGTCGAACCCATCGGCTTTCCGGGGTAGTTAGCTTAGGCGTATAAGTTGAAAAAATGATCGCATGAGGGCTGATTGGCCCGGCGAATTCATGAAGATTAAACGATTGGATCGTTGATACGGAGCGACGTGGTATGAATATGGAACAGATGGCGCCGGTGGGCGGCGGGCGTGACCCGGAGACGAGTGCGAGCCATATGGCGGTGGCGGCGACGGCGGAGAAGGAACTGGATCGCTGGAGTGCGCTTGATGCTTATGATGAAGCGTTGGTTGCTGATTCGGAGAATGAGTCGGCGGCGTTCCGAATGGCTTACCATCTTGACCTTGTGGGTGAGGATGAGGAAGCGACGCGGTTGCTTGAGGGTTTGTGTTCCCGTCATCCGGCGAAGATTAATGCGCTGATTAACCTTGCTGTCCTTTATGAAGATGCGGCGCGTTATGCGAAGGCGGAGAAGTGTTTGCGGCTGGTTTTGGATACTGATCCGAATCATGGCAGGGCTCGGCTGTTTATGAAGGATGTGCAGGCGAGCCGGTTGATGTTCCGGGATGATGAGTCGGCACGTCAGCGTGATCGTCAGACGGGATTGCTTGAGACGCCGGTTGCGGATTTTGAGCTTTCGGTTCGTGCGCGGAATTGCCTGAAGAAGATGGGGATTCGGACGATTGGTGATTTGCTTCGCATTTCGGAAGCGGAGTTGATGGATTATAAGAATTTCGGTGAGACGACGCTTGTTGAGATCAAGTCGATGCTTGCGCAGAACGGGATGCGTATCGGGCAGGCTTTGGAGCAGCGTCACAGTGCGGCGCGTGAGGCTGTGTATGAGCAGCTGCGTGCATCGGGATCGGAAGAGCAGGCGAGCCTGCTTGGTCGGGGTGTTGATGAGTTGAATTTGTCCGTGCGAGCGCGGAAGGCGCTGGACTTGTTGCAGATTCAGTCGATTGGCGATCTGGTGGCGTATACGGAAGCGGAGTTGTTGGGGATCAAGAACTTCGGCCAGACCTCGCTGGATGAAATCAAGATTAAGTTGACAGAGCAGGGACTTTCGTTGCGAGATCTTGAGGGAGCGGGATAATGGTGGTGGGGGTGTGAACATTTCGGCGAATCGGTTATGATTGGCTGATTGGAACGTAGGATTAGACGGCACAGGGAGGCGCCAACTTGTCCAGCGGAAGGTCATTTCTTCGTGGTGTGGGATTCGGCAAGGCCGGTTTGCTGGGGGTGTTTGTGGCCGCGATTGTGGGTGTGATTATGTTGTCATCGTGTGAGTTACCTACGCCGAAGTTGCCTACGTCTCGTGCGCCGGTGGTTAAGCCTAAGACGAAGGTCGGCTTGGGGAAGATTGCGGGGGAGCCTTTTATTCGGGTGCGGATTGGGCGATCGGTGGATGGGATCAGGTTTTTGGGGCCGAGTCGTATTGTGGTTCATCCCGAGGGTCGGGAGGATGAGAAGCAGATGATTGCGACGCCTGCGGAGTTCAGGGTGTCGACGGGGCAGTGGCTAGGTGATTTGAGGACGGCGATATCGGGTCGTGATGAGACGCTTGTGGTGAGTGCGCTCGGGCCGACGGATTTGAAGACGGATCGGGGTCGATATCCGGGGAAGATGAGGTTGGTTCCACGTGCGGGGAAGGGTGGGGCGTCGGGGGCGAATCAGTTTGATCTGGTGAATTTTGTGAGGCTGGAGCGGTATCTGCCGGGTGTGCTGGATCGGGAGTTGTATGACCATTGGACGCGGGCTACTTATACGGTACAGGCGATTGTCGCGAGGACGTATGCGATTGACCGTATCCATAAGCAGGGGCCAGGTCGGCATTTTGACGTTGAGTCGACGCAGGCATCGCAGGCGTATGTCGGGGCGACGTTGAATGAGAAGGCGAATAACGCGGTGGCGGAGTCGGCGGGGATGGTGTTGACGTATGGCGGACGTGTGTTTACGGCGTATTACTCGAGTACTTGCGGTGGGGCGGGTCAGTCGCCGAGGGAGGCGTTTGGGATCTCGTTGAATATTGAGCCATTGCAGGCGAAGAAGGTGCGGGACTGGTGTCGTGGATCGAAGCATTATGCGTGGGGACCGTTTCGACGGAGTCGTGCTATGTTTTCGCGGCGTTTGCGGCAATGGGGTCGCAGCCGGGGATTGTCGATTCAACATCTGGGGTTGATCGAGAAGATTGAGATTCAGAGGAACGGGGTAGGGCGATCGGTTCGGTTTGTGATGACGGATGATAAGGGGAAGCGTTATGCGTTGTTGGGTGATAGTTTTCGAGTTGCGGCGAATTATTCGGATCGGTTATCTCGTCTTGACCCGCCAAGCAGCGGTGTGCGGTTGAAGAGCGGTTTTGTGGATGCGGAGGTTGAGGGGGATTATGTGGTGTTTCGTAACGGGCATGGCTTGGGGCATGGTGTGGGGTTGTGCCAGTATGGGGCGGAGGGTATGGCGCGTCGGGGGCGACCTGTGTTAGAGATCCTGAATGAATACTACCCCGGCGCGAAAGTTGAACGAGCGTATTGAAGAGGTTGAGGGAGGGGGTTGGCTTTTTGGCGCGACGCAATGGGCGGCGTATGGCGTGTGTGTCGGGGCAGTGTTGTTGTGGGTGGGGTGTATGGTTATGGGAGAGCCGGATGGGAAGCGGATAAGCGATGAGGATGGTTTTCTGGAATGGGGGACGGTGTTTTATTTTGGGCTATGTGGTGTATTGAGTTTTGCGGCGGGTTGGTTTGGGCGAGGGAGGTTGAAGCGGGCTGAGTTTGTGTTGTTGATGGTGTTTGGAGTGATGTGTCTGGTTGCGATTGGGGAGGAGTTGAGCTGGGGGCAGCGAGTTTTCGGATTGGAGTTGCCGGATAGCCTGAAGAAGGAGACGGGCGGGGCGATTCAGGGTGGGCATGGGGATACATCGATTCACAATTTGTCGGTCAGGACGAAGTATGTGCGATTTTCGATTGGGGGATTGTTGTTTGGTGTTGTGCTGGTAGGCGGATTGTTTGTGCATGGTGTTTTGTTTCGACGGGAGCTGGGGAAGGGGAAGAGGTGGGCGAAGTGGTTGAGGGAGAGGACGGGTGTGTTTGTTCCGCCGCGGAATTTGGGGTGGTTGATTTTTGGGACGGCGGTGGTGTTTCAGATTATTCATTCGTTGCGGAAGGTCTGGGATGAGATGAATCGGACGCAGGCGAATGAGTACAAGGAATTTGTGGTTCCGGCGGTTTATGCATCGATGCTGGTGGCGTGTTTTTTTTCGGGTGGGAGGCGTTGTGATCGTGTTGTGCAGGGGGGATTTCTTGCTTCGGTAGCGGTTTGGCTGGTTTGGGGTGTGGTGAGTATCTGACGGTGTGGGGGATTTGGAAAATGGGGCGTATCT
>JANQQT010000208.1 GCA_028284925.1 Phycisphaeraceae bacterium | reverse complement strand
ATGGTGGGACGTTTCCGATTCAGGAATGGTCTGATCAGGCGACGCCTCCGAGGCGTGCTTTGATGTTTGGGGCGGGTGGGTTGCGGGGGGCGAGATATGGGGGTGATGATGTGCCGGAGAAAGCGAAGGAGAGTATTACGGCATCGATGTGGATGTTGGTGAGGGAAATAAATATGGATCCGAAAGTGTTCATTTGTCCGACCTCAGGGAAGGTGGCTGATGACTTAAAGGATAAAGATAGAAATAGGGTGAAATTCAGCGAGACGTGGGATTTTAAGGGGGAGGGAAATTTGTCGTATTCGCCGATGAATATGTATGATGAGGCGACGGGGGATAAGTGGTCGTCGCAGCA
Source organism: Phycisphaeraceae bacterium (assembly GCA_028284925.1). GTDB lineage: Bacteria > Planctomycetota > Phycisphaerae > Phycisphaerales > Zrk34 > JANQQT01. The sequence continues at coordinate 6,736 of JANQQT010000208.1, read as the reverse complement.
GTCGTCAGACTGGAAGTATTTGGGGGATGAGAATGATACTGTGCCACCTTATGTTGGACTTAGTAACAGTACTGCGCAAGATATTAGGCGACATGGGAATAGTCAGGTTCATGGTGGGGAAGGCCAGAATTTGTTGAGGGGTGATGGAGGGGTGGCGTTTTTCAAGCATCCGTGGCATGGGCCGAATAATAATCATGTTTATGCGGTTGGTCCTTCGCCTGTAGAAAGTGATCAGAAGGTTAAAGAGAAGGATGTGGCTTATACGGGCGAGTATTCATCTACGGAGATCGATGTGGATGATGCGCGTGAGGATGTTTGGTTGGTGAGGTTGAAGGAGAGGGAGTAGTGAGGGGTGTCTGGTTGGTGGTTATTTTTCTTGTTTGAGGATTTTTGCGTTTGCGGAGAGGTCATCGAGGGTGATATGGCCCCAGTTTGATTTGGCGTTATCGACGATGAGGATGCGGAGTGTTTTGTTTTTGTGTTGGGGGATGTTCCAGATGATTCTTTTGAGGATGGGGGAGTTTGAGCCATGTGCTTTTTTGAGGATTTTGTTGTCTTGGTCGATGAGTGCGATGTAGGTGTCCGGACCTGCGCCGCCGCCGATGAGGAAGGCGATTTTGTCGCCGAGGAGCGTGAAAGGGGGTGATTGTATTTTGCCGGTGAATGTATCGTTGCCGGTGGTTCGCGTTGGGTCGTTGGCGGTGAAGATGAAACGTTTGGCTTGCTTGTTGAAGGGGAGCTGTTTGTGGTTTGGGAGGTCTTTTCTTTCGGTGATGAATTGGGGGAATTTGCCGGAGGTGACTTTGAAGTTGTGGTTTGATTTTTCGAAGGTGAAATGGAGTGGGCCGAGGGGTTTGAAGTTCTCGTAGGTGATGGGGGAGATAGGCTTGGGTTTTGGTTTGGTGCGTCCGGGTCGTTTTGGTCCCGGGTCGAAGAAGCGGGCGTTTTTTCCGATTTGGTTGTGGTCGCCGAGGTTTTGTCCGGCGTCTTTGATGAGGGCAAGGAGTCGTTTGACGATGTCGGGGTGTTTGTCGGCGAGGTTGATTTTTTCGGCGGGGTCTGTGTCGAGGTTGTTGAGGGTGAGGGTTTTGACGGCGGAGTTGTGGAAGCGTCCGGACCAGCCGGTTTGTGGGGGGTGATTTGCGCGGGGCAGGGTTAGTTTCCATTTTCCGGATCGGACTGCTTCGAGCGTGGTGTAGCGGTAGTAGAGGAAGCCGGTTTTGTCGTGGTGGGATGTGGCGTTGGGCTGGTTGGTGATGAGGGGAAGGATATTTTTGCCATCGAGTTTGAGATTTTTGGGTAGGGAGGCGTCGGCGAGGTGGGCGAGGGTTGGGAGGAGGTCGATTGTTGCGGCGACTTTGTTTGAGGATTGGTTTGGTCTGATTTTTTCGGGCCAGTGCATGACGCAGGGAACTCGGAGGCCGCCGTCGAAGGTGAGCATTTTGTAGCCTTTGAGCGGGTCGGCGTTGCCGGAGTGGTTTGCGGGGATGAATGGATTGATGTTTGGGCGATTGCCGCGTGTGGTTTCGATCCAGGGGCCGTTGTCAGAGGTGAAGATGATGAGGGTGTTTTGGAGGAGGTTTAGCTTCTTGAGTTGGTTGACGATCCGGCCGGTGGAGTGGTCGATTTCCTCGATGGTGTCGCCGTAGGGGCCATAGGCGGATTTGCCTTTGAATTTGGGTGAGGCTCCAAGTGGTATGTGGGGCATGTTGTGTGCGAGGTAGAGGAAGAAGGGAGTTGATTTATTTTGACTGATGAACTGGATGGCTTTTTGGGTGTAGAGGGAGGTGATGTTATCCCAGGATTGAATGGCTTGCTTGACGACGGTGGTATTTTCGAGGAGTTGTGAGCGGAAGCGTGTATCTTTAACGTGGACGGTATAGCCGTTGAAGAGTGGAGTTCCGAAGAAGTAATCGAATCCCTGAGCGTTTGGCATGGTGGTGGAGTTCCATCCGGTTTTTGATCTTTGGCCGAGGTGCCATTTTCCGATGCAGGCGGTTTTGTATCCGACGGATTTGAGGATCTCGGCGATGGTGACTTCTTTGGGGTGGAGGATGGTGTGTTGATTTTTGAGATTGTTTGGCTCGGCGATACGAATGGGGTATGAGCCGGTGAGGAGGGCGGCACGTGAAGGTCCGCAGACGGCTTGGGCGTAGAAGGAGGTGAATTTGATACCGTTTTTTGCGAGTTTGTCGATGTTCGGCGTTTTGATTTTTTTTGAGCCGAAGCAAGAGAGGTCGTTGTAACCCTGGTCATCGGTGAGGATGATGATGAAGTTTGGTTTCTGGGCGAGGAGTGGCTGGGCGAGGAGTAGCGTGAGTAGGATGTTGGTGAGGAACAGTTTGCGTGTGAGGTTGAGCATGAAGGCCTCTTGTTGATGTTGGCGGGGAATGGGGTATGGTTCCGGAGTTGGATTGATTATATGTGAAAGAGAGCGTGTTATGTCATCGGATCGGATTGATCGGATAAGGGAGCATTTGGAGGGGGCGTTTTCGCCGGGGGTTTTGGAGATTGTGGATGAGAGTTATAAGCATGTGGGTCATGCGGGGGCGGCGGGGGGTGGGGGACATTTTGTGGTGAAGATTGAGGGGGAGGCTTTTGAGGGGAAGAGTCGGTTGGAGAAGCATCGGATGATTTATGGGGCGCTTGGGGAGATGATGGAAGGGGAGATTCATGCGTTGCGGATTGTGTCGTGATGGGGGAGTGGATTGGCGATCTGGAGGTTCTGTATCGGGATGAGCGGATGTTGGCGGTGTGTAAGCCAAGTGGGATGTTGAGTGTGCCGGGGAGGGTGGAGGGGGATTGTGTGGTGAGGCGCGTGGGGGAGGCGGTTGGTTGGGCGAGGGAGGTTCATCGGTTGGATATGGATACGAGTGGGGTGATGTTGCTGGGGCTGGATGAGGAGGCGCATCGGGATTTGTGTGGTCAGTTTGAGAGGCGGGAGGTATTGAAGGAGTATGTGGCGTTGGTGAAGGGGGAGGTCGAGGTGGAGAAGGGGGTGGTGGAGGCGCCGATGCGTAAGGATATGGCCGTGAGTTTGCCGCCTCGGCATGTTGTGGATTATGAGAGGGGTAAGGCGGCGGTGACAGAATGGGAGGTGATTGCCCCCGAAAGTCTTTGTTGGACGGGGATTAACGGGGGTGGGGATGTTACCAGGTTAAGGTTGCGGCCGTTGACGGGGCGGTCGCATCAGTTGAGGGTTCATATGAAGGTGATGGGGCATGGGATAGTGGGGGATGTGATTTATGGGGATGATGGGGAGAGGGAGATGGGGGAGAGGTTGATGTTGCACGCTGAGGTGCTGGAGGTGAGACCCCCGGAATTATTTGCAGAACTGACGGAGTCTATTGAAAGGGTGAGGATTGTAGCCCCGTGTGAGTTCTAGTTGGGTGTGGTCATTGGGGTTGCAGAGGTTAGACTTGGGGCTGGGTTTGGTGAGGTGGATAGGGTGGATGGTGAACGGTTATGGCTGAGTATGATCTGGTTGCGACGTGTACGTTTGGATTTGAGAAGCTTTTGGTGCGCGAGTTGGAGGGGTTGGGGTTTGAAGGTGTGAGTGTTCGGTCAACGGGTCGGGTGGTATTCAGGGGTGATGATCTGGCGGTGGCGATTGCGAATGTTCACTTGCGGACGGCGGAGCGGGTGTTGATAGAGGTGGGGCGGTTTGAGGCGAGGGATTTTGATCAGCTTTATGATGGGGTGTTTGGATTGGACTGGGGGGAATGGCTGGATGAGGATAGTAAGTTTCCGGTGAATGGTCGGAGTGTAAAGAGTCAGTTGTCGAGTGTGCCGGCGTGCCAGAAGATTGTGAAGCGGGCGATTGTGGACAAGATGAGGGGGGAGTTTGGGCGTGAGTGGCTGGATGAGGATGGGGAATCGGTGGTGACGGTGGAGGTGAGTCTGCTGGAGGATGTTGCGAGTGTGACGCTTGATACGACGGGTGTGGGTCTGCATAAGCGGGGTTACCGAAAATTGACTGCGGGGGCGCCTTTGCGGGAGACGCTGGCGGCAGGGTTGGTGATGTTGAGTTTCTGGAATCCGGAGCGGTTGTTGCTTGATCCGTTTTGCGGGAGTGGGACGATTGCGATTGAGGCGGCGATGATTGGGAGGCGGATTGCGCCGGGTGTGAATCGAGAGTTTGAAGCGGAGGGGTGGAAGTTTCTGGATTCGAGGTTGTGGGGTCAGGTGAGGATGGATGCGGAGAAGCGTGTGTTGGGGGCGTTGCCGGAGCGGATTATGGGGACGGATGTGGATGGGGAGGTGTTGAGTTTGGCGCGGTATCATGCGGAGCAGATGGGTGTGTCTGGGGATATTCATTTTCAGCAGGCGGATTTTCGGGAGCTGACGAGTAAGAGGAAGTTTGGGTGTATGGTAACGAATCCGCCTTATGGGAAGCGGATGAGTGAGTTGCGGGAGCTGGAGGGATTGTATCGGTCGATACCGTTGGTTTTGAGGAAGTTGCCGACGTGGTCGTTTTTTATCTTGACGGGTTATGAAGGTTTTGAGAGGTTGTTGGGGAGGGAGGCGGATCGGCGGCGGAAGTTGTATAACGCACAGATTGCGTGTACTTATTTTCAGTTTTATGGGCCACGGCCGGGGAGTCATGGGGAGAGGAGCGATGAGGAGGTGGATGAGGTGGCGGAGGTTGGTGTTGGTGGTGTGGAGGGTGAGTTAGAGGTTGAGAAAGAGGCTAAAGACAAGCCGCGGGTTGCGAGGGGGGAGGGGCAGGCTTTTGGGGGATTGACGGAGAAGGCTTATCAACAGGCGGAGGTGTTTGGGAATCGGTTGAAGAAGATGGGGAGGCATATGCGGAGGTGGCCGACGAAGCGGGGGGTGACGTGTTTTCGGATTTATGATCGGGATGTTCCGGAGGTTCCGCTGGTGGTGGATCGTTATGAGGATCATCTGCATCTGGCGGAGCATGAGCGGCCTCATGATCGGGATGTGGCGGGTCATGCGGATTGGCTTGATCTGATGACGGCGAAGGCGGGTGAGGTATTGGGTGTGGAGAAGGGGAAGGTGTTTATGAAGTCGAGAGGGAGGCAAAGGGGGATGGATCAGTATGAGAAGTTGGGGGAGGACAAGTATGTGATTGAGGTGAGGGAAGGAGGATTGAGGTTTGAGGTAAATCTGTCGGATTATGTTGACACAGGTTTGTTTCTGGATCATCGGGTGACGCGGGGGATGGTGAGGGATGAGGCTGAGGGGAAGGATTTTTTGAATCTGTTTTGTTATACGGGGGCGTTTACGGTTTATGCGGCGGCTGGTGGGGCGCGGTCGACGACGAGTGTGGACTTGTCGAATACGTATATTCATTGGGCGGAGCGGAATATGGCGTTGAATGGGTTTGAGGGGGAAGGGCATCGGTATGTGCGGTCGGATGTGATGGCGTTTTTGGATGAGGAGCGGTTGAAGGGTAGTTATGATCTGGCGGTTGTGGACCCGCCGACGTTTTCGAATAGTAAGAAGACGGATGAGGTTTGGGATGTGCAGGCGAGGCATGGGGAGTTGTTGGAGAAGGTTTTGGGGGTGATGCGGAAGGGGGGGCGGGTTTATTTTTCGAATAACTATCGGCGGTTTAAGTTGGATGAGGGGGTGTTGGAGGGGATGGGTGTTGAGGAGATTTCGGGGAAGACGGTTCCGGAGGATTTTCGGAATAAGAGGATTCATCGGTGTTGGGTGATTGAAAAAGCGTAGGGGGATTGGTGTGCTGGGCTGTTTTGCACTGTCTTAACCATGCCCTCGCACGTTGGGTGAAGGGCATGCTTAAGACAGAGCAAACCACCGGGTTTTTGGATAGGCAGTTTTTTATGGTGGTTCGGTGGGAGAGATTTGATTGATGTGGAAGGTGATATGTGGAAGGGGAGTTGGGTAAAATTGTTGTCGGGCGTGCGGATTGATTGGGGTTTGTGGAGGCGTGGTTTATGGATCCAGACGCTGTCGAGGTATTGAAAGGATTGGTGAGTTTGGTGGGGGCGATATTGGTTTTGTTGGCGCTCTATCTTGTTTGGAGCTGGCGCATGCGACGCCACATTGCCAAGCATTGTCGAACGGAGGAGGAGTTGTTGTCGCGAGCGAGTGATGGTGGGGAGGAGGCATTTGAGGAGTATTTTGGGTTTGAGATGCCGGAGGAGTTAGAGAGGCATTTTCGGAGGGATGAGTTGATTGGGCGGTATCCGGAGGAGGTAGTGAAGATTGATGAGAGTAAGGATGAAGAAGAAGATAAGGTATGGGTTGAGTGTCTTTTGTTGCTGTATCCTCTAACGGTCCATTTGCCGAGCGAATTAGAGGCGGATGATCGATCGCGGCAGATTCTGAAGATAGGTGAGACTGATTTGCAGAGTACGCTGTATGTCAAGGTCGCTGGCGATGAAGGATTTCCGGTTTATAGTTTTTATCCTGCGGACGGGATTGATCTGGAATATGGTTACAAAGTATTTGAATCGTTGGAGGAGTTTGATCGGGTGGTGGGCGAGTATCGGAAGGGGTTGGTGGAGGTTGAGGGCGGGGATGCGGGTGTGTATCCGACATTTCGGGAGCCATGATGAGGTGTATGGCGTGGTGAGGGGTATCTTTGTTCCAATAGCTAAGAGGAAATCAGGTAAAATGGGGATTGCTGATGAGGTTTTTATTAATGGTTGGAGTGCGTACTATTTTGGAGTGGAGGTGTTGATTGGGGAATGAGTGTGGGGAGATGGTGAGGGGAGGGTTACTTGGAAAGGTTTGGATTTGATGC
>JANQQT010000158.1 GCA_028284925.1 Phycisphaeraceae bacterium | reverse complement strand
CTGTGCATTTGGGAATTCGGTTTTCCAGGCGAGCGCTTTTGTGTTGCGGTTGAATGCGGTAACGCGGTGGTCGGAGAGTCGGTATTCGAGTGTGGCGCCGATGAGGCCGGCGTTGTAGCCTTTGTGCGTTGCGATGGGTTTGCAGGTGGTGGAGTTTGAGACGGTGACCCAACCTGTTTTGTTACCGGGGCCGTGGTGTACGGATTGGGTTTCATCGACCATGATGAAGCTGCCGCCGCCGCCTTTGAGGGTTCCGGCGTCCGAGCCGTTGGTGAGGTTGAAGAGGCGTGGAGGGATGCGTCCCTGAGCGGCGATGAGGTGTTTGTTGGAGGTGGCCATGGGGCCTTCGATCGTGGCGTTGTTGAGTTCACGGATGAAGCAGCCTGGGGAGGTGGGTTTGCCGGTTTTTGCGTCGAGCGCGCAAAGGTATGATTTTTCCCAAGGAAGGAGGGAGAAGGCGCAGTAGGCGATGTTTTTGATGACAGTGACGCCTGTGCGGCAGGGCCATTTGGAGATGAGTCGACCGTTGTGGATGATGAGTGGTGAGGAGACGGCGGGTTTGAATTTCCAGATGAGTTTGCCGGTGGCGGCGTTGATGCAGTAGGCGTGGCCGTCGTCGGAACCGAAGTAGACGCGGTTGTCGGCGACGGTAGGTGAGATGCGGACGGGGCCTGAGGCGAAGAACTGCCAGAGTGTTTTGCCGTTGGTTAGATTGAGACAGGTGATGGAATCGTTGGATGATGAGGCGATGTAGGTTTTTTCGTTGGCGATGGCGAGGCCTGGTGAGGCATCGTAGTTGCGCATGGATCGGAGGCCGGGGAGTCGTGCGTACGCGTCCCATTTGGCGGGTTTTGCCCATGCGGTCTGAGGCGGGGCATCGGATTGGTAGGTCCAGGTGTTGGCAAGTTTGGCGGGATTGATGTTTTCGGAAGCGACGGCGCGGCGTTGGGCGTTTTGACGGAAGGTGGGCCAGTCGGCGGCGGAGGAGGCGTGAGTGAGCGAAACGAGAGCGGTTAGAGTAAGGATGAAACATCGAGGCATAGGTAAGCTCCGGGAGGTGTCAGTGCGATAAGTTTAGCGGATTGGGGAGGTGAATGGAGGTGTTAATGAGGGATGAAACGGTGATCAGGAGGGGGATGAAATGGCTGCAAATGGGGGTGTTGACTGGAGTGGGGTGTGGGAGGGCCATACACTTGGGGTCTTTACGATTCCAGATCGAGGAAGGACAGGATTTTCATGATTCCGCATGAGCCGCCGCGCAACCCGAATTTTGGTTTTCTGTATTTTCCGCCATTTCGGGTGCAGGGTTATTCGATTGCGGGCGAGGAAACTTTTGTTCAGATTCCGGAACTGGATGTGTGTTTTGATATCGGGAGAGCGGGGAAGATTGCTTTGACGAGTAATCACGTGGCGTTGACGCATGGTCATATGGACCATACGGCGGGGTTGCCTTATTACTTTTCGCAGCGTCATTTTCAGGGGATGGGCGAGGGGACGGTGTTGTGTCCGCAGTCGCTGGTGGAGCCGATTCGTGCGATGATGATGTCGTGGGCGGACGTGGAGTCGCAGCGGACGCCGTTTAAGATTGTGGGGATTGACGCGGAGGGACCGGGGTCGGTGTATGAATTGAAGAATCACTTTTATTTGCAGGCGTATCCGACGGATCATACGGTTCCATCGGTGGGGTATGCGGTGGTGGAGAAGCGGAGCAAGTTGAAGGAAGAGTATGCGGGGTTGCCGCAGGAGAAGCTGGTGGAATTGAAGGCGGCCGGTGAGGAGATTACGTTTGAGCGAATGGTATCGCAGGTGGCGTATACGGGGGATACGGGGCCGTGTTCTGCGTTTCGTAGGGACGAAGTGGTGAATGCGAAGATTTTGATTACGGAATGTACTTTTATTGACGACGATCATCGGAGTCGTGCGCGGGTGGGAAAGCATATGCATATTTCGGATCTGGTTGAGGTTCTGGATATTGTGAATTGCGAGCAGATTGTGATCACGCATTTGTCGCGCAGGACGCATATCGCACAGGCGCGGGATCAACTGGATCGCATGGTGCCGAAGAAGCATCGGGATCGCCTGCATATTCTGATGGATGGTCGCACGAATCGGGCGCGTTATGCCCGGCAGGTGGAGGAGTCGGAGCGCAAGGCGGCGGAGAATGCGGCAAGCAATGTGGCGGGGTGAGTTGCATGGTTGGTGGGGAGCGATTTGACGGGGAGTGTGAACTGTCTATGGAATCATTTCGGGCGTGGGGTTGGATATTGTGGTGAGTGGTTATGATGCATGTCGTGATTTATCAGCCTGTGATTCCGCCTAATACGGGGAATATTGCGCGGCAGTGCGTGGGGATGGGTGCGAGGTTGCATCTGGTGGGGCCCTATGAGATTGATATGAGTTCGAAGGCGGTGAGGCGTGCGGGGCTGGATTATTGGGAGCATCTGGAACTGAAGGAACATGAGACGCCGGAGGCGTTTTTGGATTGGCTGGGTGACCGGGATGTGTGGCTTGTGAGCAAGTTTGGAAAGTTAAGGTATGACCGAGTGGGGTATAAGGCGGGAGACGTGTTGGTATTTGGGAATGAGATTAAGGGGTTGCCTTCGGCGTGGCGGGAGCGTTGGGAAGACCGGATGGTGTATATCCCGATGTTGGGAGAAATACGGAGTTTTAACCTGGCGAATGCGGCTGCGATGGTGATGGGGGAAGCGTGGTCGACGGCGGGGTTGTATGAGGGTGGGATTGATAAGAGCGATTAGCCCACCCATTGGGTGATGCTGAATTCGTTTCCTTCGGTGTCGCGGGCGTGGCCGAGGATGATGGGTTCGTTTGGGCGTTGGTGTGGCGGGTTGGTAATGAGTCCACCGGCGTGTTCGATGCGGTCGGCGGTGGCGTGGACATCGGCGGTCTGGATACTGAGGCCGGTGGGGTTGTCGGAGCCGTCCCATCCGCCGTGGAGTGCGATGATGTTTTGGTTATGTGGGAGTTCGGTCCAGTGGTCGGATTGAAAGGAGGGGGTGAGGCCGAAGACGTGGTTGTAGAAGTTGACAGCGCGTTGCATGTCCTTTGCCATGAGCATGTATTTGATGACCTGGATCTTGATGGGGGGTGTGGACATGGGGGTGTCCTTATTTTGAAGATTGTTTTTTGGAGGTGGATTTGCGTTGGTGTTTGGCGAGGAAGTGAAGGGCAGTGGGCATGTCACCTTCGTGACCACCTGAGGAGATGGTGATGCGAACGGGTCCGGCGGAGCGTCGGAAGAGAATAGGGTGTCGGCGGTTGGGTTCGGGGGTGTGTTTTTTGATGAGGGTTTTGGGGATGGCGCGGTTTCTGGTGATGTGGTTAATGTGGTTTTGGGAGATTTGTTTTTGGACGTGGTTGTTGGCTTTGGCGAGGACGTTGAATGCGTGAAGGGAATGGGAGACGGGGACGGAGCCTGTGTGTCCATCGTGGATGCCGGTGTTGATATCGATTGGAAGGTTTTTGGCGGCGGCGAGGTGGTGGATGGGGGATCGTGCATTGTATTGGGCATCGACGGCGGGTGAGGCGCCGGGCGGACCACCTGTGCATTTTTCGATTTGCTTGTAGTAGTGTCGTTTGGCGGCTTTGGTCTGGGCGTGCCATGCGACGAGGTCGGAGATTGGGACCCAAGCGGAGACGGCGGCGAATTGCCTGGGGGCGCGGTGTGCCATGGCGAGTGCCATGTGTCCGCCGCCGGATGTGCCGACGAGGTAGATGCGGGAGGTGTCGATGTTGTGGGAATTGATAGTGTGTTGAATGGCGTCGAGGACGTCCCGGACGGCGAGTTTGGAGGCGCAGGCCTGGGGTCGGATATTCGGGCCTCGGAAGTTGGGCATGATGCAGACCCAGTTGCGGATGGTGCATTGGGCGATAATGGGTTTGTCGAACATGGCCTGTCGGTAGTCGGCGGACCAGGTGTGGAGTAGAACAAGGAGGGGGCGCGGCGTGTTGGGATTTGCGGGTTTGTAAGGATTAGGGATGAGGATGCGGGCGTGTTGTTTGGATTGGTCGAGAGAGGAGGTGATGGTGATGG
>JANQQT010000150.1 GCA_028284925.1 Phycisphaeraceae bacterium | reverse complement strand
GCAGTGGGATTGGTGCGGGCATTGGAAGAGGCGAGAGGTATGATTGAGGGAGGTGAAGGAAACCGGGAGAGGGTGGAGAACGTGATGATGGAGGTGATTGAAGGGAGTGGGATGGTGCCGGACTATGCGGTGGTGCGGGATGCGAAAGATCTGGGGGAGGTGGAGTTACCTTTGGATGCCGGTGAAACGATGGTGTGTCTGGTTGCGGGGCGGCTTGGGCGGACAAGGCTATTGGACAATATGGTCGCAGGGGTTTAGCGGTTGGCCTGGAAGCTGAGTTGTTCGAGTTCGGCGGCGACATCGAGACCTCGCACGGCGACGTCGGCGGGGACGCGGAGTTGCAAGGGCGCGAAGTTTAGAATGCCGCGGATGCCGGCGGAGACAAGTTGGTCGGCGACGGCTTGAGCGGAATCGGCGGGGACGGCCATGATGGCGAGGCGGATTTCGAGGCGATTAATGGTTTGAGTGAGCTGGCGCATGGGCTGAATTTTGATGCCGTCGATGGACTTGGAGATCATGGATTTGTCCATGTCGAAGAGGGCTACGAGTTGGAAGCCTTTGGGGGCGAAGCCCTGATAGGCGGCGAGTGCGCGGCCGAGGTTACCCATGCCGACGACGAGGGTATGGGTGACGCGGTCTGTGCCGAGGATTTTTTTCAGGCCCTGGATGAGGGAAACGACTTCGTAGCCGACGCCCGGTCGCCCGAACTGGCCGAAATAGGCCAGGTCTTTTCGAACCTGAGCGTCGGTAAGGCTGAGAGAGCTTGCCAGAGTGCTGCTGGAGACTGTGGGGACGTGTCGCTTCTGGAGGAGTTCGAGTTGGCGCAGATAGAGGCTTAGGCGGCGCACGGCAGGATTTGGGATGTCATTTTGTGCTTGAGTCATCTATTCCTTAATATTGTAGTGAGATTGAGTGTCGCCAGGGTGGACCACTTGATATCCGGTCGCTTTTTGGTGTCTTTTGAGTGGAAAGGGTAGTGATTGGCATCGAATTGGTCAAGAATCGAGGGTTTTAGGCGTCTATGATCATGGAGGAGGTATTCCACCTGATGGAATCTTGACAGGCGGCGTTTCAGACGCTAATTTAGCGTTCCCGGCAACCTCGCCGAATGAGCAAAATCCCAATACCAGCCAGCAGGCTCACGGAGCCCCCCATGCAGGAAAAACGCCCTATAGCGCAGTTTTATACTTTCGTACGGATCACGTCGGTGATGTTGCTGACGTCTGCGATGACGAGTTCTGTGTTCGCGCAGGCCGCGAATGATCCTCCGTCCATTAAGACGAGTACGTTGCAGGCAGATGCGCTTGACCAGACACAACAGGCGGAGATCAGCAAATGGGTTCAGCACTGGTGTGATTCGCTTGCGAAGGCGACTTCGATTGATCGGGTGATTAAGTGTCGCACGGCACTTTTGAGACCGTTGACGAATACGTTGGCGAAGGCGACGCCGAAGGCGGCGGTGAGTAAGGCATTGGCGAAGGGGTTGGCGGGAGCGATTGATGCAAAGGCTCCGGTGCCGGTTCGATTGAGTGCCTTTATTGTGGTGGCGCAGTCGACGACGACGGATGTTCAGCCGTTGGTGTTGAAGGGTGTGGCGGACCCTAATCCTGGTGTGAGGTATTGGGCGGGTCGTGCGATTCACTTTATTGCAGATCGTCAGCGTGAAGGCGGCCAAGCAGGCTTTACGGCGGCACAGGAGACGGCGTTGTTGGCAGCATTGAATAAGGCGGCAGCAGGTGAGAAGTACAGCCATGTGTTGGAGCAGGTTTTTGAGGCGATGGGTAAATTGAAGATTCCGGCGGCACAGACGGCGTTGCTTGCGGGATTGGCGAAGCGTGTAGCGGTGCATAAGGCATCGGTGCAAGAGAGTATTCGGGCGGATGCGAAGGCGCTAGCGGGCGTGAGGCAGCGATTGGTGTTTAAGATTGCGCAAGGTGGGGATGCGGATGGGCAATTTCGTGAGTTAATTGCGTTGTCGGGTCGTTATCTGATGGTCATTGCGACACAAATCGCAGGTAATAAGGTTGCTGGTGATATCCGACCGGCGGCGGACGAGGCGATTTTCGCGATCGATGAGATCCTCAATAATGCATTGGATCATTTTGATAAGGATTTTAAGGCGAAGGATGAACGACCCAAGTTGGTTGGCGCCGCGGTTGGGCCTGCGGCGTTGAGGCTGGCGGCAATTCAATGGGTGGGTGTTAAGCAAGGTGGGCAGGAATTGAAGGGTATTTTGCAGAACGCCAAGATTGCGATTCCGTTGGATAAGGTTCAGCCGTAAGGGTGGGTGAGAAATTCAGGAATAAATTAGACAGTGTGAGTGTGAGCTCACACTGTTTTTTTTATGGTGTGGGGTTTTTGTCGCCGTCGGGTCGGCCGATGATATTGATTTTTTTGAAGCCTAGTTTTCTGACGGTGTTGAAGAGATCGATGAGTAAAGGCGCCCGATCGAGGGAGGCGGATTTGTTTTCGAGGCCGATGTAGATGTCGGGTTGATCAGAGTCTTTTGCGAGTATTTTGAGTTGTGCGTTGAGTTGTTCTTTGGTGATTTTCTTTCGATTAAGGAAGAGTTGACCGGTGTGGTCGACGGTGATGCCTACGGGGTTTGAAGAAGGCGCGGCAGAGCCTGCGGCGACATTTTGAAAATTGAGCGGGAGGACGTTTGCCTGGACGGTAAGGATCATGCTGTAGATGAAGAAGGTGAGGAGGAGGAAGACGACGTCGAGGAGAGGGGTCATTTCAAAACGTACTTCGTAGCTGGATTGACGATCGTGATTTGGCATGGGGGTATTATAGAGAATGGGGACTGGGGGAAAACGGAGGCGGGGGAAAGTGTGTGAATTGCAAAGGACATGTGTTGATTTATCTGGATCATAGTGCGACGACGCCGGTGGATGAGAGGGTGCTTGAGGCGATGGGGCCCTACTTTCGTGAGGTGTTTGGGAATGCGGCGAGTCGTCAACATGCGGCGGGGCGGGCGGCGTTTGAAGCGGTGGAGGAGGCGAGGGGGAAGGTGGCGGGGTTGATCGGCGCGGATCCGCGGGAGATTGTTTTTACAAGTGGGGCGACGGAGGCGGATAACCTGGCGATTAAGGGTGTGGCGGGGTTTTATGGGGGAGACGGGGGAAAGGGGAATCACATTATTACATCGCGGACGGAGCATAAGGCGGTGCTGGAACCGGCGTATGGGTTGAGGGACAGAGGGTTTGATGTGACGTTCCTGCGTCCTGATGAGAGCGGGGTAATTCGGGGGGAGCAGGTGGCGGAGGCAATGCGGGAGGACACGATATTGGTATCGATCATGTGGGCGAATAATGAGACGGGTGTGATCAGTGAGATTGAGGAGATTGGGGAGGTGTGCCGGGAGCGCAGAGTGGTTTTTCATACGGATGCGACGCAGATGGCGGGGAAGGGGAAGGTGGATGTGATGAAGGCGGGTGTGGATTTGCTGAGTATGTCGGCGCACAAGATGTATGGGCCTAAGGGGATTGGGGCGTTATTTGCAAGAC
>JANQQT010000140.1 GCA_028284925.1 Phycisphaeraceae bacterium | reverse complement strand
GGAAAGTTCGGAGAGGAGGAGGAGGCCTGCGGATTGGAGTTGGGCGGGGGTTTTGGGTGGGTTTGCGGCAAGGTCGAGGATAATGGGGGGAGTGGGTTTTATCGGAGGACCGGCGGCGTGAGCGGAGGGAATGTGCGAGGAGAGCGTAAGGACGAAGGTGATGGTCAGGGTGAGCGAGATGGAGGCGGAGATACGCATGGTGTGTGTGTGGAGGGGGAATGGGACGTTAGACGGTTTGCGTTTGTGTGGCGGCTGCGCGTGCTTCTTCGAGAAGTTTGATCCAGGGACCGAGGTAGTGACCGTTGTCGTGGAAGGTCCTGCCGGATACGAGGTTTCCATCGACGACGCAGGGTTTGTCAATAAACGTTCCTCCACAGACTTCGAGGTCGAATTTGCATTTGGGCACGGTGGCCATTTTACGCCCTTTGACGCAATCGGCATAAGCGGGGATTTCGACGCCGTGGCAGACGGAGGCGATGGGTTTGTTATGTTCGAAGAAGTGTTTGGTGACACGAACGAGATCGGTGTCATAGCGGATGTATTCCGGGGCGCGGCCACCTGAGAACATGATGCCGAGGTAGTCTTCGGGGTTGATGTCTTTGAATGCAATGTCGGCGTTGATGGTATAGCCTTCCCACTCTTTGGTGATGGTCCATCCGGGTTTGACTTCGTGCATGACCATCTGATAGAGGCGTTTTTCTGGGGCGGCAACGACAGGGGTGAAGCCGGCTTCCTGGAGTCGATAGTAGGGGTACATGGTGTCGAGTGTTTCGGCGGCGTCGCCAATGATGATGAGAACCTGGTGGGGCATAGGGGTTTCCTGGTTTGGGATATTAGAGGTGGTGGACAAAACGATTCGTGGCCGATGGAATCAGGCGGATTTAGGTATGAGATTGCTGAGATAGGTTTGGGCGCGGAGGATTTCTTTGGTAGTCTCCTTAGCGGTGGGGAGAATGGGAATGCCGCGTGGGACGGGGTGCATGAAGGGGGATGTCCAGTGGGCGTAATTGATTTTCCGGAGGGCGGCGACGAGGGGGGCGAAGTTTAGCGAACCGCGACCCGGCATTTGCAGAAGTTCCTGATGTTTGGGGAGCTTTTTGGAGCAGCCCATGCCGTGTTGCCAGGCGTAGAAGTGGAAGAGGCGTTTATTGAGTTTCAGGATAAGGTCGGAGAGGAGTTTGGGATCCTGAGGAAGATGGTACGGGGCGAGGGCGATGCCGAGGTTTTTGTTTGGGAGGGTTTTTAGGAGGCGTTGTTGAGCTTCGGGCGAGTTGATGAGTGAGCCGGAGTGGTTCTCGATGGCAATTTTGAGGTTGTGGGATTCAGCATGTTTGAGGATGGGGTCGAGCTTTTTGGCGAAGGCGTCGACGGCTGTCTGTAGTTTTTTGCCGGTGAGGTTTCTGGGACCCGGGGCGTTGGCGACGAGGATTGAGCCGCCGAATTTTTTGCAGACGGGCATCCATGGTTTGGATTTGAGAATTCCGGGGTTGTAGACGGTGTAAATGCCGACTTTGGCGTTGTGTTTCTTGAGGAGCTGTGAGAATTTGTCGTGACCGAGTTTTTCGATTTGCTCGCGGTGATTGGCGTGGGAGGCGGGCCAGATATCGATGTGGGTGGCATCGGTGGGTTTGAGTTGGGTGAGGACGGTGTCGATGGGGAGCTTGCCGTACATGCTGGATGCGAGGATGAAGTTGAGTTTGAAGGGTTTGGCCGGGGCGGCGAGGGCGGGAGATGACGTGAGGGCGGGGAGAAGGGTGGTTACGGAGGTGGTTGCCAGGAACCGGCGTCGGGATGTTACGGTTGTGGAACTGGGCATAAGACACTCCTGCGATGTGTGAAAGGCTTATTTTAGCGGAAGGCGCTCGGCGGGTGGGTATGATGTTGAAATGGGGGGATTAGGTGAGAAATTATGAGGATTGGGGGTAAAGGGGTGAGTAAGTAATTGAAGGTGGGAGGGGGTGATGTTAAAATTGTGTGGACGCGAGTGGCGGCAGGGAAAGGTCGCGTGATTAGCGTGATCGAGGAGTTCGACAGCCGAGCTTTTATCGCCTGCTTTAATCCATCGAATGAGATGATAGCGACGCAGGATGTGTCGCATAAGTGAGTATTTGACGGCATTTTGCTGCAATGGCGGATGCGAATGTCAGATCAGCGTTCAGGTTCTTCGGAAGGAGCATGGGGCCTGGCGTGGAGGTTGGCCATGTTGGTCATAACGGTATTGGCGGGGCCAAACCAGGGGAGTGTTTATCGGCTGCGCGAAGACGAGGATCATGTGATCGGACGCCGGTTTGGTAGTGTTGCGCTAGCGGACCAGAGTATGTCTCGTCAACATGCGGAGTTGATGTGCGACGAAGGGGTTTGGACCATTCGGGATTTGAAATCGCAGGCGGGCGTTTATCTGGATGGCGAGAAGGTGGAGGGGAAGGCTGAAATCGTTAGCGGTCAGCAGGTGGGTGTGGGGGCGAGCGAGTTCCTGTTCCAGGTGGTGACGGGAGGAAAGCGGGAACAGTATGCAAATATGGTGGTGGAGGATGGGGGTAGCGTGAAGGGAAAGACGGGGAGCATCGAGAAAGCCGCGAAAGGGCCGGCTGAGGATGTGCGGGAGCATTATAAGTTGCTACAGAAGATACTGGGAAGGCTGGAGGTGATGGCGGACGGTATGGAGGAGGTTATGGGAGGAAAGAAAGAGGAGCATCGGAAGAAAGTGCATGAGAAGTTGGCAGGGCTGGCGGAACAGGTCGAGGGGGTGGCACTGGCGATGGGTGAGGCGGAGGGCGCCACGCAGAAGGTGATTGGCGAGAAACTGGAAAAGCTGGAGGGTGTGCTGACAGCGGCGGCGGAAAAGGAGAAGGTTATGCAGGAGAGCGAGGGGGATGATGAGCGCATGGCGGAACTCAGAGAAGTAGTAGATCGGATTGCGGAACGGGTGGATGGTTTGAGCAACGCAGAGGACAAGGTTGAAAAAGAAGAGATGGGTGTTGCAGATGCTGAGCGAGGTAGGCGTATTGTTTCGGAGGAGAAGCTGGATCGATTGATTGAGTTGGTGGAAACGACGACGAACGGGCGACTGGATGAGAAGTTTGGGGAGGTGTTGGATGCGATACGGAAGCGGGATGCGAAAAATCTGGAAGAAACGGGAAAGCGGGAAGAGGCTGGTCAGGTAGAGCTTGAAAGGGGTATAGGCGAAGACGAGATAGGAAGGTTGATGGAGGCGATTGAGGGGTTAGGGGAAAAGGTGGACGCGCGGCCGCTGGTGAATCAGGTCCTGGTGGCTATTGAGCGATTGGGGAACGGCGGTGGGAACGGTAATGGCGGTGGCGTGTTGGGTGAATTGAAACAGAAGATTGATGCGTTGGCAGAGAATCTGGAAGGAAAAACTGGAGAGGAAAGCTCGGGAGACGAGCAATGGGCGGCCAGGTTGCAAGCCGCCGTAGATGGATTGCCGGGCAGGTTGGCGGAACAACCCATCTTTAAGGATCTGGCGGATCGATTGATTCATGGCGACCCGGCGGCGCGGCGACCTGCGCACGAGATGAAGCAGAAGCTGGACCAGATTCATCAGGTGTTGCTGGATGCGCGGAGCGGGGGTGTGACACTGAAAGATGTGGAAGGCTTGAAGGAAATTATCCGAGAGGCCATGGAGAAGGCGGAGGCGTCACAGGCTGAGGTAAGCAAGAAATTGACGGAGGATATGTCGGGTGTTGCGGAACAAGTATCGGGTGTGGCAGAGGGATTGGCGGGAATTGGGCAACAGTTGAATGAAAAAACGGACGACCGGGTCATGGAGAAACTGGGTGATGCTGAGAAACGACTGGCGGTGATGGAAGAAGGGATCGCGAAAAGGGCGGGGCGCGAAGATGTGGCGGAGTTGGCAGAGACTGTGAAGGAGATTGCGGCGCGTGTGGAAGGTGTGGGGAGCAGCGTTGAGGGTATGGGTGTGAAGGGGGAACTGGATTCAATGGGTGAGAAATTGTCCGGATTGATTCAGAAGATGGAAGAGGCAGAGGCACGGGAAGGTGAGATTGGTCAAGATGATTCTCAGGCTGAGGCTGAGGGGGCGATGCGGGCGGGATTGGATGAGATGAAGAAAAGATTGGAGGCAATAGAGGGAATATTGCACGAGGTGGCGGGACAGGGCGAGGTGACGTTGCCGGATGATTTTGCGAGACGGGAGGAAGTTGCGGAGTTGAAGGCGGTGGTGGAGAGGATGCGTGACGCTTTGCGTGAGGTTGAATCCAGCCGAAAAGAGACGATGGGTGACATTAAGGACAGGTTGGAGGAAATGATGGGGAGGCTGGGTGAAAGAGAAAGCGATGTTGATGAGGATAGGGGTGTGGATGTGCAAGAAGTCGTGGAGGGTGTGGTTGCGGGAATGCGGGAAAGGTTGCCAGAGGGGTTGGGGGATATGGGAGGATTGAGTGAAAAGCTGGATGAGCTATTGTTGGAGATTCGGACGCAACCGGATGGAGATGGGAGTGAGGACAGTCGTGGCGAAGAGGTGAGGCAAATTGTTGAGGCGTTGCGGGATGAGATTTCCGGGTTAAAGGCAGGGGACAGTGAAACGGATGTTAAGGAAGAGCTGAAAGCGGTACGGGAGGTTTTGGAGCGACTGGCTGAAGGATTACGTATTAACAATGGCGACCGGTCGGGCGATAGCCCTTCCGCGAGGGACAATGGAGAAACGGAAAGAATACAAGAGAGCATTGACGGGTTGGCAGACGTTGTCGGGAAGATGTCAACTGAGGCATTGGAGCGGAAGGTGGACGAATTGCTGGCCAAGAGTGGGGAGTGGTCATCGCCATCGTCGGAAGATGTACCACCCACAAGCCAACACGGGGCAGGTGAAGAGGCGATACGTGTGGAATTGGACGGTGAGGGTGTTCTGCGGGAGCGGATGGATGATGTCATGGCTGCCATTGGGACATTGGCGGAGATGATGGCGGAACAGGCTGGACATGTGGCGGGTCGGCAGCAGATGGAAGAAGAGCTTGCGGAGTTGGTAAAGGCATTGACGAACGATCGTGGTGATGAGATTGAAGGCAAACTGGACGAGGTCGTTGAGAGGCTTGAGGGATTGAAGGCATCACATGAGGCATTGAAAGCAAAGGAAGAAGAGCGTGATCGTCGGGATGCGGATCGGGATGACACGTCGACAGTCGTACAGGAGAGTGCGAGAGAACCGAGTGCGGTGGAGGAGCATATTGAAAATATGCTGGCGGATATTCTGGAAGCGGTTCACGAAGCGAAGGCGACGGGAGCGGGACGCAATGGAGGGAGCGGGGGCGGGGAGGTTTTGAATGGGGATGAGGATCGGTTGTTGCTGGAGCGAATCCTGAAGGAATTGCAGCAGCGAGATGATTCGAAGGTACAGGGGTTATTGCAAAACGCCATTGAGAAGATGAGCCAACCGATTGAGCCGGTGGTGGATATGGCATCTGTGGTGGACGGTGTGAAGGAGGCGGTGGCGAATCGTAGCGATCGGGGGACCATTGATTTGCTGCGTCAGATCGTGGAACACCTGCAGGCCCTGCCGCAAAAGCTGGAGCAGGATAAACATCTGGCAGAGATTTTTGTGGTGTTGCGCACGATTGAGCAGCAGCAGGAAAGGCAGGCACAGCGGATTCGTCAACTGATGGACCAGTTGCGGGGCGAAGGCGGGGGAGAGGGTCTGGGGCTTGAGTTGTAGGTTGGTAGGGTTGCTTGTATACGGATGGGAAGAATGGAGATCAGCGTTTTCGCTGGACCTGGTTGCCGGGGAGTCGCTGGATGTAGCCGATGAGTTGGAGTCGCATAAGGTGGGATTGGATCTGCCCGATGGGGATGTCAGCATGACGACAAAGGTCATCAATATCAATGGATGTGCTGGGAATGAGGTTAAGGAGATTTTTTTGGTCGTGTGAAAGGTTGGCTGTAACGTCGAGGGTTTCGACGGCTTGTGCAGTTTCGACGGCTACGAGTCCATCAGATGAAACCGCATGTGTGTGGGGGGTAGCATGAATCGGCGGCGCGGTGTCTTCGATAACGACTTGTTTGAGAGTACGGCCGGCCTCACCGAGCGCGTCAAGAATATCATCAATATTGGTGACGAGGGTCGCCCAGCCTTCCTTGATGATTTTGTGGCAACCGGCTGATGTGTTGGAGTCGATCGGACCGGGCAGGGCGAGAACTTCGCGGTGATGTTCTTCGACGGCGAGGCGCGCAGTGATGAGCGCTCCTGATCGTTTGTCGGCTTCTACGACCAATACGCCGACGGAGAGGCCTGAGATAATCCGGTTTCTCCTGGGAAAATTCTCAGCGATGGGGGGAAAGCTCATGGGAAATTCAGAGACCACGGCGTTACCCTCATCGGCGATCTGCTGATAGAGGTCATCGTGTTCAGGTGGATAGCATTGGGCAAGGCCGCAACCGAGTACGGCGAGTGTTCTACCTTTGACGCGCAGGGCGGCGCGATGTGCTGCTGCGTCGATTCCTCTAGCACCGCCGGAGACGATGGTAAGCCCGGCCTGGGCGGCGGCGGAGGTGAGACGGTCCGTTTGTTCCCGACCGTAACGTGTACACCTGCGTGAACCGACGACGCCGAGTGCGAGACCATCTCGACGTAGAATTTTTCCTTTGACAAAAAGAAGGGGAGGAGGGTCGGGTATGTGCTTGAGGAGCGTGGGGTATTGGGGGTGGTCGAAGGGGATGAGTGTGACATTGTGCTGGGAGATAAGTTTCTTTTCTTTTTCCACTTCCGCTTCATCGAGCGTGCGTTTGATAAGATCGGCTTTCTTATAGCCAATGCCATCAATGGTGCGGAGGGTAGTTATGGAAGCATTGACGACATCGAGTGGGTCGCCGAGTAATTCGATGAGGCGGTGGGTAAGGACAGGCCCCAGTCCCGTAGCGAGAGCGATGCGAAGGTGGGCTTCGAGGGAAGGTGTGTAGTTATCCAATTGGTCTTCTCCGGATATGTTTGGACGGATAAGTGCCTTATATCATACCTAAAAAAACAGAGAATGTTAAGATGGAATTATGAAAATAGTCTTGCATGAAGTCGTTTTGCCGCTGCGCCATCAGTTCACGATCGCCCATGAATCGCGTAGTGAACAGCGTAATCTGGTGGTAGAACTGGAAGAAAACGGCCTTAAGGGGTATGGAGAGGGGGCAGCGATAGGGTATTACGGGGTTGGAGTAGGGAAAATGGTCGATTCGCTGGAAGCTGTGCGCCGGGATATAGAAAAATGTGAATTTTATGATCCAGTGGCTTTGTGGGACACGATGATCGAAAAACTTGGCGAGAATCGGTTTGCATTGTGCGCATTGGATGAGGCGGCACACGATCTGTGGGGGAAGAAAGCGGGGAAGGCTGTGTGGGAAATGTGGGGGTTGGAATTAAAGAACCTGCCGCGATCGAATTACACGATAGGGATGGATTCGGTGGACAAGATGGTAGCCAAGATGAAGGAGTTTCCGAGGTTTCCTTATTACAAAATCAAGTTGGGTATGGAGAATGATGTGGAGATCATTCGGGAGTTGAGGCGACATACGGATGCGGTTTTTCGTGTGGATGCGAACACCGCCTGGGGCGTGGAGGAAACGATTGACAAGTCGAGAGCGTTAAAGGAACTGGGCGTGGAATTTATTGAACAACCTTTGAAAGCGGAGATGTGGAAAGGGATGGCGGAGGTGACGGCGAAAAGTGTGTTACCGATTATCGCAGATGAAAGTTGTATCCTGGAGGAAGATGTGGAGCGGTGCGCGGAATGTTTTGACGGTGTCAACATCAAATTGACTAAGGCTGGAGGATTGACACCTGCGCGGAGAATGATCGCGCAGGCAAGAAAGCGTGGGCTTAAGGTGATGGTAGGTTGTATGACGGAGACGACGGTGGGGATCAGCGCCATCGCTCAGTTGCTGCCGTTGATCGATTATGTGGATATGGACGGCGCGCTGTTGCTGGATGGTGATGTGGCTGAAGGCGTACGGGTCGTCGATGGGGAAGCGGTGTTTAGCGGAGAGGCGGGGACGGGTGTGCAGTGGATTGGGATGTGAGACACGTCAGTCCGTGGGAGAATTTTGATAGAGAAAGTCCGTGCTGTCGAGATATTGCTTTCCCTTTTCGGGCGTCCAGTTTCTGACCGCGGTGCGGATCTTATTCCACGTGGATTTGAAGCGTCGAAAGTCGGCGGGCTGTTCGGCAAGAACCTGTTCACGCGTTCGGCCTTCCAGAGATTCGACGGATTTGGCCGTTACGACGATCGACGGGTTTCGTTCAAAGAGTTCATGACAGGAGTGGAAGGTTACGTTCTGATTTTTATGGTGCAGTCTGATGGTGTATCGCTGGATGTCGCCGACGAGATAGTTCTTCTGCATGTGACGATCGGAGAATATCTTGTCTTTTTCAAGGTCTTCGAGTAGAGATTTCACCTGGGCGGGATCGACTTTGGCGTGCCAAAGAGGTTTGCCGCCGTGGGTCTTGTCGTGGGACCAGACGATTCGGCCATCAGGCCAGACTGCGGCCAGAAGATGCGGACCGACGGGAGCGCCTACCCAATTGGGGGTTTTGGTGTAGATCGTAATGACGGGGCGTGTTGAGTTGGTTTGCCCGGCGGCATTGGCATCCAGCTCTTTTTGAATCTCGATGACTTTGGCTTTTTTGGGGTTGAAGAGCCGGGTAAAGAACCGGCTTAGGTTGAAGTCAAATTTCTGACCGGCCTGGCATCCTGTAAGCGTCAGGATAAGGGTCATTGCCATAACAAATGCAATCGGACGATTGATCATGTCTGTTCTCCACCTGCGGTTAGTGAAGATATCGGCGAGATTGGAGGGAATCTAAAGAGGGCCGTGAAGCGGTAAGAACACGGACATCTGCGAAATGCGGTTTGTTTTTATCGGATGATGGGTTATTTCGCGCGTTGGAGGATAGTCTGGTATATCTGAAGCGATTTGCGAAGCTCATCGACAGCAGCCGGGGTGAGTAGAGATCTGCTGCGATTGATTTCATCCTGTGTGCGATCGACGAGATACCGGGCCTGTGCTTTGGTGGGAATAAGAGGCTTGCCGAGGATGTTGACGTGGACCGGAGCTGTATGAGCAAAACGAATTCTGGCGTTGGGTCGCCATTCGTAGCAGCGGAGGGCAATCCAGGAGGAGGAATCAATCTTGATCTTCTGATTGATGGTATTGACATAACCACCGGAGGGTTGGCGGGTATTGACGGGTTTGATGGTCCGAAGGGTTTGGGCGTTGGTTATGATCTGAATATGAGTGAGAGGTTGTTCTGAGGCGATTTGGCCTGTGATGTGAATGGTCGTCCCGGACTTTGCATGGAATTGATGTCCGGGGGTTTGGTTATTGAACCTGATATTCATGAGAGGACCGGTGGTGACGAAGGAGCGACCGGCGTTGAGATTTTTGATCCATGCGTCATAGGAGAAGCCTTTGGGCAGGTGGACATAGACACGCCCAAAGCCGAGAGGGACGGGATGGACACCTGAGGCTGTGCCTGCGGTGGGGCGAAGCTTGAAGCCGCAGTTCAGGAGTGTGTAGTAGGTTTGAAATCCGAAGTCGATCCACTCCGATTCAGAGAGGTGGGAGGGTTTACCCCTTTTGAGGAAGGGAGGGGTGTACTGGTGGTACCAGTTACGGAACAAGAATTCCGTTCGCCAGATGTGGTTGTTGGTGAGCGGGAAGAGGTCAACGTTGAGAAGCGGAATAATAGCAATGGACCAGGGCCAGTTGTGTTTGTCGAGGTCGAAGATTGCGTTTTCCCTGCGGGTATGTTTCAGTACGGGCGTGAGAGGTGGGACGCCGACAGTGAAGGGGGCTTTGTGGTTGAGGATAAAAACGGCGCCGAGGGTATGACGTTTGTTTTTGACGGAGAAGATTTCGTATTCGGTATTGACCGGCCAGATAACGTGTGTGGGGTCGACGATGATGAGTTTGGGGGTTGGGCGTGGTTGGTTCTTGTCGCCGGAGGTTGGCGGCGTGTGGGAGCGGGTGACCCAGTATGTCAGAGGGAGAGCAACGTTAAGGTCATCGGCGAGCATGGCGTTGGGGAGTTCTGCGAGCGTGCGGTGAACATGGGTCTCGCCACTGTAATAGTGATGTTTGACCATATTGGCAAAGCGTTTGAGTTTAAGTGTGATGGTAACGGGCTGGTCGGCGATGGTGATGGTAGTCTTGACGGGGAGGTATTCTTTGCCGCGTTCGGCGATGAGGGTGTATCGACCCGGCTTGAGATTAACACGGAAGGGATGGGCGGAAAGGGTGGTGTGGATTTCGACGCTGTGCCGGCCTCGCTGCCTGGCGTACCGGACGGCGGAACCTTTCGTCGAGGCGGTGTTGACGTGAAGGTATTTGCCTTTGGAATCGGTGAGATAAAGACGGGCAGGTAGGGGTTGGGATGACTCGGCATCGAAAATGGAGCCGGTCAATTTGGCGGCATGAATCGGCGAGATGAAAAAAAGCAGAATGGGCAAAAAGACTGAACGGATAAGACCCTGAACTACGCATGGAGAGGGAGCATTCATAGATGATATTGTAAACGGATATGGGTAGAGATGGGCGTCAGTCCGATGGATGAAGCCTGTCGTAGCAGAGGTCCAGCAGTTCCTGAATGCCGAGCTTGGAGACGGCGGAGATGGGGATGGTCTTTTTACCGAGTTCCGCTTCGATAAGTTCGACGGCGGTTTGGCGGTCTTCGGAAGTTTGATGGAGATCCATCTTGTTGAGAGCGATGATTTCGGGCTTTTCGGCCAGGTTGGACGAATAGTCCTCCAGTTCCCTGCGAATGATATGGTAGTTTTCGATAGGATCAGTGCCATCGATAGGCTCGATATCCATGACGTGGACGAGAATTCGTGTGCGCTCGATATGTCGGAGGAACTCGTGACCGAGGCCTGCTCCGGCGGCGGCGCCCTCGATAAGGCCGGGGATATCCGCGACGACCATGGAGCGATGGTTGGAGAGTTTGGCGATGCCGAGTTGAGGCTCGAGTGTCGTGAAGGGGTAGTCGGCAATCTTCGGATGAGCGGCGGACAAGGCGGAGAGAAGCGTGGACTTGCCCGCATTGGGTTTGCCAACGAGACCTATGTCGGCGATGAGTTTGAGTTCGAGGCGAATGCGGAGTTCGTCGCCTGGCTCACCGCAAGTGAACTGGCGAGGTGTCTGGTTGGTGGCGGACTTGAAATGTTCGTTTCCGTACCCGCCCTTACCACCTTTCGCAGCGAGGACGGTTTTGTTGATCTCATCCAGGTCGGCGATCAGATCGCCAGTCTCATCGTTGTAGATGAGCGTGCCGGGGGGGACGCGAATGGTCATATCATCGCCCGCCTTGCCGAATTGACTCTTGCCGCGTCCGGGTTGGCCGCTATGAGCGCGCCAGTGGTGCTTACCGGCCATGTCGAGAAGCGTGTCGACGTGAGGCGTGGCTTCGAAGTAGACGTTGCCGCCTCGACCACCGTTTCCTCCATCCGGACCTCCTTTGGGGACGTAGGCTTCGCGTCGGAAGGAAAGAGCACCGTCGCCTCCCTTCCCCGCGAAGACTTCGATGATGGCTTGATCGACGAGCATGGTGATGGAGGGGCCGGAAACAGTTCTGTGGGATATTGACCTAATGAACAAGGGCGACCGGTTGGCCGCCCTTGTGGGGTGATTCCTTGGTGAGATGGATCAGGCGGTTTGTTCGGCCAGATCAATATGGACACGTCTGCCGGAGTACCGAACCTGGCCCGGGGCGAGAGCATAGAGGGTGTCATCCTTGCCTCGACCGACCATATAGCCGGGTTTGAATTTCGTGCCGCATTGACGGACGATGATCGAGCCAGCCTGAGCGGTCTGACCGCCATATAGCTTGATGCCGCGGTATTGGGGGTTGGAGTCGCGACCGTTCTTACTACTGCCCTGTCCCTTTTTATGAGCCATGGATTTGCCCTGTATCTCTGGTGTTTGATGAATCATGCCACCAATTCGGCAGGTGGCGATGGGAAGTATAGGCCGCCTTTTTGGACAGACAACCCCCGGAAATGGGTTGAAGCACGAACGAGGCTTGCATGAATTCACCCGTATCGCGTATTACCTTGGCGAACGAGGATTCGAAGGTGGCACCTGTCAGCGCAGGATCCAGGATTTTGATTCAAGCACGAAGGGTTTCTTGGCGGCGACGCCGGCACCACCGGGTGTTTTATAGTGAATAAACAGTGATTTTCGAAGGACGAGGTATTTGGGGCCTTTCTTGGATGACCCCTTGGTCAGGAAATCAAATTTGGCCGACTTTTTAAGTTGGCTTTCAAGAATGTTGGGGTCGCGTTTCCTTTCCACCTCGTTATGGCGGCGGATTTTGGCGTTGGCGGCGATAACGGTCTTTTCGGCCACGATTGTTCCGGTGGAAATGCCGGTATCGCCGGAATCGGTAATCCGGGCAACGCGATGGGTCTCACCGGAAAGTCCGGAGAAGAAGATTTTGACGGAGTTGACATCATGTTTGGGGGTTTCCCAGATCATGACACTGTCCTTGGCATTGTCCTTACCCTGCAGAATCTTACCGACGGCCTTGATGGGCTTGAGCAAAAGGGGATTTCGCTCACGCTTTTTGATAGCCGCAAAGACTTCTGCAGGGATCTTCTTGTTGGCCCGAATGACATCACCGGCATCCGTGACGAGGATGACATCGGGGATAAATCGAAGATCTGCGGATTTGGCGGCAGCGGCGGCGATTTTGCTTCCGGCCTGCGTGGGAGGAACCTGAGAATCGGTATCCTTGGGGGTTTTCTTGGTCAGCTTATAGCTGCTACCCCAGTTGTTGGTCACCGTATAGGGCATGTACCAATAGGTTCTTTTGACGGACTCGCCCGCCAGTTTGACCTGAATGATCTTGGGATTGTTCCATTGCAGATCAAGCTCCCAGGCGGAGATCACAACGTTGGGCTTGGCGACTTCGGCAGAAGCGTTCTGGTTGGTGATTGCGCCAAAGCTCAGCGCGACGGCACAGGTCCATACAATCACTCCGCCACATCGGGCAAAAATTCGTCCCATTCGTAAACTCTCCTGGCAGTTGGGGGTGAGATATTCTAACATCTATCCATATGGCGTCAATAACCGATGTAAGTGAAGATTGAGTTGTTTGGCTAGCAGCTACGTATGACTACAACACCGCTACATCACTGGCCGACCGGAGCGGGTGAGGACGTCGCGATCCGTCGTGTGGAACGGGGGGAGTCCTTTCCGGCACATGCGGAATTATCGTGGTTTTTGGACTATGCGGGGGACCACGACCCAAAAACACATCAGGTTTGGGCGGTATTTGACCAGGACGACCAACCTACTGCTTGCGCTTTGGTTCTTGTCCAGCCAGGCAGGACGGCACTGATTTTCACATCCCAACCGTTATTGCAGCGTGAAATCGCGGTTTTTTCGGCTCTAATCCAGGTATGTTGCAGTTCATTGACCAAAGATCAGGCGATCCTGGCGCAAGCCTTACTCTGGACGGGCGATGATCGGCAGATTTCGGCGTTCATACAGGCGGGATTCGTGGATTTGGCGACTTTATCCTACTTGCAACTGCGCTTACACCGAAAGTTTCGCGCAAGCTCTCCACCGGCGGGAGTCCACTTCGAAACGTGGAGTGAAGGAACTCGAGAGCAATTCATCGAAGTTCTGGAAAAAAGCTACGTGGACACGTTGGATTGTCCGGATCTGACCGGATTGCGGATGATGGATGATGTGGTGGCGGGCCATATGGGGACGGGGGAATTTGAACCGGAGATGTGGACGTTAATGCGCCTCGAGGGCGAAGCAGCAGGATTGCTGCTGATGAACCCCGTGAAGCAGGCCAAATGCGTGGAGTTGGTCTACATCGGACTGGATCCGAAATGGCGTGGGCGAGGGCTTGGGCGTTGTTTGCTTGAGCATGGCCTTGAAGGCTGTGTGAAAGGCGGTCATCGGACGGTTACTTTAGCGGTGGATGAAATTAACGAGCCTGCGTTGGATCTTTATCGCAAGTTGGGATTCTCGCGAGTGGATCGCAAGCGTGCGTTGATCAAGCGCATCGGTGAGACTTAAATGCATGCTTAAAAAACGCGCAGTCAAGTGAAAGTTTTTCGTAAATTTGTTTAAGCCCTTGTTATGCTTTGGTTTTGGTCAATTTGAATAAATTTGTACTCGATTTATCCACAACTTTTTCATGTCAAGATAATGTTTGGTGGAGAAGTTTTTTTGATGAGCGTAAGTGCAGTGTTTTAATGTATTTCGGTTCAGTTGCGTTGTGTGGTGTGTGCGCACGGTATTGACGTGAGTTTTTCGATGCATAACCTTTGCATCTTCGGTCATGGATGACTGGGCACGATTGCGGAAGAAACGGGTCGCCCCGAAACTGCGACGCTGTTGAGTCTGCAATCTTATAGGGACGGACCCTTTATCGGGTTACTTGCGACGCCAGGTTCGCGTTGCATGGAACATTCTGCTTTTCCGTATGTGCCTTGCTCAATCAAAGGGGGACAGCCGTGACCACCGCTGTTTCAAACATCTCCATCAGTGGACGCATCCAACGTCGCCTCGCAGATGCAGTAGGTTCTGAAAAATACAAACTCTGGTTTCACTCAGCCAAAGTTCGGGTGAACGATGAAGTTGTCGAACTTTCAGTACCGAGCCGATTTGTCGCCGAATGGATCGACCAACATTTTCATTCAGCTATTCAGGATGCCGCCCAGGCGGAGTTTGGACATGCCGTCATCGTTCGAACGCGCGTAGATGCCTCGCAACGAGTGAAATCCGCCGGTGAAAAACGCGCCCAACGGGTTACAGAGACGCCTACGCGGGAAAGGAGAGTCAGCGAAACACCGAGACCGAGGAACGATACCGGGCCTCGATTCAAAGGAAACGGAGGCGAAGTTCTCAAAGGCGCAAGCGGCGGGGCGCGAAGCGTCGCAACCAGCGATACGGGCCAATTGCGCTATCGCCTGGATGACTTGGTGATAGGAAGGGCTAATGAACTAGCTTCGTCGGTGGCGCGTCAGATCGCGGATCAGCCGGATAGTCCACTCGCATCCCTGTTCGTCCATGGCGGATGCGGGCTGGGTAAGACCCATTTGCTACAAGGGCTATGTCGACGATTCGCCGAGGTAAATCCGGACGGAAGATGGCTCTACACAACAGCCGAACAATTCACCAATGAATATGTCTATGCGGTGAGGAACAATCAACTGCCCAAGTTTCGCCGGGCGGTGAGACAATTGGACCTGCTGGCGATTGATGATGTGCATTTCTTTTCCAACAAGTCGTCGACACAGAATGAGTTGCTTCACACGTTTGATACGATCGGGATGCAGGGAGCGAAACTGGTGTTCGCTTCGGATGCGCATCCCAAGATGATCGATCAGATGACTGAAGCGGTTGTGAGTCGGTTTATGTGCGGCATGGTGGTGCGAATCGATGCGCCGGATGTTCAGATGCGATGCGATATCATCCGCAGCGTCGCCAAACGCCGAGGGATGATGCTTCTGGATTCTGTGGTAACGGCACTTGCAGAGCAGGCAGCGGGTTCGGTTCGGGAGATCGAAGGCATGCTGACCAAGCTTGGAGCCCTGGCCCAGGTGTCGGGCGGGGTTAGAAACGAGGATGAACCGATCGGTCATGCGCTGGTGAATCGGCTGTTTAGCACAGGAGCCACAAGCATGGACAGACGCCCCATTCGATTTGAGCAGATTCTGAATGTGGTCTGTGAACAAATGGGCGTGGAAAGAGCCAGCGTTATGAGCAGTTCTCGACATCGACGCATCGTCATGGCGAGGTCGGTGGCGATTCATCTGGCGCGTCATTTGACGACGCTGAGTTACCCCGAATTGGCTCGGGCACTGGGACGCTCAAATCACTCGACGATCGTCACTGCGGACCATCGCATTGATGATCAGGTCAAAAGACAAGCCCCCGTTCCTCTAAACCATGCCATGCCTGTGGAGACGATGGATCAACTGGTGGAGCATCTGCTTCGTTTAATCCAGGAGAAGCCGTCTAACGCGGCCTGAGCATCCCCAATTCATAAGCGCGCGAACTTGTACGCAAGTCACAACGTAACAATAGGAACGAGAATAAGCGTCGTGTGGCAGTTTTTTTGGACGCTGTGGTGTCAGTCGGATACTGCGGAAGACGATAAGACGGAAGCGAGAAGTTTTTCGGGATGGGAAACGCGTCTTGTTTGCACGTCAGAGTGTCGTACAATGGAGCTATGAAATCCATGCGAATGAATATTGTGCTTGCGGGCTTGTTGGCTATATTTCAGGCCGTTGATGTTAAGGCTGAAGATCCGGCGTACGTGAGTGCTGTGCGGCAACTACGAGCCGCGACATTTCCTGACAGGCAGGGGCAACATAATCTGCTTCTGGGTGCATTACGCAATCTGCGTGATCCGGCGTTAAAACCTTTGTTCAGCCATCTTGTGGGAACGTCCGAGCCTTCTCTTAAGATACATGGTGTGCTTGGGCTAGGTGAGATTGATTCGAAAAGTAAAATAGACCTGACGCTGCTGATGAATATGACACATGCGCCAACGCAGGCCCAGTTGATTTCGGCGGCGATCGATAGTGAACTGATCACCGATGAGCAGTTGCAGCAGGTTGTGAAGTCACCAGGCATCGAAACGCCGGTCAAGATCATCGCCGCTGCGAAACTGGTTAAGGAAGGCAAGCTCAAGGATCAAAAGGTGATCGCCAACGGGTTAAAGAGTGAACGCCTGGCATTGAAGGGTCTTGCGGCGGTATTAAAAGCGCA
Source organism: Phycisphaeraceae bacterium (assembly GCA_028284925.1). Taxonomy (GTDB): domain Bacteria; phylum Planctomycetota; class Phycisphaerae; order Phycisphaerales; family Zrk34; genus JANQQT01. Next base: position 3,952 of record JANQQT010000140.1, on the reverse strand, counting down.
ACTTGGAGACAAGTCATCGCTCAAGATCCTTGATGAAATCAGTACGGCAAAGGGCTTGGAACGTGATCCGGCGCGACTGTTGATTCTGCGTTCATCGATCAACTACGATTTCGGCGCCATCGCCAACTGGGCTGTGGGTCTTGCCGACGAGAAGGGGATTCACAAAGGAATCAAGATGACAGCTCTGCGGGCGGGCTTGCATTTCAAACAGGCATCTGCATTGGCGGCATGGAAGAAAACATTTGCCGAGGTAACTTCGGTAGCAGACAAAACACGATATGCAATTGTCCTTGCGGGAGCAGCGAAGAAAGTCAGTGCCGGTGCCTTCGACACGCTAATCGCCAGCAAGATCGAAGTTGTTCAGCAAATAGGGCGCGTGGGCAGACTCATTTCATCGGGCCAGAAAGTTGACAAAGAAGCGATGAAGCTTCTTGAGTTCAACAATGTTCTGGCCAGTCGATGGATTCTGCAGCACACGTTGCAACTACCGATAGAGAAATCCGCGGATATGCTTGTAGCGATCATCCTTGCCGCGGAAGCGGGCAAGAATGAAGTTCGTTTTCGAAGCCATCGGGTGGAGAACGCCGTCCTTTCTTCGCAACGTTTGATTGAAAAATCCAAACAGGCTCCGTTGATTCTGCCTGACCTGATTAAGGGCGCCCCGCCCCTGACCCGGCAGGCGATTCTTATTGGTCTGATTCGTGCTGAGGTAAAACAGCCCCACGCCATGATCAAGAGTCTGAAGTTTGACAAAGAGATCAACCAGACACTTTCCTTATTGTTGCGCACGCGTGAAGGCATTAAACCCAGCGAAGATGAGCTTTCAAGATTGGCGCTTATCGTGCGTCGCGGGCCGGGATTGCAGACATCACTTCGGGTTCAGGCGGCCTGGATTTACCTCAAGGCAGTGGCGAAAAACCAAATGGCACTGACTGACGCGTTGAAGAAAGGGTGACCCGATAACCCGTGGTATGGAACGGGCGGGGCCGTGAAGGCAGGTCCGAATAAACGGGGGCATTTCATCTGGCGTGTGTATTGCCGATTAAGTCGAAACCGGTGTAAAACGTGGCGTTGGTCTGGCTGACGCCCCTGTAATCGTAATCTTTAGTGAATGGACCCCTATGGCCGGCGACATCCCGCTTTCTCAACCGGATATCACTGAGCAGGAAATTGAGGCTGTAACCGACGTGATGCGTTCCGGCCGCCTTAGCATCGGCCCTCGGCAGGCGCGATTTGAAGAGCTTGTGGCGCAACGAACAGGATGTCGGCACGGTGTGGCCGTATCTTCCGGAACCGCGGGCTTGCATTTGATTCTCGAAGCTCTGGGAGTTGGTCCCGGGGATGAGGTAATCACGACACCTTTCAGCTTTATCGCTTCCTCCAATTGTATTCTTTACGTCGGGGCGCGGCCGGTGTTCGTAGATATTGACCCGATTACACTGAATATTGACCCCACGAAGATAGAGGCGGCAATTACCGAAAAAACCAAGGCAATTATCGCAGTGGAGGTGTTTGGCAATCCATCGGAAATGGACCAGGTTGCCGCCGTCGCAGCCAGGAATGAGATTCCGCTGATTGAGGACGCGTGTGAGGGATTGGGAGGAGCGTACAAAGGAAGGCCGGTAGGGAGCTTCGGACGCGCGGCCGTGTTTGGGTTCTATCCGAACAAGCAGATTACTACCGGCGAAGGAGGAATGATCGTAACGGACGACGATCGGCTGGCGGATTTGTGTCGGTCGATGCGAAACCAGGGACGAGCCGTGGGCGACTTACCATCGGAAGGAAGTTGGCTTGCCCATGAGCGGCTGGGGTACAACTATCGTCTCAGTGAGGTCGCAGCGGCCATCGGCGTGGTTCAGATGCAGCGTTTGGATGAATTGATGGCCAAACGCAATGAAGTCGCCTGTATGTACATCGAAAAGCTGATGGACATGCCGGAACTTATTCTGCCCAATATTGATTCGAAGACGGACATGAGCTGGTTTGTGTTCGTGGTACGGCTGGCGGATGATTACGGACAGACGGAAAGGGACCGGGTAATCAATGGGATTCGCAGACACGAAGTGGGGTGTTCAAATTACTTCCCACCGATACATCTACAACCATTCTATCGCGAAAAATTTGGCTATGGGAAGGGAGACTTCCCGGTAACAGAAACGATCGCATCGCGCACGATCGCCCTGCCGTTCTATACGACGCTGGATCAGACACAGATCGAATTGGTGTGCCTGACCTTACAGGTCATGTTGCAGCGGGAGCAGCTTTTGCGACCGAACGACGGCAACGGAGAGCAATAATCCTCAATCTATTCGACGGGTAAGCTCATCAATTTCATTCAAAGCATGGACTAATTAACATAAAGCGTTTCGATGACGACTTTGTCGTCCGCGTGTTCAAACGATTCGACAACTTCTTTGGTTTTGGCCAACGCTGCGTCAGCGGCATCTGCGTTTTCCGCAAGACGATTGGCTTTGGCAAGGCAACCATACGCGGAAGCGCGATCGAACGGCGTGGGTTCGTCCCCCAGGGACTCGGTCAGGGCAACGCAGGCCTTGGCGTAATGTAGGGCGTTATGCGGGTCATCGACCTTGATGTATGCGGTCGCCAGAAGGCAGAGGGCACGCAATCGATTGAGGGCATTGCCGACCTGCAGCCAATGATGCGTTGAAGCGTGGGCCAGATGGATGAGATCGGCAAGCTGCTCATCGGTTGGCGACTCCGCTTCGATGATGTCCCAGGTCTGGTTGTTGAAATCAATGGCAAAGAACTTGTGAGCCTGTGGCAGATCAAATGGTGGTTCCGGCATGAATAACTCCTTTGGGAAACAGGGAGTATAACCCGACGAAGAATGTTTGTCGCGAAAGAAATGGGGTAGTCATGCTACAAGAAGGCCCCGCTCACTTCTGAGCGGAGCCTTCCAAGTCCTCAAATGTTAAATGGGTCTTACTTGTTATTCAGCGCGGCCTGTGCCGCCGCCAGTCGAGCGACCGGTACACGGAACGGACTGCAAGAAACGTAATTAAGACCGACCCGATGGCAGAAGTCGATGGAGGAGGGATCACCGCCGTGCTCACCGCAGATACCGATCTTGAGGGACTTCTTGGTCGTGCGCCCCTTGACGACACCCATATCGACGAGCTGGCCGACACCGGTTTGATCCAACGACTGGAACGGATCCTTCTCGAGGATTTCCTGCTCGATGTAATCGGGAAGGAAGGTGTTGATGTCATCGCGGCTGTAGCCGAACGCCATCTGCGTCAGATCGTTGGTGCCAAAGCTGAAGAAGTCGGCGTGGGTGGCCACTTCATCGGCAGTCAACGCGGCCCGCGGAATTTCGATCATCGTGCCGATCGGGATATTGAGCTTGCCGGTGTACTTCTTGGCCTTCTTGACGTTGGCGATAGTCTGGGAGGTAAGCTCACGGAGAATCGAAAGCTCTTTCACCGTACCCACCAGCGGAATCATAATCTCCGGCTGGGCATCGACCTTTTTCTTCTTACAGGCGATGACGGCTTCGGTAATAGCCGTGACCTGCATCTCCAGAATCTCGGGATAGGTGATCGACAAGCGACAACCCCGGTGGCCGAGCATCGGATTCATTTCGTGAAGTTGAGCGACACGATGCTTGACGGCAGCGGGCTTGACCTTGAGGGTCTTGGCCAGCTCGGATTGCGACTTGGCATCGTGGGGGAGGAACTCATGAAGGGGAGGGTCCAGCAGACGCACGGTCACGGGCAATCCCTTCATGGCGGTAAAGATGCCAATGAAATCCTTACGCTGAAATGGCAGAAGCTTGGCCAGCGCCTTGCGACGTGCTTCTTCTGTTTCCACAAGAATCATTTCACGCATGGCGGTGATACGGTCACCTTCGAAGAACATGTGTTCCGTACGGCAGAGACCGATACCTTCGGCGCCAAACTGCCGGGCACGCTTGGAATCGGCCGGGCTATCG
>JANQQT010000108.1 GCA_028284925.1 Phycisphaeraceae bacterium | reverse complement strand
GAGTCGGTGTTTGATGCGAAGGGGAAATTGGTGGTGGATGGGGGGGGGGAGGCGAGCCTGGACCTTGTACTGAATCCGCGTGAGCTTTCTTTGCTGTATGCGAAGGAGCGGTTTTCGTTGATGGGAACGACGGGTGAGATTCATCTTAAAGATGATGGATTGACGTTGCGGAAGTTGCATGGGGCGGTGACGGGTGGTCATGTGAAGTTGAGCGGGCCGATTCGTTTTGGAGAGTCGTTGGAGGCGAAGTTGAGTTTGGAGGGTGAGTTTGATGGGTTGAGTAAGAAGGTTCGGCTGTTGTTGCCGGAAGCGGTGAACAAGACGGTTGACGCGATGAAGATATCGGGGGCATTTACGGTGGAGATGCCGAAGCTGGAGATTTCGGTTGATGGAAAAGGTGAGGTGGTCTTGAAGGAGATCGAGGCGGAGTTGGGGATTATCGACGGGGCGTTTGTTGCGGGATTGCCCGTGGATCGGTTTAGTGGGTCGGTTGATATTAAGGCGAAATACGATGAGAAGAAGAAGCGATTGCCATACGAGATTGTATTGATGGGTGACCGGTTGATGTTTGGCGGGTTGCCTGTGACGGGTTTTTCAGCGGGGATTGTGGGAGTGGATATTGAGAATGAACTGACGATCAAGGACATTAAAGGGAAGTATGCCAAGGGGTTGCTTGAGGGTAGCGCGAAGGTGGATTCGGAGAGTGGGCGATATGAGGTGGATCTGGCGTTGACGAATGCAAGTCTGCAGTCGATTCTGGCGTTGAATCGAAAGGCGAAACAGGAAGGAGCGGATAATGGGAAGGCGGCGGCGGATGGCAAGAAGAAGGCGGGGGACAAGATGACGGGCAAGGTGAATGCTCGGGTGAAGCTTGTGGGTAATTGGGCGAAGGATAACGTGAAGCCTGGTGGGAGTGGGAGTCTGGTGGTGAGGAAAGGGGATTTGTATGGGTTGCCGTTGCTGGGTGGTGTGTTGCAAGTGACGCATTTGCAGTTGCCGGTATCGGATCGATTTGAGAAGGCGGATTTGGAGTATCGGATTGTCGATGGTGTTTTTCACTTTGATCTGGTGCGACTTGAGTCGAAGACGATTGTGTTGGAGGGTAAGGGGACGATGGAGCAGGAGACGGGGAAGCTGGATGTGGTGTTGACGAGTTCGCATCCGAAGGGGGTGGAGTTGGGGGCGTTGACTCGTATCGCGAAGGGGTTGCGGGATGAGTTGATTACGATTCGATTGGAGGGGACGTTATCGAAGCCGACCACGCGTGTGGAACATTTTTCGACGATCAATCGATTGCTGGATGGGTTGTTTGGCGGTAAGAAGAAGAAAAAGTAGTGGGATGGGAGTAGAACAAGGGAGTCCTGAGAATTATTTGGTGTCGGCAGCGTCGTGGAGATTTTTGTAAGATTGAGTGAAGGGTAGGTGGGTGCGGATGTCTTCGAGTATTGCGTAGAGAATGGGTACGAGGACGAGTGTGATGAAGGTGGCGAAGGCAACGCCGAAGGCGAGGCTGACGGCCATGGGCACGAGGAATTTAGCCTGAAGGCTTCTTTCGAGGAGCATGGGTGTGAGGCCGCAGAAGGTGGTGGCGGTGGTGAGCAGGATAGGTCGGAATCGCTGAACGCCGGATTGGATGAGGATTTCGCTGAGGGGGAGTCGCTGGGATTGGAGGCGGTTGATGAGATCGATCATGATGAGTGAATCATTGACCACGATGCCGGTGAGGGCGACGACGCCAAAGAAGCTGAGGAATGAAAGGGGCATGCCGAGGATGACGTGTCCTATGACGGCGCCGATGAAGCCGAACGGTATGGCGGACATGACGATAAGCGGCTGAATGTAGCTTTTAAATTGCATGGCCAGGAGCGCGAAGATGCCGAACAGGGCGAAGACATAGTTGTTCTGGAGGCTGGCGAAGGATTCTCTTTGTTGTTTTTGTTCACCTTCGAATTTGGTGGTGAGGCCCGGGTATTTCTGTCGGATTGCCGGGAGGACGATGGACCGCAAGTCTTCGTTGACGTTGTCTGCGGAGATAATGGTCTCATCGACATCGGCTGTGACAGAGATGACGCGTTTTTTGTTGACGCGATTGATTTGCGAATATCCCGGCCCGATGGTGTAGGTGGCGATGTTTTGAAAGGGAACTTTCGTGTCATCGTTAAGAGAGATTTGCATGTTCTCGATGTCGTGGAGGCTCTTGCGTTGGGATTCGGGGAATCGAACCATGATTCTGACTTCATCACGGTTGCGTTGTATGCGTTGGGCTTCAGAGCCGTAGAATGCGCCACGTACCTGTTTGGAAAGGTCATTGAGTGTAAGTCCGAGTGTTCTTCCTGCATCGGTCAGGGCGACTTTGAGTTCTCGTTTCCCGGGTTCGAAGGAGTCATCGATTTGACTGACGCCGTTGTAGTCGCGGAGTTTTTCCTTGAGTTCATTCGTAGCTTGTTGGAGGGCACTCCAATCGTGGTGTGCAAATTCGACATTGACGCTTTCTCCGGGTGAGAAGAAAGAGGCTTGGAAGGTGAGGGAGGAGACGCCGGGGATTTCGCCGACTTCTTCGCGAAGCATGTTGGCGATTTTCTTGCCGGGGATTTCGCGAAACTCGCCGCTGACGAGTTCAATGTTGATTTCTGCGATGTGTCCTGCACCGGCGACGACCGATGTTCTGCCGTCCATTTCCTGGCCCTGGATGAGTGCGAGAAAGGGTTGGTCGCCGATGTTGGTGTTGAGGTGTTTGAAGATCGGGAGCGCGCCCTCGGGTCGGTCGGTTTCGAGTCTGGCCTGGAGCCTGGCGGCGGCCTGCTCAATGAGGGTAACGACTTTGCGTGTTTCGGAGACGGGTGTACCCTGCGGCATCTTGAGGCTGACGAGGACATTGTCGGCATCCATGTCCTCGAAGAAGACTTGGCGGACGTGTCCGCCGAAAACGAGTGCGAGGATGACGATGAGTATGGTGAAAGCTGCGGAGGCGGAGAGGTAACGGTATTTTATGATCCAGCGCAGGGTAGGGACGTAGGTTTGTCGTATGAGCCAATTGAGTCCGTTCTGGGTGCGACGTTGAAATTTACGTAGCCAGTTGATCGATGGAAATTTGGCGGGTTGGGAGAGATGGGCCGGGAGGATGACAAGCGCTTCGATGAGTGAAATAAGGAGGACGGCTATGACGACAATGGGGAAGACGTAGAGGATCTTGCCCATTTGTCCGGCGGTGAACATGAGGGGGAGGAATGCGACCACGGTGGTGAGGATGGCGACGAAGACGGGGCCGGCCATTTCGCGTACACCGGCGACGGCGGCGTCGAGGTCGGAGAGTCCGTTCTGTTTGTGTCGGTAAATATTCTCGCCGATCACGATGGCGTCGTCGACGACGATGCCGAGGACAACAATGAGGGCAAACAGAGAGATCATGTTGATGGTGACATCGAACATGGGCATGAGCCAGAACGCGCCGAGGAAACAGACGGGGATGCCGAGTGTGGTCCAGAACGCGAGTCTAAAGTCGAGGAAAGCAAGAAGGCAGGCAAAAACGAGGGTGAGGCCGATGATGGCGTTTCGTGAGAGTAGATTAATTCGACCTCGGAGGTACTCCGAGCGGTCGAACCATGTGTCGAGCGAGACGCCTTCGGGCATATGGGGTCGTTTGTCTACAACGTACTTTTTGACGGTTGCCGCTATATCCAGAGCATCCTGATCACCGTTGCGGACGATTTTGATGGTGACGGCGGTTTTGCCATCGAAGTAGGCTGCGACGTCGGTATCTTCAAAGTCGTCTCTGACGTTTGCGATGTCGCTAAGGCGAAGGAGTGTTCCATCGGGATTGGTGCGAATGATGATGTCCTGGAATTCTGTACCGGTATACCGCTGCCCCTTGGTTCGGACGAGAATTTCGCCGCCTTTGGTACGGATGGACCCGGCTGGAAGGTCGAGTGACGCGTTGTTGATGATTTTTGCGATCTGGTCGAAAGTGAGATTATATTTTCGGAGGGTTTGTTCATCGACATCGATGGTGACTTCGTAGGCGCGAATTCCGCTTAGCTGAACATCGGAGATGTTGTCCATGGCGGTAAGATCGTCGCGGATTTGGTCGGCGATGTTTTTGAGCGTGCGTTCAGGGACATCGCCGGAGACCATGATGCTGAGAACCTGGACGGCGTTGGTGACTTCGGAGACGACGGGGTCTTCGATGTCCTTGGGGAAGGTGCGTATGCGATCAACTGCGGATTCGATGTCGTTAAGGGCTTTGCGTCTGTCGGCATAGTCCTCGAGTTCCGCGAAGACGGTCCCGACGCCTTCCTGTCCGGCGGCACGGATTCGCTTGATGCCTTCGATGCCTCCGATTGCTTCTTCGATGGGTTCCAGAACGCCGGTTTCCACATCGGAAGGTGAGGCTCCGAGGTATGGAACACTGATGGTGATGAGGCCAGTGTCCATTTTGGGGAAGACTTCCATGCGCGACTCAAGGATGGAAATGACGCCACCAACCATGAGGATCAGCATGATGATATTTGCGGCAACATGGTTTCTCGCGAACCATGCCAGTGGCCCGGGACGTCGAGCCAGAGTGGTCATCTCCTTGTTGTCCGCTTGATTTGGCATTGGTCAGAGTTTTGGGCGCTGAGGTGTCTGTGGGGGTTACTTTTTTGAGGTGGTTGAAGGGGCGGGCGCGGTCTTGATGGCCATGCCGTGGGTGGGGGTATCTAGGGGGGTGATGACAATGCTTTCGCCATCATCCAACGTCGGTTTGCCCTTAATGAGTGTTGATCTAACGTATGCAAAGTTGCGATCTTTGCGTTCGACCTCAACGGCAGCCATATGGAGTTTTTCGTTTCGGGCGACGTAGATGGTGTTATTGGGGTGAAGAGCGTGCCGAGGAATGCGGAAGACGTTGTTCAGGGCTTTGCCATGGACAGTGACACGGACGAATGCACCTGGGAGGAGTGGGGGTGACTTGTCGGCTTCGGTTGTGGCGTAGATGGAGAGAGGGTCGTCTATCTGTATAACGAGTTTGATCATTCTTGAGCGTTCATCGATCACACCATCGGTGCGAACGACCTTGCCCGTTCGGATGGTTTTGACACCGGCAAATTCACTTTGAACGGAGGCGTGGGGAAGCTTGCTGATCTGTGCTTTGGTGAGCGCGCCGATGCGGCCGATGGGGACTCCTTCGATCCATTTGAGTTGTTTATCTTCAAGTGGGACGGCAATTTCGAAGGCTTTGGCACCGTAGACGGCCCCGACGGATTGTCCGGCGGATACGCGTTGTCCGGCGTCGACCTGTTCGTTGATGACAATGGCATCGAAGGGGAGCGTGACCGTGGTACGTTTAAGATTGAGTACAGCCTGGGCGATATCGGCCTGCGCTCTGGCGAGGTCTGCGAAGGCGGATTCCCAGCGTGATTGAGCGACTCGAAGTAGTGCTTTCTGGACGCGGAGATGTGTTTCGGCTTTTTCGATTTCTCGTTCCTTGGCGACATCGGTGAGGGCGAGTTTCTTTGTGCGTCTTAGATCACGCTCGGCATCAAGAATTCGTTCGTCGGACTCATCGATCTGGGCTTCGGCGCTTGCGATTGCGGCCATGGCGGAGGCTTGTCGTGACTCGGCCTGGCTTTGGGCAAGTTTGTAATCGCTAGTGTCAATCTGGAAAAGGGGTTGACCGGCGGGTATGAATCCGCCTGATTTCATATTGGGATGGAGTTCGGTGACGATACCGCTTACTTGGGGGATGAGGTTGGTGCGTGTCTGTGCACGGACGGAGCCGAAGCCTTCGACATCGATGTTGACGGTCTGGCGAGAGACCTTGATGACCTGAACGACGGGTGGTGTGATTACGCGTTCTTTTTTCTGTGGTTGTTTTCGGTTGTTGACGAGGACGGCGGCTACCGTTCCACCGATCACAAGTAGCGCGACGGTTCCCAGGATTTGTAGCCAGACGTGACCTTTATATCGGGATGGGCTTGTTTGATTCGGCATGGCACGTGCCTTTGTGGTGTTTGGGGTTAGAGATAGTAGGAATGATAGACATGGCGGGCGACGGACTTAGAGAAAAATTTCACAATTGTAAGCGTTGTGACGATTGGATTGGGCTATGATTTGTTATGGCCTTCAAGTTGTATCGACAAATGAAAATGGATTTGCCGCTGGACCATGTGTTTGAGTTTTTTTCAAATGCGGAGAATCTTGAGCTGATCACGCCGAAGGAATTGAAATTCAAGATTCTTTCGGAGCGCCCCATCAAGATGTATGTGGGTGCCGAGATTGACTATAAGTTGAAGTTATTTGGTGTGCGATTTAATTGGCAATCGGTGATTTCGGTCTGGAATCCACCTCATGAGTTTGTGGATGAGCAGGTTAAGGGGCCTTACAAATTGTGGCATCATTCACATCGATTTCGGGAAGATGGGGATGGGACGATCATCGAGGATGAGGTGGATTATGATTTGCGATTTTGGCCGATCGGGCTACTGGCGTATCCGATTGTGCGTTTTCAGTTGAAGCGGATTTTTGATTATCGCAGGCGGATGATAGAGAAGCATCTGGGTTCGGGAGATGTCGTGGGGGATTCTTCGGTTGCCGAGGAATAGACTAGCGTTATGCCGAAGCCAGTCAGGAAATCAGGTAAGGGGCGACCGTCTCGATCGAAATCGGGTGGGGTCAGGGGGACGGGACGTCGAAGGAGGTCGCGTCGACCGGAGGGTCCGAACCCAGACGCGGAGCCTTTTAAGGATTCTGCGCGTGGGATTCGTTTGCATAAGGCGATGGCGGATGTGGGTGTGGCATCGCGTCGGGCGTGTGAGCAGTTGATCGAGGATCGGCGTATTACGGTGAATAACGTTCTGATCGATTTTTCACCGGCTTGGATCGATCCGGATCAGGATATTGTTCGGCTGGACGGGAATGCGGTGTTGTCACCGCGACGACGGAAGACGACGCATCATTACATTATGGTGAATAAGCCGCGTGGTGTGATTTGTACGAATGACGATCCGGAGGGGCGGCGGAGTATTACGGATCTTGTGAATTTGAAGGCTCGGTTGTTTTGTGTGGGTCGGCTTGATGCGGATTCGAATGGATTGGTGTTGTTAACGGATGATGGGGAACTTGCGCATATTTTGACCCATCCGAGTTTTGAGATACCGAAGACCTATGACGTGACGATCAAAGGGCGATTGACGTCTGAGGATGTGGAGCGATTGGAGGGGGGGATTTTTCTGGGAGATCGTAAGGGTGGGGCGATGAAGACAGCGGCGGAAAGGGTGAAGGTGATGCGCAGGGATCGCGAGCGTACGAAGTTGTTGATTACGCTAACGGAGGGTCGGAATCGTGAGATTCGGAGGATGTTGGCGCGATTGAATTACCCGGTGAAGCGGTTGCGTCGTACGGCGATCGGGCCGTTGGAATTGCAGGGTGTGACTTCGGGGAATTGGCGAAAACTTCTGACATCGGAATTGAATGCATTGCGTACGGCGGCGCGAAGGGCGGCCAAGCAGGTGCGGTGAGGTCAGGGTGATAGTTCGTTTACGCGGTCGATCAAGCGGCGAAGTTTGCCATAGCTACGGCGATTGAAATGGAATGTGATGCGGGGTAGTTCGAGGTTTGCGTATTCACCGTCAAGGGCTTCGGTTGAGTGGATTTCTCCGTCGACGAGAATGTCGGCGAATTCATCATTGAGGGTGACGATCGCATCATCGGAGAGAGGGCGGAGGAGTCGAAGGACAAGGTGGTCCCTGACGAAACGCATGGAGTGGTAGTTGTGGTAGAAGGCGGCGACGTGTTTTGCGGCGGCTGAGGGGTCATCGAAGATGCGATAGAGATTGAGGTCTTCGGGACTGATGAGTTGATTGGCGAGGAGGTCGGATTTGACAAATTCGTCGAAGCGGACCCAGTAGTCGTTGCCTTTGGGGGCGAGCATGACGAGAGGGATCAGAGGACTTTTTCCGGTTTGGATGAGGGTAAGGACTTCGAGGGCTTCATCTAGCGTGCCAAATCCGCCGGGGAGCAGGCCCAGGGCGTGTGCTTTCCATACGAAGAGGAGTTTGCGGGTAAAGAAGTATCGGAAGGTGACGAGTTTTTCATCGCCTTCGATAACTGTGTTGGAATTGGTTTCGAAGGGAAGCATGATGGAGACGCCGAAGGAGTTCTCGCGACCGGCGCCTTCGTGCCCGGCTTTCATGATGCCATCGCCTGCGCCGGTAATGACCATCCATCCTTCATTGGCTATGAGTTTCCCGAAATCGCGCGCGATGATGTAGTCGGGGTGATCTTCGGGCGTTCTTGCGGAGCCGAAGATGGAGATTTTTCTGGCATCGCGATAACCGGAGAAGGTCTTGAGTGCGTAGCGCAGTTCACGGAGTGAGTTGGCGACGAGTTTTCTTTCGCCGTTGTCGAAGTATGGTCTTGCGAAACTGAGTGCGGACTGTATCGCCTGACGAACAAACCGACCGCTGGATTTGTCAGGGGATCCACCGACTTTTTGGATAAGGTCGTTGATTTGATTGACGACGTCTGGGTCTCGCGGTGATACGGGCATGGGGGAAATGTAGGAAGAAGTTGAGCGACGTCAAACCGGATGAGGTCTAAATATCGATTCGGCGCATTGGTTTTTTGAGTCTGGATTTGCCAAAATGTCGATCTTTTAACGGGATTTGAACGTATAAAGCTTGGTAGATTCATTTGCTACGCTGCGTCGTAGCCGTTAACATATTGCGAACTTTTATGCGATGGGAAGGCTTTATGGTCAGTTCGTCGATTGGTTTAAATGCAAATGTGCTTGTGTTGAATCGCCTGTACATGGCAATTCGGGTGACGAGCGCGCGGCGGGCGTTTGGGTTATTGTGTCGT
>JANQQT010000085.1 GCA_028284925.1 Phycisphaeraceae bacterium | reverse complement strand
GCGGACGGAGGGGGAGGCGATGGGGAGGGGGGTGATTCGGCGGCTTGTGGAGGCGTGTGGGCGGGGGTGAGGTGGGGTGGTTGGGTGTGCTTAAGGTGTTGATTTGCAGGGGGTTAGGTTGAATGTCCGAAAAAAAGTTTATTGAAAGGAGGAATAGGGGTTGACAAGGTATTCGAAAAGGTTATTATGTGGGTGGTTGGAGAATCGGCCGAGGGAGTTTTGGCGATTCGCACGCAAGGATGGCGTCACTTCTAACCGGATGGAGCGGAATCTTTTCTAAATTTTGGGGAAATCGTTGATCACATAGTGTGGCTTTGTCACTGTGCGAATTTTTTTCGTGCATGTGTTAAGCAGATAGAGAAAAACCGCGTAGCTGGTCTACCCCGCCGTTACGCATCACTTTTGGAGAGAAGTGAGAAAAAAAGGGAAATGGGGCCGAACCGTCGTTGAATAACGACGGTTCGTTTTTTTATGTGCGATGAAGAGGTTGGCTGCTTTGGTGCGGTAATGAGGTAATCAAACACGGTAAGCGAGATTTACTGTCGCGTCGGGATCATCGGAAGTTTAGTTTGTTTCATTTGGGCTGTGGATGGTTTATGTCGCCCATACCGGCGAGTGGGTTGCGGTGTCTGAAATATGTCGAGAGGTGAGATGCGGGAGCGGGGGTTGACTTGCGTTTTTTTGTGGTGGGTTACTCGGTCATGGCGGGGCGTACGGGTGTTCGTCGTGATCGGACGGCCGGGGTGAGTCTTACTTTTTCAGGATCGTTTTTCCAACCAGTGAGTTTGGTGAATGCTTCGGGAGTGAGTGTTTTGATGGAGCCGTCGATAAGTTTTGCGACGTAGAGGATGTCATTTTCGAGGCCTGGCGTGGCCTGGTAGTGGCCGTTGGGGCTGAGTGAGATGAATTTGCCGGCGCCGAGTGTGACGACGCGGCCCTGTAGGAGTCCTGAGGCGACGTCCCTGATTTCGAGGGCGTCGTGCCAGATGTTTGCAAAGGCTCGGCCGTCGGTTGAGATGAGTAGTTTCCGGTTGGGGATGTTTGCGGGAGATTGCCGGAGACGTTTGCCGGTGGCGGTGTCGAAGAACTGGACGGTGTTGTCGCGGGTGAGTACGACGAAAGTTGAATTGTCATCGACGAAGCCTAGTGCGCGGACGTCGACGTTGGGGGCGGAATTCCAAATGACCTGTTCGGAGGCACCCATTTCCCAGAGGACGACGCCGTCTTTGGCGCCGCTGAGGAGGTATTTGCCATCGGGTGACCATGCGAGGGACTGAATGGTCTGGTTGTGTCCGCGGAGGCCGAGTTGGAGGAGGGGTAGGCCTGTCTCGGCACTCCAGATGTGGATGATGTGGTCGGCGCCGGCGGTGGCGAGGAGGCGTCCCTGGGGTTGCCATGCGATGGCGGTGACCTGATCGGTGTGTTCGGAAAGTGTGTGTGCCCGACGAAGAGATTTGCCTTCGACATCGTAGATCTGGACGGAATTGAGTTCGCGTGAAGTGGCGCCATTGCCTGGGACGAGGGCGACGTACTTGCCGGAGGGTGAGATTCGGAGGAGTCGGGGTTTGGCAGTGATGGGGAGTGAAGTCAGGTTATCGGTTGAGCGGGGATTCCAGCGGTAAAGTTTGTCAGTTGCGCGGGAGGCGAGGAGGAGGGATCTGTCTTTGCCATCCCATGCGGCGGCGTTGAGGGGGGCGTAGGCGCCTTTGGCGACCTTGAGGATTTTGTCATCCTGTGAATCGAGGAGGAGGATGGAGCCGTCTTCGGAGAGAACGGCGAGGCGGTCGGCGTTGGGGATCCATGTGACGGAGTATTTGGCACCGTGCGAGGTGAGTTTGGTGTAGGTTCTGATTTGTCTGGCGTCTTCGGCGTCGAGGATTCGGACGTGTCCGTCTTCGCCTGTTGCGGCGAGGGTTTTGCCATCGGGTGAATATACGACGGAGGTTACGCGGATGGTGGGCGCGAGGGATTTGGCTCGGGTGACACCCTGATCGACGTCCCAGAGTTGCACAACCGGTCCACCGGCGACGGCGATGACGGCGCCTGATTTTGACCATGCGATGGATCGGGGTGTACCGAAGCCAGATGCGGCTTTGATGAGTTCGAAGCCAGAGATGTCGTGTATGCGTATGGAACCGCCGCTGGTGTATGCGAGCTTGCTGACGGCACCGTTTGCGAGTGGCGAGAAAGCGATGGCGCCGATGGCTCCGCTGAGCGCTTCGTGGGTGTGTGTCAGTTTGAGGTCGGAGAGATCCCAGATTCGGACGGTACCGCCGTCGTCACCGGCGGCGATGTATGCACCGTCATCGGAGATGGCGAGGGCCTGGAGGCTTGCGGATTTGGTGGTGATGGAGCGTGTGGTGCGTCCAGTCTTGATGTCCCAGAATCGAATGGTTCCATCGGCGGAGGCGGAGACGAGTTGTTTGTCATCCTTAAGCCATGCGAGGGATGTGACGGCGGCGTTGTGGCCGATGAGTATGCTGACGAGTGCGCCTGTGTTGGGGTTGGTGAGTCTGATGACGCCGTGTCTGCCTGCGGAGGCGAGGGTGTCGCCTTTGTGGTTAGCGAGGATGACGCCATTGCGACCATCGCGGAGGCCTCGTGTGATGACGGTCCATGCATCAATGCCTTTGAGTTTTGCGGGGTTTGCCACGAGGTCGTTTTTGCTGATTTGTTGTTTGAGTGGGTGAGCGTAGCCGTTGAGCATGGTGAGTGAGATTTGGGAGTATTCGACGGTGGAGTTTTGTGCGATGAGGCCGAGCGCTTTGGGATTGTTGAGTTTCCAGTCGCGTGAGATTTTGAGGACGTTGGTGGGGCCGGACCAACTGGCGTAGGGTTGGCCATTGAGGGAGGCACTGATGGAGACGCGGTTTCCGGTGAGTTTGACCTGAATGGAGATGGCGTGTTCGGTATCGTTCTGGAGTTCTTCAGAGAGTTTGCCCGCGGCATCGGAGTCGACATCGGCACCGGCGGTCTGATCGATGTTATCGAGAATGGTGAATGGCTGATCGCTTTGGCCAAAGACGAGCATGACGCTGGAGTTTCCAGTGGGGAGGTGGAACGCGAGGTTTTCGGTGCCGGCGGTGCGTTTGAGTTTGATGTCGAGTTTGTAGCTGCCGAGTGGGATGATGGGGATGCTTAGACGTGGGAATTGGTCACTGGAAGCGACGGAGAGGTCGCCGGTGAGCGTGTCGGTTCGCCATGTTCCGACGAGTTCATCGCGTGCAGGGTCGATGTGGGTGAGGAGGTCGATGCTTGCGCCCGGGAGGAAGATGCCGGCGTGGGTGTTGGTCTTGAGATTGTTGTCTGCGAGGATCTCGGTGTCGGCTAGCGCGGCTTTGAGTCGAGCCAGTTCCGGCGCTGTGATTGTGGTCTTACGCAGTGATAGATTTTGGAGGGATGTGAGCGTGTATAGGCGGAAGAGTCCGGCATCGGTGATGCTGGAGCCGTCGAGGTTGAGGGATTTGAGTGACTTGATATTTGCGAGTTTACCGAGCGAGCCGTTTGAGACGGTGACGTTTGAGAGGATGAGTGTCTGTAGTTTGGTGAGGGCGGCGAGATCGGTGATGAGTTTGTCGTTGAGGGTGAGGCCTGAGAGGTTGAGCGTCTTGAGTTGTGTGCGTTGGGTGATGAGTCGGTTGAGGCCTACGGGGGAGATTTTGGTGTCGGCGATCTCAAGTGACTGGAGGCGGGTGAGTGTTGTGAGGAAGGCGAGGCCTTTGTCGTTGACATCGGTGTTGTTGATGGCGAGGTGTTCGATGCGTACGAGTCTTGAGAGGGTCTCCATGCCAGAGGAGGTGACATCTGTTCCGGAGAGGTTGAGGGTTTCGAGCCTTGTGAGTCTGGTGAGGCTTGGTGTGATGGAATCGGTGACGGTTGTGTTTTCGAGGTTGAGTTGTTTGAGTCCTTTGAGGGCGGTGAGGATGGAGATGAGGTCGAGATCACTGGCGGATTTAATGTCGGAGAGGTCGACGCCGAGGTTGAGCCACTGCTCGGTGGTGATTTCCGCGGGGTCTGAGATTGGGATGTTTGATCGGCCGGTTGAGTGGACCCAGACCTTTCCGCCGCGTTGGAGGACATCGGTGACGGCCTGTTCGGGGGTGAACTCGGTGGGTTTGTCCCATGTGATACGGCATTGCGGGGCGAGGGATTGGTATTGGCTGACTCCGATGGGAGTAACCTTTGTGCCTCTGAGTCTGAGTTCGGTAAACTTGACGGAGTCGCCGATTTTGGCGAGTCCGCGGTCATCGATGGAGGTTTTTTCGAGGTCGAGGATCTGGATGGACTTCATCCTGACGATGGGGTCGAGGACATCGTTTGATATTTTGGTTCCGGCGAGTGAGAGCTCGGTAAGGTCGGTGCGGTTTTCGAGGAGGATTTCGACACCCTCATCGTCGATGGCGGTGTCGTTGAGGCGGATGCGTTGCAGATTGGTGAGTTTCGCAAGGTGGGCGAGTCCATCGTTGGTTATTTTTGTTGCGCTGAGATCGATCAGTCGTAGGTTGGTGAGTGTTGCGAGGGGGGCGAGTTGCTCATCATCGTAGCCGGAATTGGAGAGGTTGAGTGACCTGAGGTTTTTGAGATCCGCGAGGTAGGGGAAGATGGCTGGGGTGATGCGTGTATGAGAAAGGTTGAGATGGGCGGTGGTGGGTAAGGCACGGAGAATGCGGGCGAGGTCGGTGTCAAAGATCTCGTCGTTGTCGGTGAGGTTGATTTCGAGTTTGGACCAGTCGGCCGGAGCGATGGCGTTGATAGAGGTGACGGGGATTCGCCGGTTGTCGCGGACGATGTTGACTTCACCTTTGAGCTGGAGGATTTTTTCGATGGCGTCGGATCGTGTGAGCCCGATGGATTTGATTTTGGGTTCGGGGTGGAGGAGTTTTCCTCCGACAGCCATCGCCCTTGCGAGGGTGATGCCGCAGTTGGCTTTCCAACTGATGAGTGAAATGTGTGCCTGGTCCTCGCCGGGGTTGAATACGGTGTAGGCGAAATGTTGTGCTTCGTGCTCGATGATTTTTTGTTTGTCGATGGAGACGGCGACGGTGGTTGTTTTTTCAGTGAAATCGACGTTGATGAGCAGTTTGTACTTTTTGCCGGGAATGAAGTCGACGTCGAAGGTGGTTGAGTTCTTGTCGAAATCCCGTCCGCGGACTTTGGAAAGGCCGCAGGTCTTGCCCTCCGGTCCGCCGGCAAGGATAAGGTCGACATTGGTCCCCTTGAGCGGTAGGCGTAAGGCGAGATAGGACTCGGTTGGTCTTCGTGATTCGAGCAGGAACTCAAGTTCGAGTTTGTAGGATCCGGTGGGGACGACGGGGACGTGCAGGTAGCCAGGCTCTGCCCCTTGCGAGGCGGTGAAGCGTATGCCATTGGCATCGCGTTTCCATTTGCCATCGCCCTGAATACGTTCCATGTTGGTTAGGACGAGGAGGTCGACCCAAACGGGGGGTTTCTTATCCTTTGGGTTGTTTACTCCCTTCGTGTTTTTTTCGCCAACCGGATTATTGGGGGGATCGTTTTTGTCTAACTGGGAAACGAGGACGGAGACGAGCACGACGAGGAGGGCTGCGACACCGGCGGTGAGTGACCAGATGAGCGTTTGTTTGTTTTTTCGCGGCCTGTCCCTGTGATGTGGTGCATGGGTGCGATCTTCTGAAAAACCGAAGGAATGGGAAGCGGACTCGGCGTTTGAGGGTGAGGCATCGCGTGCGGGCGCCTGGAGGTCGGCGGCGACCCGTGGGACGGAGGCGGACATGGCGGCCGCGGCTTCGAGCTGTTTGTCAAGGGAACGGGGCTCTTCGGCCTCAAGATCGAGAATGACGGGGTGCTTATGGGCATCCGGAACGACGGCCTCGAGATCGGTGATGAGGTCGTGTACGGATTGGTAGCGGTCCTCTTTCTGCTTGGCGAGCATTCCCTTGAAGACATCCTGGAGGCCCTCTGGTACTTCATCGAGGGATTCGGTGAGATCAGGGACGGGGTTTTCGCGTTGTGCGAGGATCATTTCGACGGCGGTCTCACCGTTGTAGGGGAGTTCGCCGGTGAGCATGCGGAACATGGTGCAGCCGAGTGAGTAGATGTCTGATCGATGGTCGGCGTTTTTTGGGTTTTTGGCGTGCTCGGGGGCCATGTATTCGACGGTTCCCATGAGCCGCCCGGTGATGGTGAGTGACATTTCATCGCTGTCGCCTTCGCGGTCGAGTCGTGCGAGTCCCATGTCGAGGATTTTGACGGAGCCATCGGCGTCGACGAGGAGGTTGCCGGGTTTGATGTCGCGGTGTGTAATGCCGTGGTCGTGGGCGTAGGCGAGGCCACGTGCGGCCTGTAGTGTACAGTTGACGGCTTGTTGGAGGGGCAGGGGCCCGTTCATCTTGAGGACGTGTGCGATGTCCATGCCGTGGATGAACTGCATGACGAGGAAGATGCCGCCGTGGTGTTCGCCGGCGTCGAATGCGGTGACGATATTGGGGTGGTTAAGCTGTGCCATGGCTTCCACTTCGCGGTAGAAGCGGCCGACGATGCGCGGGTTTTTGGTGGCGGCGGCGTGAAGGACCTTGATGGCGACGGTCCTTTTCATGATGCGGTGATGCGCTTTGAAGACGGAGCCCATGCCACCGGAGCCGAGTTTTTCCAGAACGATGTAGTCGCCGATTCGGAGGGCATGGCCGCGGTCCTGAAGGATGGCGCTGGCCTGGAATGCAGTGAGTTTCTTATCTTCGACGAGTTTTCTGACGAATGGTTTGGGGTCGGCGGAAGGCGCTTCGGCGGAGAAGATGTCTTCATAGGTGCTGATTTCGTGAACGGACATGACCGCACTTTCTGATAACGCCTGCACGAACTGTTCGAGCGTTAAAGACATAAGTGAGGTGGCGAGGTAACTCGCTCTCCAATACACATCTGTTCGAAACCAACGATCACAACTATCGTCCCCGACCGTCGGGTCGCTTGTGCGAAAAAAGCGGTCGAAAACCGTGGGGCATTATACGCCACGAATCGGTCTGCGCTAATTGGGCAGGTTTGTTTACAATTCGCAGACACATGGTTTATACCGCTGAATCTTTGCGTGGTCGCATAGTGGATTTATCGGCAAGGACGAGGGTGTTTTGCAGTTTGGCTCGGAATTGGTGTGATAACGTATGGTGTTGTGATTATCCACATGCGTATTAATGTGAGAGGTGGGTTGGAGGGGGCCGCGCAAGTGGCTTGATTGCAGGCATATGCACAACGTGTGCGATGGATGTGTCTTTATGTCCGGGTGATGCGTGTGTTGGGTAGGGCGGTGTTGGTTACTTGTGGGGTTGTCTATTTTTCGACGATCATGTTTCCTTTCATGACGAGCCAGTGACCGGGGAAGGAGCAGATGTAGGGATAGACGCCCGGTTTTTTGGGTGCGCGGAATCGGAGGGTTTGTTGTTCATTGGGTTTGAGCATTCGCGTCCAATGGAGAACTTTTTTGGATTTTGGGACGAAGTGTTTTTTCATGGCTTCTTCGAAAGGGCCTCTTGCCATGTCGTTTGCGGCGAGGCCGACTTCGGTGGCGGCGCCTGGTGAGACGATGACGAGGTTATGGGGCGTGGCGTCGACGTTGTCGAGGATGAGTTTGATGGGCTGATTGGGTTTGACCTTGAATTCGGTGATATCAAAGAGCATGCGTTCGGGGATGGTTTTGATTTTGATGACTTTGGGATTGAGTTTGTCGAATGCGATGGCTTTCTTGTCGCGTTTGGGTTTGGGCCGACGGCGGCGGGCCTTGGGTTCGCTTTGAACCATGAAGTGGAGGAGGTGGTGGTTGGTGCGGAGTTTTGGATCGGCCTGCCAGATGGGTCGCATGGAATCGAGTGTCATGCGGAGGGCGAGGGTAAGGTAAGAGTCCATGGGGTGTTTGAGGGCCTGGAGTGCAACGGGAATTGCGGCGGCGGACTGGTAGTAGCTTGCGGCAATGACGGCTTCGAGGCGGACGAGGCCGTTCTTGTCATTGACCATGCGTTTGAGTGTTGGGATGGGATCTTTGAGTTGCTTGTGCCAGTATCGGAGTTGTCTTGTGGCGGCGGCGCGAGCGTTGTGGTTTTTACTTTGAAGGATGTCACGTAGGAGGGGGATGTTGACAGCGCGGATGTTGCGGTACATCCAGAGGGCTTCGAGGCGGTGATGCTCGTAGCGGGGGTGTTTCTTATCGAGATTTGCGAGCCAAGTGTCGAGTGCTTTTTTGACCCTGGCGGGGTCGCGTTCGCGTAGCTCGCGTTTGGCCCAGTAGCGGATGCGGTACTCGTATTTCTTGAGTGTGTCGAGGAGTTGGGAGATGGAGGCGTTGTGGATTGGGGTGGGCTGTAGAAGGGGGCGATCCCTGGCGACGACGCGCCAGATTCGACCCGAGGTTTTGTCGCGTCGTGTGTCGCGGAGGGAGTATTGCATGTGGCCTTTGACGGGGTTGTACCAGTCGCAGATGTAGAGTGCGCCGCGCGGGCCGAAGCGGACGTCGACGGGAATGAAGGAGAGGTTGGAGGAGGCGATGAGTGTGCCGGTTTTCTTTTCGACGTAGTGGCTGTCCTTTTCGATCCAGTCCTGGATTTCGATGGTTTGTGTTGGTTTGTAGCGGACGCGGATGAATTTGCCCTGCATTTCTTTGGGGAAGTGGTTGTTGTAGACGAATTCCTGGCCGCAGGTTCCGGAGTAGGCGCGGATGTAGTTGCCGGCGGGTACGTGGATGAGGGGGTATGGGGCGTTGAGTGCGTGGACGGCGGTTGCGAAGACGGGGTGTGAGCCCTGGTGTTGTCCCCATTGGTCGAAGGTGAGCCCCCAAGGATTTGTGCTGCGGTATGAGCCGAAGGCGGTGAGTTTTTGTGTGGCGGGGCGGTATCGGAAGAAGCCTGACTCGCGGACGCGGACGGGGCCGTAGGGTGTTTCGACCTGGCTGTGATGGAAGATGCTTTCGCGGAAGATGAGGTCGCCATCGGGTGACCAAGTGAAGTCGTGCAGGGCGTGGTGTGTATCTTCGGTGCCGAAGCCGGTGAGGACTTTGCGTCGGAAGTCAGCTTTGCCGTCGCCATCGGTGTCTTTGAGGAAGATGAGGTGAGGTTGTTCTGAGACGTAGACGCCGCCGTTGCCGAATTCAAAGGAGAGGGGGATGTGGAGGCCTTCTGCGAAGACGGTGGATTTGTCGGCTTTGCCATCGTTGTTCGTGTCTTCGAGGATGATGAGTTTGTCGTTGGGTTTTTGGCGAGGCTCGACCTGGGGGTATGCGGTGGAGCAGGAGACCCAGAGTCGACCTTTGGAATCCCAGCGGATTTGTATGGGGCATGCGAGTTCGGGGAAGTCGACTTCGGAGGCGAAGCAGTTGACCTTGAAGCGGGGGTCGATGCGGAAACTGGCGAGTTCCTTTTCGGGTGTCATCCATTTGTTGATGGGGCGTCTGCCGGTGATTTTGGGGGCGGCGGGTACGTTGGAGTCGTCGATTTTTGCAGGGACTTTTTTGCCGGCGGCGATGTCGCGGATACGTTGATCGCGGTTGAGGACGAGTTGTTCGCGTCGTTTGAGTTCGCCGGGGAAATTGACGACGCCGTAGGGTCGGGCGCGGCCGCCGTAGATGTAGAAGCCGTTGAGTGTTCGGTACCATCGGAAGAAGTTTTTGTTTTTGTCGATGACGGTTTGGCGGAGGGATTCGTTGAGTTTGGGCGGGGATTCGTTGAGAAGCTGGCGGAAGAGGATTTTGGAGAACTGTTTGTAGCCGGAGTTTGTGAGGTGGATGCCGTTGAAGGTGAAGTTCTGTTCTTTGGACTTGAGTTGCATTGCCTGTAGGGTGGGTGTGAAGATGTTGACGAAGGGGAGTTTTTTGACTGCGGCGATACGTTGGATGGCTTTGGTGTAGGCGGCGAGTCGGTGGTTTGAGTCGGCGGGGTTTGGTAGGGGTGGGCCGAGGGTTTCGTGGCCGATAGGCGAGACGAGGACGATGCGGGGGTGGTTTTTGCCGTCGAATTTTTGTTTGAGGAGGTTGTCGAGGAAGGTGGTGTAATCTTTTTCGAACTGGGGGATAGCTTTGATGCCTTTGAAGGATTCGTTGAAGCCATAGTTGGCGAAGATGACGTTGATTTTCTGGCGTTTGAGGTGTTGGTGTAGTGTTTTGAAGGATTGGGGTCGGGGTCGGAGGGTGACTTCATCGGCGGACCATGCGAGGGTGCGGAAAGTGAGTTGTTTTTCGGGGAATCGTTGCTGGAGGAGAGTTTCGAAGTAGGCGAAGTCCTGGGCGCGGTCGAAGAGGGTTGGGCCGATGAATGCGACGCGGTCGCCTTTTTTGAATTCGAATGATTGGGCGAGGGTGGGTTGGAGCGGGGTAAGGAGGGTGAGGGTAAACAACAGAATGGCGGGGATGAGGGGAAGCCGTGTGGGATGGGTCATTATGGTCTTCTTTCGTGGGAGGGTTTTGTTTGGTGGTTGTCCCGGGATTGGGTTATGGTAGCAGTATTAGAAGTACGAATTCCGGAAAGTTTTTGTTGAATTTGTGTGGGTGGTTAGACAAATGGAGATAGGAGAGCCGTCTTTAGGTGGACAGGAGTGGAATGTTGTATGGCGGAATGTGATGCGTGGACAGAATGGTATGAAAAGCATGGGGCTGCGTTGCTGTTGTTGGCGCGGCAGTGGGTGGGAGCGGTGTGTGAAGCGGAGGACATTGTGCAGGAAGCATTTGTGCGATTCTGGAAGACCCGTGAGACGGTGAAGGATGCGGAGGCGTATTTGTTTCGGTGTGCGAAGCATGTGGCGATGGATGTTGGGCGGGCGAGGGTGAGGCGGAGGCGATATGAGGAGGCGGTGGGGCGGTTTGAAGGGGGAAGTGAGTGTGGCATGTTTGAG
>JANQQT010000059.1 GCA_028284925.1 Phycisphaeraceae bacterium | reverse complement strand
GATTGGGATTTGTGGGGTATGGGGGGACCGTGTGGTCGGATACGCGACGGGATAGTTTTGTTGAGATTGCGGAGAAGCGGGGGCTGGGTTACTCGATTTGTGAGCCGGCGCGAATTGGGGTGGCGAATGACTGGGAGGATCAAAATCGGGTGTTGAGTAAATGGTTAGGGGAGCTTGGAGCATCGGTGGGTATTCTGGCGAGTTATGACGTGATGGGGGTGAGGGTGTTGGATAATTGCCGGGAATTGGGGATTCATGTGCCGGAGGAGGTGGCGGTGGTGGGGGTGGATAATGATGAGTTGTTGTGTGAATTGGCGACGCCGGCGCTTTCGAGTGTGGACCAGAATGTGCAGAAGATCGGGTATGAGGCGGCGGCGTTGCTGGATCGGATGATTAAGGGGGAAAGGGATGTGGAGCAGGATCATCTACTTGAGCCGCTGGGGGTGGTGACGCGGCAGTCATCGGATGTGTATGCGGTGGATGATCCGCATGTGGCGAAGGCGTTGAGTTTGATTCGGGAGAGGTCGTGTGAGGGGATGACGGTGGAGGGCCTGGCGAAGGATCTTGATATTTCGAGACGGGGGCTGGAGCGGCGATTTTCGATGATTCTGGGGTATTCGCCGCATGAGGCGATTGCGCGGACGCGGTTGAAGCGGGTTAAGTTGTTGTTGAGGGAGACGACGTATACGTTGGATCAGATTGCAGAGATGGCGGGGTTTAATCATCACGAGTATATGAATACGTTGTTTAAGAAGCGTTATGGGGTGACACCGGGGCAGTTTCGGCGGGATCAGGTTTGAGGGGAGGGGGGGCGCCATTTTGCTTATTTGGGTGGAGATGGAGTTTTGAAAGAGATCGAAATGGCGAAAATGGGTGTGGTTTTGGGGGGTAAATGGGGCGAAAGTTGTTGTCCAGGGGTGTTTTTGGTGAGAATAGCGAAGCAATTGTGCGCCCCCGGAAGCGCCCCCGGAAGCACCCCCGGAAGCACCCCCGGAAGTGGCCCCGGAATTATGATAGGACTTGGATGGATTGGTGAGTGAAGTGTAAGGTGTTGACTGTCAAGGGTTTATGGCGGCAGGGTTGGCTTGGCGAATTTGCGGCGCGCATGGAAGCCTCGTTGTTACAGGGTTTGCTGTTTGAGTGACTGCGTTGGTCTGTTCAGCTCACGTCCGACTATTGAATTGTTTGTTATCCGGCGGCGTATGACATGGTCGAGATGCCAAGTTATCGCTTGGTATTCATTTCATTGGGCAGCACTTCTACCCGCGCTTATGTTGAAATCCCTGACAAGCCTGAAGATGGGGCGCCCACAACCCTGTGCCTTCGGGGTCCCATACCATATTCCTGACAGATTAGAATCTCGCAGATCCGCCAGACATGAATAGGGGTCAGGTGCCTTGTTGTTAACCGCCCCGGTGGTGGTTCAAGCCTCACCTGGTGAAGTTTGGTACCCGCGACAAACCGGGTTAACAAAAACCGCCTCTACGCGAGGCGGTTTTTTGTATCAGATGTGCCATTTTAGAAACTCTTAATCAACCACACGAATCACCATAATCATCTCTTAGCAGAATTCTGACGCCTGTACTCTTCAACGGGCAATCCCCCCACTCCCCAGTTCCCAATCGGAACTTCGCTGATGACAACAAATGTTTCATGCGGGTTCTTATTCAAGACCTGTTCAAGCACTTGTGTCACGCCCTTGATCACTTCTGACTTCTGTTCAGCAGTCGAACTTTCGGGAGGGGTAAGTTGAATGTTGACATAAGGCATGGTTGTGTACTCCTATGTTTGAGGAAAAGGCGAACGGCTTATCGCGGCAGTTATGCAGCCCGACCCGCGATGTGTCCGCCGTCGACGGGGAGCAAGACGCCTGTGGTGAACTCAGCATCGGTGAGGTGCAGGACGGCTTGTGCAATCTCTTCGGATTCACCGACACGCTTAAGCAGCGCCAGGCTGGAAAAGGCATCGACGTCTGCGGGGCCGTACAACGGCGTGCGGATTGCGCCTGGGCTGACCATGTTGACGCGGATTCCGTTGGGGGCGAGTTCCGCCGCCAGCGAGGTGGTGAGGGCCTGGATCCCACCCTTGCTGACAATCGGCGCGCTGCTTGGAAGCTCACCGATACCGTGCGTTGTCAATACTGTTCCGATGTTGGTGATACTTCCGCCGCTATGCTCCACCATGTGACGTACCACGGCTTGCGTCACGAAGTACGTCCCTCGCAGGTTGCTGGTCAAGTAACGGTCCAGGTCTTCCGGCGTGACCTCGAGGAAAGGTTTGAGGCCGAAGATGCCCGCGTTGTTCACCAGGGCGTCAATGCGTCCGAACCGCTCCAGCGCTGTCTGCACTAAAGCCTGTCCGGTCTGGATCTCTTCCAGAGAGCCAGCGACGATCGCTGTGCGATCTTCTGCACCGAGTTTGGCTTGGACGCTTTTAAGTTTACTGGTGTCTCTGCCGTGCAAGATGACAGAGTCTCCCCGGTCGACGAATGCTTTGGCGATCGCATGGCCGATCCCGCTTGAGGATCCTGTGACGATAACGGTCCGAGTGTTTGGCATGATAATGCTCCTTTCTACAAGACGACCAGTCGTCTTAAATTTTAGAAAAAAAAATTTACGGCTTCAAAAAGCCATCCAGAAAACAGTTAAGCACCAGTTTGAGCGGTTCGACGGTCTGCTGTACCTTCATGCGTATCACCGCGCCCTCCCAGGCATCCGACAGCATCGAGGCCAGCTCCACAGGCTCCATATCATCCCGCATCTCACCAGCCCCCTGGGCTGCGGCGACAACGGTCGCGAGGCTTCGCAGGTACGCATCCATACTTGATTGCAGAGCCTGACGGCAGATCGGGCTGTCGTCCAGCTCGCCGCCAAGGTTTGCGATCAGGCATCCGCCTGCGTATCCGCTCTTTTCAAAGGCTTTGGCCAGCCCCTCAAAAAATGCACGCAGGCCCGCCAGCGGAGATGTGTGTTCACGCAGCGCCTGTTGCAACTTTACGTTCAAGCAGGTCGCGTAATGCTGAATCGCGGCGGACGCGAAGTCCTCTTTGCTGTCGAAATAGTTATAGAAGGATCCCTTGGGAATCCCGGCTTCATTCAATATGGCCTTAAGCCCGGCACCGTGATAGCCCATGTGAAGGAAGGCTTCGATGCCGACCTCGATCAGGCGCTGACGCGTATCCGGGTTGGTTCGTGTAGCAGGCATAAAGATATAATACGACCAGTCGTCTTGTTTGTCAAGTCCCGTTTGAAAAAAATTCCGAGCCCATTGACCTTCCTCCAGTTTCTATGAGAGTCCTTGGGGTTTGGTTATTCAAGGAACTCGCAGATCATGTCGATCAGGATTTCGAATTCATCTTGAGATCCTGAGACTCGTCGAATGATGAATTCCGACCCGTCGGTTTGAAGTTCCGCATCAACGTTTTGTGCGGTAATTGGAATCCAGGCGGCGACTTCAAGGCCGAAGCCCTGTTTCCAGCCGGTGTTCTTCACCGATATTTCCGGCTGGTTGTCGAGGAGTTTCAATACCTCTACGGCAATGCCCATTGCATATCTTCCGGGGGTGTGTACGTGGAGTTCACTTCCCCCTTTTTGCTCCGAGATTTCAATTGTATCGTCCATCAATGTTCTAGAGGAGTGTTTCGGTGGTTGGGTTACCGATTAGGAATCCTTGACCAATCGCCAATTGGGTTGCTCGCGATGTCTTTATTATGGAAGATACGGCAAGCGGGAACAAGTGCTTGCAAGTCAGGATCATCGTAGTAAACTTTTACTATTCAAAATCTTAAGGTCTGTTCAGTGGGCTTTTTGGTTCCGTACCTTACCCGGAGGTCGCAGGTTCGAACCTACTCAGGCTAAATTGGAACGCCGAAACTGAAGGTATTCGATATGCGTTTTATCTCGTCGATCATCGCTCTTCTTTGTCTGCTGATCTTACCTGCGTGCGCAGCGGATTCATTTACGGTTTATCTTCCGGCGTCTCAGTCGAAGCGGTTGCTGGTGTTCAACGGTACAGTGATCGGTAACGGATTGAAGCTCGAGGCGGGGCGACATGTGGCGCTTGGGTTTTCGGGTAAGACGATCACGAAACATCCCACCAAGCCCGTGCTCTACGTGGCGTCGGCGCGGACTGAGGGGAAAGACGCAACGCCCGGTGTGACGATCTTTCTCGATAAGTATGGCGAGTATGTCCGCAAACAGGGAGTGAAGTTGGCGCACGGCTATGCGTATTTGCATACCGACAGGACAGGGCGGTTTCTGCTGGGAGCGAATTATCCACAAGGTCATGTGGATGTGTATGCACTCCAAGGTGACGGGGTGATCGGGAAGACTGTGGAGCGGGTCGATGCGGGGCGTGCGACGGCTCATTGTGTTCTTCCGTCTCTTGACAATCGGTTTGTGTATATTCCGTATGTGAAGACGCAGAATGCGCTTTATCAGTATGGGTTTGATGCGTCGACGGGTAAGCTCAAGGCACTGGCGCCGCGTAATGCTAAGCCGCCGGAGGGGACGGGGCCGCGGCACATGGCATACCACCCGACGCTACCGATTGCCTACTTCAGTAATGAGCAACATGTCGGGGTTTCGGTCTATATGAGGAAGCCGAGCGGGCAGTTGGAGATCAAGCAGGTTTGCGATGCTATTCCGTCCACGATGGATAAGAAGGGGTTGAGCGCTTCTGACATCTGGATTACGCCAGATGGGCGATATGTCTTTACGGGCCTGCGGGGGAAACGGCGTGACTTTGACCATATTTCCCGGTACAAGGTTCTGGAAGATGGTTCGCTTAAGCATCTTGGTCTTACGCCGGCGGATGATGTGCCGTGGGGGATGTTTGTTACGGGTGACGGGAAGTTTCTGCTTGTTACGGCTGCGCGTGCGGGGACGCTTACGGCGTTTCGGATTGGGGATGATGGGTCGTTGACGAAGGTAGCTTCGGTGAAGACGGAGCCGGGGATTACGGATGTGTGGGCGGTGGTTCGGTGAGGTGAATAGATTGCCTGATCTGATCCAATGGCGTCCTGTTCGAAAACGCTGCCGCAATGTCCTGCTCTCCCGAATTTGATCCGGGTCTTATGGGTGTTTCTATTTTTGTTTGAGTATTGCTTCGAAGGTTTGGTTTCCGATGCGGTATTTGCGCCAGTCTTTGTGGTCGAAGTGCCACCATTCGTATTCGTAGATGGTGAAGCCGTGGTCTTCCATGGTTTTTCGGAGGAGGGTGCGGTACCAGCGTTTTCGTGAGGTTTCGCCGGGGTAGGCGGGGTAGGAGCGGTGTGAGAATTCATCGTAGCCGGCGGCCATGTGGATGGGTTTTTTGGTTTTGAGGTCGTAGAAGGTGAGGTCGACGGCTGCGCCGCGGTTGTGGCGGGAGCCTTTGGAGGGGTCGGCGACAAAGTCCTTGAGGTCGTTGGGGGTGGCATCCCAGAACATTTTGGTGACGTGCCAGGGGCGGTAGGCGTCGTAGACGATGAGGCCGAGGCCGTGCTTTTTGAGGGCTTTGTTTGCGGCGACTACGGCGAGTGCGGCGGTGCGTTGCATGAAGGCGCGGGGTTGTTTGTAGAAGACGGCTCCGGTGAAGTTGTTGGTGGAGGCGTAGCGGATGTCGAGGAGGATGGTGGGGTCGAGTTTGTCGAGCTCGACTAAATCGGTTTTTCGGAAGTCGCCGGTTTCGTTTGGGGGTGAGGCGGCGAGGGCGGAGGCGCGGAGTTGGTTGATGGGGCGTATGGGTTTGATTTTGAAGGTTTCGCCGTCTTTTTGTCCGATTGCGCGGCGGTCGAATTTGACCTGGGCGGCGGTGACGGAGGTGGGGCGGCCGGTTTTGTCGCGGTTGAAGATGAGTTTTTCGCCGTGGTATAGGCCGTAGGGTGGGAAGGCGAATTCGTTTTCGTTGATCTGGGTGAGGGGGTAGTAGTAGAACCATTCGATGAGGGCGTAGAGTTTGCCGTGGTCTTCGAGGATGTAGAGTGTGTTGTGGTCCCAGCCGTATTCGCCGATGAGGTCTTTCCATTGTGTGGGGATGTCGGCGGGTACGGTGTCGGGGATGCGGTTGAAGCGTGTGCCATCGATGACGAGGGCGTCGTTGGAGATGACGCGTATGGATGGGCCGAAGCCGAGGGGGTCGTCGACGATGAGGTTGTTGTTTTGGGCGCGGACTTCTTTTCGGTAGCTGCCGCGCCAGAGGAAGAGGCGGTTGTCGCGGGCTTCGAGTCGGATGGTTTGGGTGTCTGACTTGAAGAGGCCGGCGAGGGGGCGGGTTTTGTCGGGGTTGACGGGTTGGGTGAGTGTGAGTTTGGGTAGGGGTTGGCCTTTTTGTTTGGCGAGCATGAGGCGGAGTGCGTGGTTTGCGATTTGGGAGACCATGCCGTTGGAGCCATCGAGGGAGGATACGGCGATGACGCCGAGTTTGCGATCGGGTAGGACTTCGAATTGGGTGGAGAAGCCGTAGACGGCTCCGCCGTGACCGATTTTTTTATGGCCGTCGAAATCGGAGACGCGGAAGCCGATGCCGAAGAGGGGTGGGGCTTCGGGGTCTTTGGGATCGATGGGGGTAAGCATTTGTTTCATGGTTTGTGGTGAGATGATGGGGCCGTTGGGGGAGAGGCCATCGTTGTGGATGGCGATGATGAATTTGGAGAGGTCGATGACGTTGGAGTAGAGATTGCCTGCGGGGGAAGTTCCGAGTGGGAATTTGGGGGCGAGGAAGCGGCGGTCGTCGTAGGTCCACATGTAGGCATCGGCGAGGTGTTTTTGGATTTGGGGTGTGAGGTCGAAGCTGCTGCTGTGCATGTGGAGGGGGGAGAGGACGGCGTTGTCGATGGCTTTGGAGAAGGGGGTTTTGGTTTGGGTTTCGGGGACATGGCCGACGACGGCGATGCCTGCGTTGGAGTATTTGGTGCGTGTGCCGGGGGGATAGACGAGGGGTATGTTGTTGAGGCTTTCGACGGTTTTTTGGATGGAGGGGCTGGTGGGATCGAAGTAGTTGCCGACGGGGGATTCGCGGACGAGGCCTGATTGGTGGGACATGAGGTGGCGGAGGGTGATTGGGGTGTTGTACTGGTTGGCGGATTTGAAGTTGGGGAGGTATTGGG
>JANQQT010000054.1 GCA_028284925.1 Phycisphaeraceae bacterium | reverse complement strand
ATTTGGATTTGGGGGAGAGGGGGGTTTGGGCGCGGTATTTTTTGAAGAGGTCTGTGTTGGCGGGCGCGGATTTTTCGGAAATTGGGATTTTGAGGTTTGTCGCGCCGGAGCCGGCGACGCAGATGCCTTTGCAGGCGAGCCATGAGACGGAGGTGTTGATGGTGAGTGATTGGGGTGGGGATTTGGAGGGTTTGAGTGTGGCGGTGGCGAAGATGAGTGTCTGGGTGTCGTAGCCAATGGAGTAAAAGGGCGAGGTCGGGGCGTATTTTTTGGGTGTGGGCCAGTTGAGGGGTGAAATGGTGAGATTTGGGTTGTTTGAGGTGAATTTGACTTCGGTGGGTTTGCCGGCGGGGCCGGGGCCGGTCCAGTAGATATGCCATTTGGGTTGGATGTTGAGGAGTAGGCCTATGGTGAAGGGTTTGCCGGGTTTGATGGATTTGGTGTCTGCGAGGAGGCTGAAGCGGACGTGGGGATTGGGTTTTTCGGGGAACTGGGCCAGGGCGTCCGGCGCTGATATAGCAAGCGCAAGTGCGAGAAATGAGGTGTGAACGAAATTTGGTTTATGGGGGCTCATGAGGTGCTCCGAATGGGGTATTGATCTGTCAGGAATTATATGAACTTGTTGCAGGGTGTGTGCATCTAAATTGTTGGATATTCAAGGCGTTAGAGGCGATTTGTTTACAAATGGTTTACAAACCTGGAGGGGTCTGGTGCGTTTAATTATTGTGAGGCTATGTAGGGTCTTTGTGTGATGTGGGGGGTGTGATTTCGAGGGCGTTTTGGTAGCGGCTGGAGGCCGATAATGAATGCTAAGAATGTGATGCGAAGTCTGGTAGGCGTGTTGGTGTTGACGGCGGTTTTTGGTGTTGACGTTTATGCACAGGGTCGAACGCTGTATGCGGCGATAGAGGCGGAGACGGTGGTGATTGTTCCGCAGCGACGTAGTTGGATTTATCATCCGATTCGTCCGCCGCATCCTCCGCGGCCGATCCGGAGGCCTCGACCGGTTCCCGCGCCGGCGCCAAGCCAGGCGGCGGTGATTGAACGTGTTGATGCGCAGGTGTCGATTTTGGAGCAGGTTGCGACGACGACGCTGGATATCAGTCTGCGTAATCCGAATAACCGGCGTATCAATGCGGTGATGTTGATACCTGTTCCGAGTAAGGCGGTGGTTCGCGGGTTTACCTATCAGGGCGCCGGTAAGGAGCCGAGTGCACAGGTGTTGCGTAAGGAAGTTGCGCGTCAGATTTATGATTCGATCGTGCGGTCGACGCGTGATCCGGCGTTGCTGGAGTTTGCGGGTTATAACGTGATTCGTTCGAGTGTGTTTCCAGTGGAAGCTCGTGGGAAGCAGAAGGTGCGTGTGGTGTATGAGCATATTCTGCCGGCGCATGGCGATCGTGTGGATTACATTTTGCCCCGGACAGAGGCGATCGATTATCGCGTGCCGTGGTATGTGAAGGTGAAGATCAAGAGCAAGCGTGCGGTGTCGACGGTTTATTCGCCGAGTCATCGTTTGGTGGCGAAGAAGAGTGGGGATAAGCATGAGTTGCTGATGGATGTGGCGCCGGATGCGATTTCTCAGCCGGGGCCGTTTCGTTTGAGTTATTTGTTGCAGCGTAATGGGGTGAGTGCGAGTTTGTATGCGTATCCGGACCCGAAAGTCGGGGGAGGGTACTTTTTGTTGTTGGCGGGCTTGCCGCAGGTTGAGAAGGATGCGAAGAAGCTGAAGGCGATCAAGCGTGAGGTGACGCTGGTGCTGGATCGATCGGGGAGTATGAATGGCGAGAAACTGGAACAGGTGCGGGAGGCTACGTTGCAGATCCTGGCGGGGTTGGAGGATGGTGAGGCGTTTAATATTTTTGTCTACAACGAGGCGGTGGATCGGTTTAGTGAGAAGCCGGTGATTAAGAGTAAGGAAACGATCAAGGCAGCGCGTGCGTATGTGAAGTCGGTGAAGGCGAGGGGTGGGACGAATATTCATGACGCGTTGCTTGAGAGCCTGCGTCAACCGCCGATGAAGGGGATGTTGCCGCTGGTGCTGTTTTTGACGGATGGATTGCCGACGATCGGCCAGACGAGTGAGAGAGCGATTCGGGGGATGGTGAGTAACTCGAATAAGTATAAGCGTCGTGTGTTTACGTTCGGCGTGGGTGTGGATGTGAATTCTCCTTTGCTTGAGAATATGGCGTATCGTTCGCGTGCGAGCGCGACGTTTGTGTTGCCGAAGGAGAATGTCGAGGTGAAGGTTGGGAAGGTGTTTAAGCGCCTGACCGGGCCGGTGCTGGCGGATACGAAATTGACGATGATGGGGGAGAACGGGCTGGGTCGTGTGAAGGATTTGTTGCCTGCGGCATTGCCTGATTTGTTTGAAGGTGATCAACTGGTGTTGCTGGGTCAGTATGTGGGTGAGAAGCCATTGGCGTTTAAGCTGAGCGGGAATTTTCTGGGTGAGAGGCGAAAGTTTAACTTCAAGTTTGATTTGAGTAAGGCGACGACGCGTAACAGTTTTGTGCCTCGATTATGGGCGAGTCGAAAGATCGGTGTGCTGGTGGATGCGATTCGCGCAAGCGGGGCGGATGAGTCCACCGGGTATGGTCTTCCGCAGAAGATGGATCCAAAGGTTCGTGAATTGGTGGATGAGATTGTGAAGATCTCGACGGAGTTCGGGATCCTGACGGAATACACATCATTCCTGGCGCGTGAGGGGACAGATCTATCCAAGCAGCGGCAGGTGATGGAAGAGGCGGCGAAGAATTTCCGTGATCTTGCGATTCGACGGCGATCGGGTTGGGGGTCGGTGAGTCAGGATAATAATTCGATTGCGCGTAAGGGCGCTTCGCAGTTGAATTTCCGGAATGGTTATTACAACTCCAAGATGAAGAAGGTCGCGCATTCAGGGATTCAGCAGATCAATGACCGCTGTTATTACCTGAAGGACGGTCATTGGGTCGACAGTCGCGTCGTGTCGCTGGTGAGGCGCGTTAAAACGGACGAGACAATTGTGCTTGGGACCGAGCGCTATAGCCAATTGGTCGATCAACTTGTGAAGGAAAATCGGACAGGGATGCTGGCGATGAAGGGTGATTTAATCGTGAAGCTGGGAAGTAAAACCGTCCTAGTCAAAAACCAATAACCCCCCCCGGAAGTTTTCGTGGGAGTTTCGGGAATTTGGCTGGTGGCGTTTCACAGGGTGTGGGACGAAGCAGTAAGGCGAACCTGCTAAGCACGGAAGGAACGATAATGTTGAACAGGAAACTTGGAATCGTCGGGATTTTGGGTCTTTCGATGGTGTTTGGTGTTGTGGGTGGTAGCGCGGTGGGTGAGGATGTTGAAGTACGTCCCGTGAAACCGGGTCCGGGGAAGGTGGGTAAGAAGGCTGTCAAGCGTCGCCCGTTGATTCAGGTGGCGCTGCTGTTGGATACGAGCAATTCGATGGACGGTCTGATTAATCAGGCGAAGGCGGAGTTGTGGCGTGTGGTGAATGAGTTTATCTCGGCGAAGCAGGATGGCGTGAGGCCTGAGATGCAGGTTGCTTTGATTGAGTATGGGAATAACGGGTTGTCGGCGGAATCGGGGCATACGCGGATTGTGGCGCCGTTAACGGGGAATCTGGATTTGGTTTCTGAGAAGTTGTTTGGGCTGAGGACCAATGGTGGTCAGGAGTATTGTGGTCGGGCGATTCAGTTGGCTTCATCGAACCTGAAGTGGAGCGGGAATCACAATGATCTGAAGGTGATTTTTATTGCGGGTAATGAGCCGTTTTCGCAGGGGAAGGTGGATTATCGTGTGGCGTGTAAGAGTGCGATCGGTAAGGGTATTGTGGTGAATACGATTCATTGCGGGCCGGGGATCCCGAAGGACTGGGCGGAGGGCGCGAGGCTGGCGGATGGTGTGGCGAGTTATATTGATCAGAATCGTGTTGTAGCACGGATTGATGCGCCGCAGGATAAGCAGTTGTTGAAGCTGAGCGGTGAGCTGAACAAGACGTATATTCCGTTTGGTCGACATGGTAAGCAGGGGGAGGAGCGTCAGCTTCAGCAGGATCGTAATGCATCGGGCGTGTCGAAGAGCAGTGCTTTGCAGCGAGCGGTGACGAAGGGGAATCGTTATTACGACAATTCGCTGTGGTGTCTGGCGGATGCGTATACGAAGGGGAAGGTGAAGATCGAGCGTGTGAAGGCATCGGACCTTCCTGAGATTATGCGGAAGATGACGATGAAGGAGAGGAAGGCGTATGTCCAGAAGAAACTGGATGAGCGGGCGAAGCTTCAGAAGCAGATCAATGAACTGAAGTCGGCGCGTGACAAGTATGTTGCTGCGAAGCGACGTGACTTGAGTAAGAATGATAAGAAGAAGGGCGCGGACGGTCTTGAATCGGCGTTGATCAAGAGTTTGCGATCCCAGGCCGCGAAGAAGCGGTTTAAGTTGAAGTGATCTTCAATATGGAAGGCCAGCCATGCCGAATTATCGGATTTTAGTAGTGGAGGACGACAGCGCGATTCGTGAGGGCATTGTGGACGCGCTGACGTTCGAGGGATACCAGGTTTTGGAGGCAGATGACGGTGATTCCGGGATGGCGATGGGAGTGGAGGTTGACTGTGATCTCATTTTACTGGACCTCGTGTTGCCGGGTCCGAGTGGGTTGGATATTTTGCGTTCGGTTCGTGCGACGCGCCCGACGTTGCCGGTGATTGTGTTGACTGCGCTTGGGGAAGAGCGGGACCGTGTGATGGGTTTGAATCTTGGGGCGGATGATTATGTGGTTAAGCCGTTTAGCGTGAAGGAATTGTTGGCACGTGTGAAGGCGGTGTTGAGGCGAAGTCCGGAGAGGCCGTTGGATGTGACGGAGATTCCGGTGCCGGGTGGTTGTATTGACCTGGCGCGTTGTGAGATTCGGTTTGAAGGTGGGGATACGATTGAATTGAGTGAGCGTGAGAGCGCGTTGCTGAGGTATCTGGCGATGAATGCGGGGCGGGCGATATCGAGACGTGAGATTTTGCAGCGTGTCTGGCGTTTGAATCCGAATGGGCTGGAAACCCGGACGATTGATATGCATATTGCGCGGATTCGGGATAAACTTAAGGAGGACCGGAGTCACCCGACGGTGATTCGTACGGTGCGTGGAAAGGGGTATGTCTTTGGTTTGGAGGTTGTTGAATCGTGAATCGACCGTATCAGATATGGGTGGTGTTTGGGGGGTGCCTGATGGTCGTTTTGGCGGCGATGGGTGGTATTTCGTGGCTGGTGGTGGATCTGGATGAACGGGAATGGGAGGCGAGGCGTCGTGCGGAGATTCAGGAGGCGGAGGCTCAGATTAAGGCTGATCGGGAGGAGGATGTTCGTATTGCGAAGTGGCGGATGTATTCGCTTGTTTCATCGGTGAAGGATCGTGAGGATTCCCGGCCGTTTTACGTGTATCGGGCGTTTTATAAGGCGCAACTGGCGTATACGCGCATGTATACACAGATTCGGTATGGGGATGTGCTGGTTCCGAGTCCATTGCTGGGTTATGAGTCGCCCTTTGTGAAGTTGCATTTTCAGTTTGATTCGGAGGGTGGGTTGAGCAGTCCTCAGGCTCCGACAGGGAATATGCTGGATCTGGCTCAGAGCCGGTTTGATAACGATGAGACGATTGACCGAGCGCAGGTTTTGTTATCTGACTTTGGTAGACGTGTCAATGTGACGGTTATGCGTCAGGCAGCACCACGACCGCGTGTGATTGATACGCGACCCATGTCGTCAAATTCGGTGGTTGATGTTCAGCGACAGGTTGCGGATATCTGGCAGGCGGGTGTGAAGGGTAACTTGGATGGTTTTAATTATGTCTGGAACGGGGCGAGGATGTTGGGGGTTCCTACGCCGAGCCAGAGTGGAAGAGAGTTGCGTCAGATCGATCCGGTGTTGGGGCGGAATGATAAGGCGCAACAGGAGGAGCGCAATCGGAAGGAGTTGGAGAAACAATATAAGCAATCGATACAAAGGCGTGTCTTGTCGAGGGCACGCGGGAATTCGACGTCACAGTATGAAGTGAGACGACCTAAGTTGGTGGAGCCGTCGAAGCCGGCGCCGATTGCCGAACAAAGCGGCGGTAAGACGTTGGCGGCATCGGATGGGATTAAGAAGTTGTCGAGTGGAATAAGCAACAGATGGAAATTATTTCCCGGCAAGCAGGTTGATAAGAAAACGCCCGCGTTGGATGCGCTTGGTGGGGTTTTGGGGGAGAAGGATCGCGAGGCAAAGCGAGATGGTAGAAAGGCGGGGGAAGATCGTTTTCAGCGTGGGGTGGGACCGATGGGTTTTGTGGATGTGAGGGAGGGTGAGATGGTGGCGAGCTGGGTGGGTGATGAATTGGTGTTTGTGCGGCGGGTGCAGGTGAATGGTCGGGAGTATGTACAGGGTTGTTGGCTTGACTGGGGACAATTGGAGCAGCAGCTTCGGGATGAGGTTGATGATTTGCTTCCTGATGTGGAACTGGTTCCGGTGAGGGATGTGGAGGGGATGAGTCGTCTGGACCCTGCGTTGATTTTGGCGAATTTGCCGGCGCGACTGGAGCCTGCGGCGCTGAAGGGTGTTGATTTGAGTTCACTGGCGATGGGGGGTGCGTATGAGGTCAGTCAGTCGGTCAAGAATTCGTTGATGGCTGCATGGGGATTCGGTGTGTTTGCGGTGTTGGCGGTGGTGGTCCTGTTGAGGGGTACGTTGGGATTGAGTGAGCGGCGTGGCGCGTTTGTTTCTGCGGTGACGCATGAGTTGCGTACACCTTTGACGACGTTTCGGATGTATACGCAGATGCTTGATGACGGGATGGTGAAGGATGAGGAGAAGCGTGATCGGTATGTATCGACGTTGCGGGTGGAGGCGGATCGGTTGGGGCATCTGGTGGAGAACGTGCTGAGTTATGCGCGTTTGGAGCGGGGGAGCGCTTCGAAGCGTGTTGAGGAGGTGGCGGTGGGAGATTTGCTGGACCGGCTGACGGAGCGTTGGGCGCAGCGAACTGAAGAGGCGGAGATGGCGTTGCATGTAGAAGCGGAGTGTGATGCGGGTGATGCGATGGTGAATACGGATACGACGGCGGTGGATCAGATTTTGTTTAATCTTGTGGATAATGCCTGTAAGTATGGTGGGGGCGGGGTGGATCGGCGAATTGAAATTGGGGCGGTGTTGCGTGGGCGTGATGTTGAGTTGCGGGTGAGGGATTATGGTGTTGGCATTGCGCGGAGTGAGGGTAAGCGATTGTTCCAGCCGTTTTCGAAGAGCGCTAAGGCGGCGGCGGGGACGGCGCCGGGTGTGGGACTGGGGTTGGCGTTGTCAAGGCGATTGGCGAAAAGCCTGGGTGGGGATTTGTTTATTGATTTTGAGAAGGAGGGGGTGGGGACGTGTTTTGTGTTGCGTTTACCATTGAAGAAGTAGGAAATGGTGGGAACGGGACGTCGAGTTACCGATTTTATTTTGTATGAAAACGCCTCGCTTGTGCGAGGCGTTGTGGGTTTTGGGTTGTGTTGATAGGGGGTGTTGGCTAAAGTGCCCAAGGTTTTCGCATGACGGGTTTGCAGAGGGAGTTTGCGTATGAGTCGTTGGTGATTTTTTCCTTCTTGGGATCCCACTTAAGTGTTTTGCCGGTTTTCATGGCGATGTTGTTGAGGTGGCAGATGACAGCGGAGTGGTGGCCGATGCCGGCGTGAGCGAAGGGTTGTTTTCTGGACTTGACGCAGTCGATAAAGTTTCGCTGGTGTCCGGGAGAGCGGCCGAGGTTGATTTCGTTGGGGCCGATTTTTTCCTTGAGGATCTTGGGGTCTGATGCTTCGAGCTTGCATCCGTGGACGTGGACGAAGATCCATCCGTCCGTGCCTTCGTATTTGAGGCCGCGTGGTTTATCGGAAGTTCCGATCATGGTGATGCCGTTGGCGAACTTGTTGACGAAGCTGAAATCCCAGTAGGCATCGTAGAAGGAGGTTTTGGATTGGGCGCCTTTTGCGGAGATTTCGACGGGGCCGGTGTCGTCGGTGTTCATTCCAAGTTGGGCGAGGTCGATGACGTGGGCACCGCGGTCGGTCATTTCGCCGCCGCCGTATGCAAGGATGAA
This sequence comes from Phycisphaeraceae bacterium, assembly GCA_028284925.1. Lineage (GTDB taxonomy): Bacteria > Planctomycetota > Phycisphaerae > Phycisphaerales > Zrk34 > JANQQT01. The sequence goes on along the minus strand of JANQQT010000054.1, from coordinate 1,026 downwards.
TCGCCACCAGAAGTGACATCGGCGCGGGTGGTATGGGACTTTGGGTGTGTGGCCGAGCCATGTGTCGAAGTCGAAGCCTGCGGGTACCTGATGTTTCTTTTTGTCGAGGATGTATGTCTTGGCTTGTTTATGGTGGTTCTGGTCGCAGGGGAGGTTGATGCGGACGGTTTTGAGTTTTCCGATGCGCCCGTTGCGGACGAGTTCGGCGGCGTATCGGCCGTTGGCGTTTGAGCGTTCGTGTGAGCCGCATTGGAGGATGCGTTTGTTCTTGATTTGGGCGTCGAGGATGGCGCGTGATTCGGCGATAGAGTTTGCGAGGGGTTTTTCACAGTAGACATCCTTGCCTGAGTTCAGGGCGGCGACGGAGGCGAGGGCGTGCCAGTGATCGGGTGTGGTGACGGTGACGGCATCGATGTCTTTTCGGGCGACGAGTTTACGGTAGTCGTGGTAGGGTTTGGCGTCTTTGTTGCCGTATTTTTTGTGGACCATGTTGAGGCCGGTGGTGCGGTTGGCTTTATCGACATCGCAGACGGCGACGACCTGAACGTCTTTGAAGGACATCATGACGTTCATGTCGTGTCGTCCCATTCCACCGGTTCCGATGGCTCCCATAACGATGCGGTTTGAAGGGGCGGGTCGACCGTCTTTGCCGAGGGCGGTGGCGGGGATGATGGTGGGGGCGGCGAGGGTTGCGGAGGTTGCTTTGAGGAATTGGCGGCGTGAGTTATTGGTTTTGTTGGGGGAGTCTTGTGTTTTGAGGTTCATGGTGGTGCTCCTGTGTGGTGTGCAGTGAGTGAGTTTAACAGAAATGCAGGGGGGCGGGGAGGAGGATTGGGGAGGGGAGTGAGATTGAGCAAATCAAGGTGATAGGACGTGTTTGGGGTGTGTATTGTGGTAGAGTGATGGGATTGGTACGAGGTGGCGGCGGCGTCTATGTTTGTTTTGAAGGAAGGTGTTTATGTACGGTCAAATGAGAATGTTGTTGTGGGTGATTTGGGGGGTAGGTGTATTGATGGTGATGGGGGT
>JANQQT010000008.1 GCA_028284925.1 Phycisphaeraceae bacterium | reverse complement strand
GTGTTAGGGGGGGTGGATGAGTTGGTGTGAATTGGTTTTGAGCGTACTGTGAATGGGTGGTGGTTGTGTTCGGGCCAAGGTGGAATGGAGTGTGTGGCTGAATGTCGATTGATAGTAAGGCGTTTATGGATTCGTTGAATGCGTTGTGCTTGCGCGGCCAGGCGTATTACTGGGGTGAGGGTGTGAAGAAGGATTATCAGCGGGCGATGGAGGCGTTTGAGCCTGCCGCAGCGGCGGGGATTGGGCGGGCACAGCGTTATCTGGGGGTTTGTTACCGGTTTGGACATGGGACGAAGAAGAATGTGGCGGCGGGGAAGCGGTGGCTTGAGCGGGCGGTGGAGAATAAGGATGAATCGGGGGCGTTTGAGTTGGGGTGCCTGTATCTGTTTGAGAAGTCGTATCGGAATGCGAAGAAGGCACGGGCGTGTTTTAAGCAGGGCGCCGAATGGGGGCATGTGTGTGCGATGTATAACTATGGTGAGATGGCGCTGGAGGGGGATGGGGGGGATCAGGATGTGGATGAAGGCGTGGAGTGGATCCGAAAGGCGGCGCAGAAGGGGGATCGGCAGGCAAAGCTTGCGCTGGGGGCGCTGTATGAGGATGGGATCGGGATGAAGCAGTCGAACCGGAATGCGCGGGTGTGGTATAAGAAGGCGGCGGATGATGGGTGTAAGCAGGCGGTGAAGGCGTTGCGTGCGATGGAGATTGAGGAGAAGGTGGTGCGGGTGGGTCGCCCCCGGAAAACGGGTCGTGGGTGATGGACGTGAATGGGGGTGAATTAGGCGAGACGCGCGGATCAAAAAAAAACACACCCCAAGGGTGTGTTTTTTAGTCGTTTTGTGCAAGGTGAGAATTAGTTGGATTCGGGTTTGGGATTGGCGAATTTTTTGCGGGCGGCGAGGAGGGAGAAGCCTGCGAGGCCGGCCCAGGCTGCGGCGGGGAGGGGGATTGGCGGAACTTCGCTTGGGGTTGCGGTGAAGAGGAAGTCGGAGGCGTAAATGTGGGAGGATAGGGATCCTCCTTTGGCGCCGGGGTCGCGTGCATCGTGATTGACCCATCCCCAGCCGGAGATTCCATTGAAGCCTCTGTGTCCAGCGTCGTTGTTTTCATCACCCAGGCGGAAGATGAGGCCAGCACTGTTTGATTGTCCGATGAGGTCAATAACATTGCTGTCATCATTTATATTATTGTTGGCCGTGATGGTGCCACCCTCATAGGTGATGGAATTGCCGACGGCATCCACATCGACCAGACTGATGGTTCCCTTGGCAACACCGATACCGGGGCCGCCGTTTGGAATTGAGACACCCGTAGAAGTCGTGAAGTGCCGGTCGTCATCACCGGGAACCAAAGGAACGTTCAGGTATGTAAAATCGACGAACCAAGTTCCCTGAACGGAATCGGAATAGCCATTGTTGTCGGTATCCGTACCAAAATTTCCGTTGGAGTTTCTATCCAAGCCTCCATAGGTAAACCCAAAGATCCTGATATTCTTGTTACCTGCATCGACAGCATCCGAGATGATCATGCTCATGCCACTATCTGGATGATCAAAGTCAAATGTGAATGTGTCGCTGTTTGGATTACCGATGAGTCCGTCCAGGCGTAAGCCGTATGAAGGCGGCCTCTGGTTTCCATCCGGATGGTTATTGAGAATATACAGCCCGTTGTCCAGGGTTGCGGCCTGAGCATCAGGAAGTGAGATTAGGGTGACGATTGCCAAGGCCGCGAGTGTTGTGGCGTGTTTCATTTTTGGAGTCCTATAGGTTGGGATACTGAATACCTTAGTCGGGTTGTGTGGTTATCTGCGGGATTTCCACTCATGGAATATACGGCAACACGTATTAAATTGCAATGAGAAATATTGTAAAAAAGGTGCGTATTTTTCAGCAAAAGGGGGATTTTTATAGGAATCTGTGAGTTTAGGCGGCATGGGGAAAGTAGGGAATGCTTATCAGTCATGACATTGCTGGAGTTTGATCATTCTGAGATATTTTCCAGCGGCGAGGAGGGTAAAACCGAGAATGCCCGCCCAGACGGCCGGGGGGAAGGGGATGATTTGGCCGGGCTGTGAGAAGCCGGCACGAAGGGTGTCAAGTTCGTAGATGTTCTGGTTGTTGTCCCCGGCGATGTAGACGGAGCCGATATTGTTTTCGAAGTACTTGTCGTTCCAGAAGTAATTGGCGTTGTCCTGTAGACCTTTGGTGGTTTCAAACAGGAGGAAGGACAGGTCGTCGCCGTCGTCCGGTATGATTGAAAAATCGGGGTAGGCCATGTTGAATGTGCCGTAGTCGAAGGCGAATTCAACGATGGGTAGGAAGGCGCCGTTACCATCTTTGGGACGTCTTGCCCAGAGTACATCGGTGTCTTCTTTTGGCCCACCTTCAATCTGGCCATCTGAGATGACGGTTTCCTCGTAGCCGGTGTAGTTACCTGTTCCATCGCCATCGGATAGGGTTTTGGAGACGCCCTGGCCACCGGCATCGCCATCTTCATCGTAGTAGCCGAAGACTTTGTCTGTGTTGAAGGTATCGGTGAGGTCTTTGCCTTCGACACCGAAGAGTAAGCCTTCACGTGAGATTGCTTTGTTGAGCGCCTCGTCGGCATCACTGATTCGTATACGGTAGAGCGTGCTCTCGCCGAATGGCGGGTCGGACTCGCCGGGTTCTGAGCTAAATTTTTCATCGCCGTAGACCTGAATGGCAAAGTACATGATTTTGTTGGCGCGGTCGATGTGCGCGTAGCCTTTGACGATATCAATATATGCGTAGTACGCGGGGTTATTGGTGTCGGTAGCGACGACGGTGTCGCCATCGGTGAAACCACCGGAATCGGCGCCGGCTCCCGCAGACTTGTAGGTGTATTCGTTGAAAGTCTGTGCGACAGGTCTTTCGTAAACTTCGTTCTGGTAATCGTCAGCGAACTGATTGATGAACCAATGGACTTCTTCGGAGGCATCGCTATCGGAGGGATCGGGAGCGAGGAAGGTATTATCGCCGGTGACGGCATCCTGAAATACCTGGGAGTAGGAGTTGAGCCCCGCGAGGGGTACCGGGGCGGCGTGAGATTTGGGTACGGCGAGGGTAAGCGCCGCAAGGAACATTGAGGCGAGAAAGAATGTCCGGGCAGGACGGATCATGGCAAAGACCTTTATTTTCATCCGGTGTATCGGATGGGTAAACTATGACGAGATACGCACATTCGCCAAGAAATACACAAGTTATCTTAATGGTGAGAGCATGGCCTTCCAAGGTATTACAGGCGAAACCTAACGCAATATTGGTCTAAGAATTCGAAATTAACCTTAATTGGGCTCTATTGGATGGTCATTGGGAAGTTTCGTGCAGAACCAAAGGGTTAGTTGGGTTTTTCAGTTCCGGTTTTCCAGACTTTTGAGTTGGCGAGGGGTCTGATTTTGGCTTCGGTGACCTTGATTTTGGCGTAGTCGCAGAAGACGCCGGGTGATTTGTTTCGGGAGTATACGACCCAGGAGTAGTAGTGTGAGAGGTCCCTGACCTTGCCGGTGAATTTAAGTCTTTTGGAGCCGTTGATGGTGCCGGTGATTTTGACTTTGTCCTTATTGATTTCGACTTTGACGAAGATGGTGGCGGTTTTTTTGTTGGAGAGTCCTGCGCGGGCATATCGTGTGGGGTTTCCGGCGTCGATGTAGCGTTTTCCGTTGACGGAGGAGAGGCCGCCGGCGACGGATCGGAGTCCCTGGATGACCCAGCAGGTGGCGCGTGAGGCGCCGATGGGGATGGTGACGCCGATTTCGGCGCGGCCGGCGGATTTGTAGATTTTCATTTTGAGTTCGTAGGAGCCATCGCAGTGGAATGGGAAGGCGGCTTTGGCATCTGAGGTGAACGAGGAGTAGAGACCGCCGTTGGCTTTTCTCCAGCCGGCGGGCGCGGTGACTTCCTTGAGCATGTCGATCCAGTCGCCACCGACGTTTTCGGGGTTGGCGGCGTTTGCGATTTGTTTTTCGAGTGTCCTGATCTGCTCAAGTGATTTTTTTCGACCGACTTCGGCGCGGATTTTGACGAGTGAAGGGGGATTGGGGCCGGGGGAGTCAAGGTATGTCTTGAATGCGGAGGCGGCGTATTTGTGCGCGTTGAGTTTGGCGCGGGGGGAGGTGACCTGAGAAGCGAGGGTGGAGAAATAGGATCCCATTTCGATGTAGTCGGTGGGTTTGGGGAGGGGTTTGGAGGAGGTGAGGGAGGCGATGTAGGTGACGAGTTTCTTGTCACCTGAGAGGGAGGCGAATGCGAGTGCGCGGCGGACGCTGTTGACTTCGAGGAGGTAGATGGAGGTGATTTCGCGTGCGGACTTGATGTCTCTGGGATTGCGTTTGAGATTTTTCTTGAGGGCGGCGATGCGTGCCTGGATGAGTTTTCGGGAGACGAGGTTCTTGATGAGGGCCTGTACGCGGGCAATGGTGGGTGGTGAATCGATGGATCTGGCGACGGCGAGGGCGCGGTTGTAGGCGAGGGTTGCGGCGGTGAAGTTATCGGCGTCGATGTGTTCATCGGCGGAGTCGATGAGGATGTCGATGAGGCGTTTGCCGATTTCTGATTTTTTGGCGGCGGGGGCGGTGGAGTAGCGTCTTTCGTAGAGCTTGTCGAGTTTTGACTTGTCATCTGCGGCTTGATCCGGGAGGACTTCGGCGCGGAAGGCGAGTGCTTC
>JANQQT010000286.1 GCA_028284925.1 Phycisphaeraceae bacterium | reverse complement strand
GTCTTTCGTAGAGCTTGACGAGTTTTGACTTGGCATCTGCGGCTTGATCCGGGAGGACTTCGGCGCGAAAGGCGAGTGCTTCGCCAGCGATGAACTGACCGGCGGCGAAGCGGTGGGTGAGGTCATAGGCGGCTTTGGTGGCGAGGTTGACGAAGGTGAGTTTTGTGCGGGAGGCTTTGGCGGCGGCGAGGATTTGGGAGGCGAGATCGACGTTGTCGTTGATTGAGGGGGTTTTCAGGGCATCTTTGATGGATTTGCCGTAGAGTTCGTTGAAGAGTTTGGTCTGGGTGGGGTCAGCGGCGGGTTTTGTGGATGGCGCCTGGGCGGAAACGGAGGTGAAGGAGACGGAGAGGAGAAGCGTGATTATGGTAAAAATGGAACGCATTTTGATAACAGCCTTTCGGTTGGGTGGATGGTATATGGTAGCGGAAATTTGGGGGTAAGGGTATGGGGAAATGGGAGGTGTTACGTAGGGATTCGTGACGCATTTCATGTGGGATGATCTTGAGGCTGATATGGACGATTGGTGGAATGGTTAGAAAATAGAGGTCAGATTGGATGGGCGTCTGAGGCGAGCGGGTTGATTGGAGGTTTAGCATTTAAGATGGCGATGGAATTTGGGGTTTGTTTTGTAAGGCGCGGGGACTAGAGGAATGGATGTGGCTGGGCAGGTATGGATTGGGTTGGGTAATCCAGATGGTCCTTATCGTCCCCTGAATCGCGCGGATTCTTCGATCTCCGCGACGCGCCCCAAGCGGGGGCGCTTGGGGTTAACAAAGGTAGTCTATATAAGTCTGGAGGGGGTGGGAGATCATGGATGAGTGTGGCGGATCGAGGCGTTCAGGTGTTGGGTTTCCATTCGACATCGGGGATGTTCTGGAGGTGGTTGGCGTGGCGGGCGAGGGCGAAGAGGAGGTCGGAGAGGCGATTGGCGTATTGGAGGATTAGGGGATTCAGGGGTTCGGCCTGGTGGAGGGTGATGATGTCGCGTTCGGCGCGGCGGGCGATGGTGCGGGCGAGGTGGAGACGGGCGGCGGTTTCGGAGCCCCCCGGGAGGATGAAGTTTCTCATGGGGGTGAGTTGGGTGTCGATTTTGTCAATGGTTTGTTCGAGGAAGGTGATGTGTTCCGGGGTGACGGGCGGGATGTGTGAGGCGTTTGCTTCGGGGGGTGTGCAGAGGTTTGAGCCGAGGTCGAAGAGTTGGGGTTGGAGGGTGGCGATGATTTGTTGGATGGATTCGGGGGCGTTGACGGCGGCGAGGCCCAGTGCGGCGTTGAGTTCATCGACCTGGCCGAATGCGTTGACCCGGATGACGTTTTTGGAGACGCGTTGTCCCCCGAAGAGGGAGGTGTCGCCATCGTCGCCGTTTTTGGTGTAGAGTTTCATTTTGGGGTTTGGGGGGTGTGTTCAGATTCCGCCTTTGAGTGAGGAGGCGTTGTCATCGGCGAACTTGAGTTGTTGGGTGGCTTGTTCGGTGGAGATTTCGTGTTCGAGGGGGTCAGGTTTGTATAGTCTGGTGTTGAGCGCCCAGATTTTTTCGGTGAAGTTTCCGCCGAGGTCATCGGTGTTCTTGTTGGCTTCGGATCGGGCGGCGGAGACGGCCATTTCGAGTTTGGCATCGACGTTATCGAGGAGGGAAACCATGAGGGCTTCAGGTGTGGCGGGGATTTTGAGCGCTCCGAATTCGGGCTGGCCGTGGTGTGAGATGATGATGTGTTCGAGTACCTGGAGGAGTTCGGTGGAGAGTGGTGAGCCTGATTTGGCGAGTTTGTCGGCTTTTTGGTTGAGCCAGACGAGGCCCCGGGCGATGTGGCCGACGAGGAGGCCGTCGTCGGAGTAGCCGAAGCCTGATTCCCAGGTGAGTTCGGCGCATTTGCCGAGGTCGTGGAGGAAGATGCCTGTGAGGACGATGTCGCGATTGATTTTGGGGTAGAGGGGGAGGGTGGCTTCGGCGAGATTGAGGAGATTGAGGGTGTGTTCAAGGAGTCCGCCGAGGAAGGCGTGGTGGAGGGTTTGAGCGGCGGGCGCCTGCTGAAATTTGTTCATGAGGTCGGTGTCGTTGAGGTATTCATCGAGGAGGGCGCGGATGGAGGGGGAGTTGATGGATTCGAGGATGCGATTGAGCTGGGCGAACATGGAGGGGATGTCGCGGGTGGTGGAGGGGAGGAGGTCGATCAGCTCTTCGGTGGAGGGAGTGTGGGCGGAGATGTGCTGAATGATGAGTTGCATTTCGCCCTGATAGGGTTGGGACTGGCCTTCGAGGATGACGAAGCCATCGGTGGGAAGTTCCTTGACGAGTTCTTCGGAAGCGTTCCACATGCGGCCGGGGGCGCGGCCGGTGCGGTCTGCGATGAGGCACTTGAGGTAGGGTTTGCCGTTTCGGGTGAGGCCGAGCTGTGTGTTCTGGATGGCGTAGACGCCTTCGACGAGTTGGTTGGGTGCGAGGTCGGCGATGTAGGTTCGTTGGGGCATGGTGGTGGTGGCCTTTTTGAGGGTTTGTGGCGGCCATCTTACACAGGGATGGGAGTGATGGCGAGTTTTAGTTGTAGGGTGATGAGGGGTGCGTGGGTGTTTGAAAAAGGTTGAATGAAATTGGACGGGCGGCTTGCTTTTTGTGCGCACGGGGATAGAATGTTAGGTATTTGTTTGGTATCTTATTTGGAGAAAAAAGCGGAGACTTAGGGAGGTAACTGGGATGTCCGGAAGCGTAGGGATTGGTCGAGGGCGAAGGAGAGAGGGTGAGGCTGGGTTTGATCAGGGAGTAAGTGATGGTTGAGGGAGATTCAGGGTTTTGGCGAGCGGGATTCGGATTTGCAGCGTGGTTCCGGGTTGCGAACAGTCCATGTCGGTATATGCGTCCTCCTTGATTGTGCGTTGGGGGTATGGACGCAACAAGAGGTGAGAAGTCATCCGGGAAACAAGAAGGGTTTTAAGGCAAAATTTTCCAAAGCACTTGAGAAAGGGTATTTCAAATGGTTATTGAGTATTTAGGGGCTCCGACTTCGGATCCCAGCGGGTCACCTGCGGTTTTGGTCACGCGGGATGATGGATTGACGAGTTACGGGACATCAGGTTCGCCGGATGTTCATCTTACGACGGGGTCATCGTCGAGTGATATTGTTGACGCGTTTCGTCTGGCGTTTGATGAGTTTGGTTCGGTGTTTGTGCCATCGGGAACGTGGGATGTTGATGATTTCATTTTCCCGGCGAGTGGGAGTAGTCCGGATGAGGGCAAGTATATTTATCTGACGATGGTTGGTCAGCGGATGCGAACGAGTACGGTTCGCCAGGATGCGACCTCTCCCAAGACGATTATTCTGGTCGAGGAAGATTCGAGTGGGAATAATCTTATTTTCTTCAACATGCAGCATTTATCGCTGGAGGCGGCGAATTCGACGATGAACCCGGCGGAGGCGTTGGTTCATATCGGTCAATCGGATTTCAACTACTTCGGGCATGTAATTGTGCGAGGAGAGGGATTGGCCTCGGGTTTTGTTTATGACGGTGCGAGATGTCTGGCGACACGATTTACGGAGTGTAATTTGTTTGCGTGCACACCGTGGTCGATTGATTTATCCCCGAGAGCGATTACGGACGTGACGTTTAACGGATGTCGTATCGAGGGGGCGTCGTCTTCAGGGAATGCCAACGGTATTCGGATCAACAATTCGCCTTTTGGTCATGCGGCTGGAGCGGATCCTGCGATTGAGACTTCCGTGACGCTGGAGAACTGTCGATTTGAGCGGCTGGACGGCTGGTCGTTGTTTGGCGTTCAGGGTAACGGGATTGTGATTCGAGGAGGTGAGTGGGCGACGACGTCTATTTTCCTTGGGCATCGGACGACGAGTTGTACGGTGAAGGATGTGAATTTCATTACGAGCGCGACGGTGTTTAATTCGGGTTATGGGAATGACTGTTTGAACAATAATCATCATTTCTCGACGTACGGTCTTCCGATTGTGACGAATGACCATGGGTATAACACGATCTTCAGTGATGCTGATAATAAAGGCGCGTTTGGTCTTGGGAGTTGGACATCATCGAATGCATCTAACGGTCGTCGCGTGTTTAATGTTGGATTTGCGGGACCGGATGTGAATTCGCTGGAGATCAAGAACGGCGCGAACCTGACGCGTACGGCGACGCTGGATGCGAACACGTATTATGTGCTGCGTGTGGCGTATGCGACGGAGGCGAGTGATTCGCATGAGTATGGAGCAGGTCGGATTGTTGTTACGGATAACGGTGGTTCCGGCACGGTTTTGCTTGATACGGGCGAGTTGATTGATGAGCATCTGACGCGCGGCCAGGTTTCGTATCAGACGTATGTGTTTGAGACGGGATCGAATACCAATATTGAGTTTAAGATTGAGTCGAACCAGGGAGCATCGACGGCGCCGACGATTTCATCGCGTAGCGGCGATACGGTGACGACGAGTGCGGCGCATAACCTTGAGACGGGCGATGTTGTTCATTTGACCACGACGGGTAGTTTGCCGGGCGGATTGAGTGTGGATACGCCTTATTTTGTGATCAAGGTATCGAGTACGGAGCTGAAGTTTGCGGCGACGGCTGAGGATGCGCGTGATGGTACTGCCGTTACGTTGAGTTCGGATGGAAGCGGCACGAATTCGATTGAGACTGAGGACGGCCATCTTTATGTGCATTTGTTTGATGTTGCGAAGAATGTGGTTCAGTCGAATCCGAATTTTGAGTCGACGTTTGTGAGTAATCTGCCGACGAACGACGGTGTCTGGACGAACCTTGGGAGTCGGTTTACGGTCACGCGTGCGGCGGTATCGCGGTACAGCCAGGGTAGTAACAGTTATGACTCGGGCGCGTTGCGGTTGCAGACGAGTGGTTCGCCTTCGGGCGCTCATGAGGTTTATTTGAGAGATCTGAGCCTGACGCAAGGGCAGGCGTATGAGGTTTCGTTCTGGTACAAGGAAAACAGCAGCAGTTATGTTGGCGAGTATGTGAAGGTGAACTGTGGTTACGGTAATCCGGCGACTGCGACTGCGGACTGGCGCGGCGGCGCGGCTTTTGCGCTGGGCACGGATGAGTGGCAGAAGATCACGTTCCAGTTTGTCGCGACGGGGACATCGACGGATCGTTTTTATATTTTGCGTCGGTCGTCGCCTCTGGCGGACATGGATATCTTGATCAACGATGTGAGTGTTGTGCCGGTTGGTTAGAAAGTTGGGGTTTTGTGTTTGTCCGGTTGAGGCACTTTTATGGGAGATAAATGTTTATGACTGATTGATCTTGAATGAAAATGGGTTCAATTGAGGTCGGCTGACTGATTGGCTTGCGTGTGTTGTGTGCGTTGCTGATGGTTGGCCGGCCTTTTCTTTTTTTGGGGGCGCGTAAAAAAAGCGAGCCCGGGCATACTCACCGGGCCTCGCTCGATCAGGGGGTAGGGTAGGCCTGTGGCCCATCCGTCACCGAGAGATGAGGGCGACTTTTTCGCCATCGATTTTGGGCTGTCTCGGGACGGAGGGTATGTGCTGTTTTTTCTTCTTATCCGGTTTGTATTCGGGGTTGGGGATAATGAAGAGGGGTTTGCCTTGTCGGACTCGCAGGACGGCGGAGGTGTTGATGGTGGCCTGACGTGGCATGCGGATGATTCTTGCGGTGTTGGCTCGTGAGGGTGTGTTGGTTGCGGCGGCGCGGAGGTTGGCGTAGTGTGCCATTTGCGAGGTGGTGATGCCACGGAGTGAGCGGGCGAGCCGCTGGGCCTTGACGAGGGAGTGATCTTCATCGAGGCGGTATTCGCCGTGGAGTCTGGCCATCGGATCGATGTAGGTGGTTTGACCGAAGGTACGGACCTTGATCATGTGCGGGTGAACGGGTTGTGCCGCGAGTGTTCGCGAGACGGCCACGCCGGGGTGTGCTTTGGGTGATCGAATGATGCGTACGGAATTGGTTCTTGCGTGTACGCTGGTTGAGGTGTGGTGGGGGCGGTCACCTGCGTGTGCGTTTGAAGCGACGAACGCGAGGAGCGTGGCGGTGAGAACGGTGGTGATGCGATGGGTTTTCATTTTTTTCCTTCCTTCCGGTCAATCGTGGTGCGACGGCCGGCCCGCGGTGTTGATAAGGTTGCGGCCCTGATTCGTGAGCGCTTGTCGGGTGGTGTGAGATCGGACAAGCGGTTGTTGTGTAGGTGACGGGTTTTCCAGGCCCGTCGGGTCTCTTTCTTCCTGCTCGCGGCAATGCTCGTCAAGAGATTCCTGCTCTGCGAGTTTCCAGGCGACGTGTGTATAAGAACAAAGGGGATGCCAGAAATGGGGAATGGGATTAAAATGGGGGATTGGAGGCTGTGAGAGGGGGTTGCGGAGATTATAGGACGAGGTTTGGGGAGGTTGGATGAAGGGTGGATGGTGATTGGGGTGAACGTCCTGGGGGTGGGGTGTTGATTTGAGGCTACATGCCTGAAGGGGGTGCATGCGAGGATTGTGGGAGGAGATTGCTTTGGAGGGGAGAGGGTTCTATGTTCTGGGGTGGGGGTTAGGGGGAAATGGCGGTGGGTTATTGATGTGAATTTGGAGGTATGGTTGATGACAGACGAGACGCATGAGAACAATGAAGCGGGAGCAGATGGCGAGGGTGTAAACACGGGGTCGGATGAGGGTGTGGTGGAAGGTGATGGCGCGGTCGAAGGCGAAGGTTTGGAGGAGGAATGGATTGAAGAGGAAGAGGATTATGGGTGTGATGACGATGGTGGGGCGAAGCGTGTGAGGCTGGAGACGACGGAGGGGGATATTGTGATTGAGTTGTTGCCTGAGGTGGCGCCCAAGACGGTGAACCATTTTAAGCAGTTGTGCCATGAGGGGTTTTATGACAATCTGACGTTTCACCGGATTATTCCGGAGTTTATGATTCAGGGTGGGTGTCCTGTGGGAGACGGGACCGGGGGGCCGGGCTATACGGTGGATGCGGAGTTCAGTGACTTGCGGCATGAGGCGGGGGTTGTGTCGATGGCGCGGACGGCTGATCCGAACTCGGCGGGGTCGCAGTTTTTTATCTGTCTTGGCCGGAAGTATTGTGCGCATCTGGATGGGGAGTACACGGTGTTTGGCAAGGTGGTGGAGGGGATGGAATCGGTGGAGAACCTTGCGAAGGTGGAGTTGGAGAGTAAGGATCTGGGGACGCCGGTGCATCCGCCGATGATTATTCATGCTTATGAGGTGTGGGATGATGATCATTATCATGATCATCATGAGGACCACTATCATCATATTGAGGAGGAGCAGGACATGGATCATGATGGTATTGAAGATGGAGCGGCGGATCGCCCGGAAGGTTCCCCGGAATCTACCCCGGGAGAGTCCTCCGATGGGCCAGGTGACGCGGTGGGTGATGGGGGTGATTCGGACGGGGCAGGTAAGGATATGACGGATTAGGAATTCGGCAGGTTTTTTTATTGACAGGAAAGTGAGCAGGGCTATGACGGCGACGGTTGATCGTGAGGCGATTGCGGGGCGTATTGCGGAAGTGAGTTTGTTGAAGGGTGAGTTTACGTTGCGGAGTGGGCGGAAGAGTCATTACTATTTGGATAAGTATTTGTTCAGCACTCAGCCGGATGTGTTGGCGGAGTTGGGGAAGCTGTTTGCGGGGATGATTCCGGAGGGTGTGACGAAGCTGGCGGGAGCGGAGCTCGGGGGGATTCCACTGGTAACGGCGACGTCGCTGGCTTCGGGGATACCGTGTGTTTTTATTCGGAATCAGAAGAAGGATTACGGAACGAGTAAGCAACTGGAGGGGAAGCTGGAGGAGGGTGATCGGGTGTTTCTGGTGGAAGATGTCTGTACGACGGGCGGGCAGATTCTCGAGGCGGCGAAGGTGATCGAGGAGACGGGGGCGAAGATTGAGATGATTGCGGGGACGATTGATCGGGAGGAGGGGGCGCGGGAGAATATTGAGGGGGCGGGGTATATTTTTGAATCGTTGTTTACGAAGACGGATTTGGGGGTATAGAGGTTTAAGGTTTCGGGGTTTACAGGAAGATTTACTGTTTACCGGTAAGCATTCTTCGCATCGATGTATCGGCATCGGAGCGTTTTTTGTGCATGTTGGTAACCAAGGTCACCCATCTTTTGGCCACACAACAGGTGCGAAGCTGGCTAGCTCGGATGTGATTGCATTGAACCTGTCGTTATCTTCAAGGATTTGTCTAACTACTTGTAGGGCATCCGGATCCTGTTTGAGCAACAGACGTGCCCTGCAGCGGTTGTGACAGGACACGTCTGTCGCTCAAACAAGATCGGGATTGGCTCTCAGTGGAACCATTGTTCGCCGTTTTCGATGGTGGAATGTGGTGGATGGTTTGCGAAGAGTGGGAGCGGGCAAAATCGGATGTGAATGGCGAGTCATGCGGTGTTTGGCCAGGGAAGTGTGAATCGCAATCGGGAAGGTGAGATCAGGGTAGGATTGGGGTGGGTTGGTATAATGAATGAATTGATAGAGATTGGGTTGGTTTAGTGAGGTTTTTGGTTTGAGGTTATGTGTTGACACTGATTGTGGTTGGGGAAGGGGCCGAGTGCGGGGATGGTGTGGGTGGGTGTTGGTGTGGGCGGGTTGGTGTGTGGTTGGTTTTGTGGTGGGTGTTGGTGTGGGGTGTGGCGGCAAGGAGAAGGTAGAGGCGAAGAAGGTTGTGAGGAAGGTGGAGGTTTGGGAGATGGCAGAGGTGAGGGAGGCCGTGCGGGAGGTTGGGGATGGGGTGATGATGGTTCCGGAGAGTGCGCGGATTTATGTTCAGTTTGACAGGTTGGCGGAGGTGCGGGCATCGGGTGGGGATGATCCGCTGGTGGAGCATTTGTGGGGGATTGTGGAGGAAGTGAGGCATCCGGCGGTTTGGGGGAGGGTGAAGAAGAGCCTGGGGATGAATGATGATGAGGTTTTTGATGTTTATTTTGGGGATACGGTGGTGGCAGTGCAGCAGAAGTTAGCGGGGAAATATGCGTGGGTGGTGATGACGAAGGTGAAGAAGTCGTGGATTGAGAAGTTGCCGGCTGCTCTGGGGGCAAAGGTAT
>JANQQT010000279.1 GCA_028284925.1 Phycisphaeraceae bacterium | reverse complement strand
GCCTCCTGCACAACATCCTCAGCCCCATGCCCATCCCCCAACATCCCCACCGCGACCAGCCACAACAAATGCCTTACCTCCTCATACATCACACCAAATTCCCCCACCCCCAATGCAATACCCTCACCGCCCGAACCTTCACGCGGCCCAACCTCCCCACCATCATCCAAAAACATCGACCTGCTCACTACACCCTAAGATGTCAAACACACCCCCAATTATTGCAACTTTCACAAACCAATACACCATAATTTCAATCCAACGAACACATATCTGGCAACGCTCCCCCCCTCCTATACGCCCCAAAACTGCGGTGAGCAACGTCAAATAACTTATAGGGACAATTTTGGTCATAACTTCATAAACCCGCCGCCACATCAACCCGATCCCTTTTCTATCACTACACCATCATCTCCCCTGGGTGTACCATAATTCTCTTGCAAGGATGTAGAAGATGAACCTTCGGGTCCCCAAGTCGCAAGACGTTCATAGACAAAATGATCTCAACGCGGCTGATCACCCCAATATGCTAAACCCCACCCCTGCAAAAAAAGAAAACGACGCACAGCCATCAGCCGCAAAATCGGCACAGGCTTCGTCGTCATCCTCGCACTCCTCCTCTCCGTCGAAGGCTCGGCTAACGTCTCCAGCCCAATCCAGACCATCGCCAACCGTATCTCTCAGCAATCAGACACAACCGAACAAATCGCGACAAACATAGACGCCATTCGCACAAGTTCCGATCAAACCGCCCAGGGCGCCACACAATCCGCCGCAGCCGTCTCCCACCTCTCGGCTAGGGCCGTAGAACTCGAATCGCTCATGGGACAATTCAAAACCGACACTTCAAAAAATCAAACCTCATACGCCACCCAGTCGGCTGCCGCATAACAGTTCCCTCCGAACGGACAACATGAATGTCGATTTACGCCGCCTGTTCTGTATCAACTGGCAAACATGCAACCTCCCGCCCCTACAAGAAACACACCACACAGAAATCGCCCCGCCGCTGACCAAATAAAAACGGCCGCGAGCAACGCTCGCAGCCGTCCTTTCCTTCTGCAACTCTTCCAATGAAACAGGCCTCCTCAGCCCTGCATCATGCAGTCAATATTTAGAGATCAATCACCTGAACCGTCAGATTCTCCGACGCCGTCCTGAACCAGGTAAACGCAAACTGACCGCTCGCAAGCTCAACACTTCTCGCCCAGCGGCCACCATCGGTTGCCAGCTCCGCGAATGCCCACGGATCATTGAACTGCGCCGACGTCGCACGCACCAGCGAATCATTCGTCTTGTTGTAGAACGTAATCGCAATCTCACCAGGCTCGACGGTCAACGTCGTATACAAACCCTGCGATCGCTTCTCAGCAACAACGTTGTTGAACCAGTTAGGACCAAATCGCATCGAGAATTTCAAGTCAGCATTCTGGGCGTCATAATAACTCACCGCCGGACGACCAAACTCATCAAACACCAGAGATGTAAACCCACCACCGCCAACCGTCGCTTCGATGGTGTTGATATTCCACTGATCACCAACCAGCTGCTCGGCGAACAGGAATCGACCGTCCGTCGAATTCTCATAAGCAACACTTCGCTGGCCCGTAGTCGGGTTCGTCGCAAGACTCGGGTAACGACCCACATCATCCGTGCTGTCAACAAGAATAATGTCCCACGTCCCGCCTTCGTTCGACGCGAACAACAAATCGCCAGAAGTCTTGCCGTAATAAGCAATATTCACATTACCGTTATCATCAAACATCACCGACGGATACAGACCGACCGTTCGACGCTCATGAACCAACTCATTTGTCCAGTTCGTACCGTCAAACTCGGCATATCGAAGGTCGCCGTTAAACGCATCATAATACGCCGCGCCAATCGTCGTCCCGTCATCAGCCAAAACCGCATCAACAAACACGCCGACCTCGGCACTTGTGTTATCAACCAACGTCGATGGACTCCAGTCGCCGTTAACATCACGCACCTGATGACGCAACGTGCCCGCCTGGGCATCATGGTAAATCACGTGCAGATTGCCATCGGCATCTTCAATCAAATCGTTACTCAAACCGTTCGAAAGAATCTGAAGGTTCGGCCCCTGCATCACGCTTTCTTCTTCAACACTACCACGATCTATCGTGTTGCCGCCCAACGGACGTTCAAGACCACGCTGATCCTCCACCAGCGTCAACCCGGGATCACCCGTATCAATCGCAGGACTACCTTCCAACGGCAAATGCGTCAGCGTCGGACCACCATTATCAGCCAAACCACCCAGCAACGGATCAACATCCAATAGATCATCATTGCCGCCGATCAGACTCAGATCACTCGAATTCGATATCAGGTTATACCCGCCGCTCACCAGATTACCACGAACATCATTAGGCAGGCCCGCCGCAAGGTTACCCGCAAAAATACTGTTATGGGCACTCACATTACCGATCACGTTCGAAATACCACCGCCGGCAACGCCGGCCGTATTATTCGCAATCGTCGAACTATTAATCGTCACATCACCCAAAGCGCCGAACCCAATACCACCGCCTTGACCCGTCGCCGTATTTCCACTGATCGTACTATTCGTAATATTCACCGTCCCGCCGCTCGCCAGGTAAATACCGCCTCCGTCGCGACCGGCCGTATTACCGCTGATCGTCGAATTGATGATATTCACTGTATTGTCATTAAAGACAAAAATACCACCGCCATCCCCGAGAGCGCCGGCATCATTACCGACGATTGTACTATTCTCAATCGTCAACATCGCCGTATCCGTATTGCTGATACCTGAGATGTTGTTGTCCAGCACTGTACTGTTAATCAATTGAACACCGCCGGACCCGCCGTTTCGAATACCGACATTGTTGTTCGAAATCACCACGTTCTGCACAATAACTTCCGCATCACGCGCCAGGATACCTCCACGCCCTGCCCCGTCACCACCCGTAATGGTCAAATCCTGAAAACGAACATCCACGTTGCTATTGCCAAGCACGTCAAAAACGCTGTCCAACCCGCCGGCGTCAATCAACGTCACACCTGAACCGGCGCCGCGAATCGTCACATCCTCCAGAATATCCAGGTCCCCCGTCATCGCACCATCTTCACCCGGACCGCCAATCGCAAAAAAATACGCCCCGGCTTCCAGAATAATCTCGTCTGCCGCTGCATCAGCATTCGCAAGAATCACCGCTTCACGCAACGATGTGACGCCATCATTCGCGTCAATCACGTCATTCACCGTCGTAACAGGAATCGCCGACAGCAAGACACGGCCTTCAAGCGCAGATAGACCATCCATTACTTCATTGTCACCAATCCGACTCAAAGAACCCGAATGACGGTCGAACCAACGACGCACGATTTGACTCAAGCGTTTCAAAACTGCACCTACCTATTCAAAAATTGCGGTGTTGTCTTCTCTCCGCGTCACATTACAGGAATTACCACGCACCAAGCGCGGATTCCAATCTCGCGACGCATTGACGATCCTCGTTCGTATCTGAGGTTTTCGTCTCCTTTTATCTCCGTTGCCCAGCCCAATTAAAGGAAGGAAGCCGAGCATTCTTTTTCAGATTTTCCATTATGCCACACCCTCCCCACTCGCGTCAATCAAAATCTCCACCTTTTTCCACATTCGGCCAAAATTCCTATAAAAACACACTTCATCACGATATATCCACGTTTACCCGTCGGTTACTTTACCATACGTCTCTTCAAAACCACCGCTAAATCCCTCAAGATCCGCATTCCGAACCCCCAACACCTCCAGACACGTTTTCTCCCCAAACACCCGCATCGATCTCAACCCGCTCCCTTGCTACCGACCACTCCCTCCGCTATAAAGTACACCAAAATTTACCCCTCCAGGCGTTACTACGAAACCAAAAAGGAGCCCACGTGCCCACTCAAAATAATAACAGTACGTACCTGTTTACCTCTGAATCTGTCTCCATGGGACACCCCGACAAAGTCTCAGACCAGATCTCGGACGCCATACTCGATTCCCTCCTCACTCACGATCCCCATGCCCGGGTTGCATGTGAAACCCTCTGCACAACCGGCCTCGTCGTCGTGGCAGGCGAGGTCACCGTACACAATCAAAAAGCCATTAACGCACTCAACAATGCAGAAAACACCATCCGCAAAACAATCCGGGAAATCGGGTACACCGGTGACCTCGGCATGAAATTCGACGCCGATACCTGCGCTGTCATGCGAGCACTCCACGCACAGTCCGGCGACATCGCAATGGGCGTCGACCGCCAGGGTGCCGGCGATCAGGGCATGATGTTCGGCTTTGCCTGTCGCGAAACGCCACAACTCATGCCGCTCCCAATCCACCTCTCACACCGCATCATGGACAAACATGTCCACTGCCGCAGAAAAAACATCATCAAAGGCCTTCGGCCCGATGCCAAAAGCCAGGTCACCATCGAATACGATGGCATGAAACCCATCCGTGTAGACACCGTCGTGCTCTCCACACAACACACACCCGCATGGAACGGAAAAGCCAAACAAGCCAAGCTCAAAGACGCCGTCATCAAACACATCATAAAACCCACCATCCCCGCCAAACTTTGGAATAAGGAAATCACATTCCACGTCAACCCCACCGGCCAGTTCGAAGTCGGTGGCCCTCACGGTGATGCCGGACTCACGGGCCGAAAAATTATCGTCGATACCTACGGCGGACGCGGTTCACATGGCGGCGGCGCCTTCTCCGGAAAAGACCCCTCCAAGGTCGACCGTTCCGCAGCATACATGGCCCGCTACGTCGCCAAGAATATCGTCGCCGCAAAACTCGCACAACAATGCGAAATACAACTCTCCTATGCCATCGGCGTCCCCGAGCCTACTTCCGTACTCGTCGATTGCGCCGGCACGGAGAAAATCCCCAACAGCCAACTCGTACAACTTGTTCGCGAAAATTTCGATCTCACACCCGCCGGCATCATCAAGACACTCGACCTCAAGAAGCCGATCTACAGAAACACCGCATACCACGGGCACTTTGGCAAACCCGGCTTCTCCTGGGAAAAAACAGACAAAGCCGCAAAACTCGCCAAGACCCTTAAATAACACGCAATTACGTTCCTACAACTGGCAACGCTTTCGCGGACCTTACGGATCATGGAGATTATCAAGGGCATCGCTGTCTCGCCCGGCGTGGCAATCTGTCCGGCCGTCGTTCTCGACGCCGAGGATTATCACGTACCCAGAAGACTCGTCCCCCACTCCGACGTACCACACCAGCACGCCCGCCTCGACGAAGCGATCGGTCGGTCACGAATCGACATCGAACAACTCAGAGAACAGGTCGAAAATGACTTGGGACATGAGACCGCCCTTATCTTCTCGTTTCATCTCGGCCTTCTTAAAGACGATGCACTCATTGGCCAGATCCACGATCACATCGCAGAGGAAGCCGTCACAGCCGAGTACGCGCTTGCTAAAGTCCTGCGTGATTTTGCAAAACTCATGACCAACCACCAGAACGCCGTCTTCCGCGAACGCGCTTCGGACATCTGGGATATTGAAAAACGCGTACTCCGCCACCTCATCGAAGATTCCGTCGCCGACATTGACGACCTGCACCACGAAGCCGTCATCGTCGCCCACGACCTCACACCTTCTCAAACCGCCTCACTCGATAAATCCACGATTAAGGGCATCGTCACCGATGTCGGCGGTCGGACCTCACATACCGCCATCGTCGCGCGAGCACTCCGCATACCCGCCGTCGTAGGTGCAGAGTCCGCAACCAAAAACATCTCCTCCTCCGACACCGTGGTAGTCGATGGACACCGCGGT
Organism: Phycisphaeraceae bacterium; assembly: GCA_028284925.1. Classification (GTDB taxonomy): domain Bacteria; phylum Planctomycetota; class Phycisphaerae; order Phycisphaerales; family Zrk34; genus JANQQT01. The sequence continues at coordinate 4,852 of JANQQT010000279.1, read as the reverse complement.
CTGGTCATCATCAATCCCGACCCCGAGCAACTCGAAGAATACAAAGACTACGTCCAGCAAATACAGGCACGAGCCGTTGATCTCGCCGACATCGCCACGCAACCCGCCATCACCAAAGACGGGATCAAAATCTCGCTCAACGCCAACGTCGAATTCAATTCCGAGATTCAAGATATTCTCGAGAACGGTGCCGATGGCATCGGCCTCTACCGAACGGAATACCTCTTCCTTTCAAATGAATCAGAACCCGATGAAGAGGAACAGTTCAACACCCTCGCCGATGCCATCAAACAGGTCGATGGAAAAATCGTTACCATTCGAACACTCGATCTCGGCGCCGACAAATTCACACAGCGGCACGCCGAACTCAAAGAAAGAAACCCCTTCCTCGGCTGCCGTTCCATTCGATTCTGCCTTCAGAATCTCTCTCTCTTTAAGACACACTTACGCGCCATTCTTCGTGCCTCCGCGTTCGGGCCCATTCGCATCATGTTTCCACTCATATCCAACATGCTCGAGTTGCGACAGACCCGTATGATCCTTCACGATGTCATGGAAGACCTCGAAGATCAGAACATCCCCTTCGACCGCAACGTCCAGATTGGCATCATGATCGAGGTCCCCTCCACCGCCATCATGGCAAGGACATTTGTCACCGAAGTCGACTTTTTTTCCATCGGAACCAACGATCTGGTCCAATATACACTAGCCGTCGACCGGGCCAACGAACACGTGGCAAATCTCTACTCTCCCGCCAATCCAGCCGTCCTGCGTCTGATAAAAGACGTTATCCGGGCAGGAAAACGAGGCGCCGTGGATGTCTCCATCTGCGGCGAAATGGCAGGCGAGCCGCAATACGCTATGCCCTTGCTGGGACTGGGTTTACGTTCACTTTCCATGTCCCCTCCGGCCATCCCTGCCATAAAACAAATAATCCGGGCCGTAACAATTGCCGATTGTGAACGTGTCGCGCGGCGCATTGCCGCCTATGATTCTGAGCGACAGGTAGTCAACTACCTGCGTGAAGAAACGAGAAAAGTACTTCCAGAGGTCTACGACGGGCGTACCGTCGTTTAGCGGGTAGGACGATTCATTCAGGGAAAACCCGCTCCACCGGCCTCCGATACAGATCATCGCGATGCGATCGCTCTCCCGTAGAAAGGATCGAGCGACAGCGTCGCAGGAAAAATGCCGATGCCGACGATGAATCAATCAACATCGTCCAAATCCCTGCCTTGCCTCTTCCGTTCCGCATCGGCGCGCAAGGAATCACATGCAAAAACAGGATATGCTCATCAATTACGTTCCCGGTGAGGAATGTAGAATCGCCATCGTTGAAAACGGCAAGCTAGATGAACTCTACGCCGAAAGAACTTCCGCCGGGCTCCACGTCAATAACATCTACCGCGGGCGCGTCACCAACGTCGAACCTTCCATACAGGCCGCTTTCATTGATTTTGGCGTCCAGCAGAACGGCTTCCTTCACATTACCGACCTCCACCCACGCTACTTCCCTAAGGGCGTAGCTGAGGACACCGAGCGCGTCGGTCGAAAAACACCGCGCAAGGAACGCCCGCCAATACAGGAATGCCTGAGACGCGGACAGGAAATCCTCGTCCAGGTTCTCAAGGAAGGCATCGGAACCAAAGGCCCCACTCTCACAAGCTACCTTTCCATACCCGGTCGTTTCCTCGTCATGATGCCCAACATGGAAAGACTCGGAGTCTCCAGGAAGATCGAAGACCCCGAAAAACGAAAAGTCGCACGCAAGATCCTCGATGACCTCGATCCCCCCGATGGCTTTGGCTTCATCGTTCGAACCGCCGGGATGGATCAAACCAAGACCGAACTCAAGCGAGACCTCGCATACCTCCTCCGTCTCTGGAAAGATATCGAGTCCAGAATGAAGTCCGGCCGCGGCCCGCGCGAACTCTACGCCGAATCAGACCTCATCATCCGAACGCTGCGCGATTCACTCCCGCCTCAAGTCAACCGCATCGTCATCGACGATCGCATCGCCGCACTCCGCGCAAAGCAGTTCCTGCGCATCGCCATGCCGCGCACGCAGAAAAAAATAATCCACTACGATGGCTCCGTACCTCTCTTCCACGCCTTCAACGTCGAATCACAGATTGATCTCATCCACGCGCGCACCGTCCCCCTTGAATGCGGCGGGTCAATCGTATTCGACTCCGCCGAGGCCATGGTCGCCGTCGATGTCAACTCCGGCAACTTCCGCAACAATACGGATGCCGAACAAACCGCATACCTCACCAACCTCCAGGCCGTCGACGAAATCGCCCGACAGTTACGCCTCCGCGACCTCGGAGGGCTGATCGTCCTGGATCTCATCGACATGTACATCGCCCGCCACCGGCGTGAAGTCGAATCCAAATTCCGCGAAGCCATGCGCAAAGACAACGCACGATCCAAGGTCCTAAGAATCTCCGAGCTTGGCCTCATGCAACTCACACGTCAACGCATGAGACCTTCGCTCAAAAAATCTCTCTACGATGAATGCACCACCTGTCGGGGCACAGGCCATGTCCAGTCCGCCGAATCCGTCGTCCTCGACATCATGCGACGCCTCGCACTCCTGCTGTTTAACGACCGCGTTCTGCGTGCCACACTCACCGTCCATACGGATGTCGCCGCCATGCTCCTCAACCGCCGTAGAGACTCGCTGGTCAACATCGAAAAGCGTGCGGGCAAACCCCTCACAGTCAAGATCAGTTCCTCCATCTCCCCCGATGCTATCCTCCTCCAGGGCTTCGACGAAAACAATCTACCCATCGAGGTAGAGGAACTACCCCGCATGAGAAAGCCCCAGTTCTCGCGTGAACACGAAATCTCCGTCAAGGACCTCGACGAGCTGGATGACCTGCTCGAAGATGCCGAACAGGAAGCCGCTGCAGAAATTCCAGTCGAAGATGATACCACCGGCGAATCCAGGAAACGGCGGCGTAGAAGAAGAAGAAGAAGACGCTCCGGCGACGATTCATCCGAGCAGAATCAGGACCAGGCCGCTCGGGACTCAGATGATTCCTCAGACTCCGCGTCCCGCCCCGAAAATGAGTCCCGTGCGCACAATCGCGACGCTAAAACACGCAAAAATACACAAAAACGCAACGTTTCGCGCCAAAAAGACTCCGAAAAACGACAGAAATCATCCCCAAAAGACGATTTCGACACTCCAAAAACGCCCTCCTCCGACCAAAATCAACACGAATCTGACACCTCAGACACCGAAAAATCAGCCTCCCAACGACGTGGACGCCGACGCCGAGGTGGCCGCACCCGATCCTCCTCAAGCGATTCTACGACCTCTCAACCCAGTGCCGAGCAGCCGGACAAATCCGCCGATAGCAATGACTCCAACAGCCGCGTAAGTCGTGGCTATGAAAGCACTTCCGGCGATTCATCCGCTTCAGAATCGGCCAACGGAAACACAAAATCTGAGGATAAAACATCCTCAAAATCCTCCTCCTCTCGGTCCAGATCTTCATCGTCTCGTTCGCGATCATCACGCCCCTCTTCATCCAAATCCCGTTCTTCATCCAATTCTTCGGACACCAAGAACGCCGATTCAAGCTCAAAATCGCAGGATTCCGACAAATCCGATCAGAAACCCCGGCCCTCCGAGTCCTCAGGCTCTGATTCCAAACCCCGCAGAACCCGGCGCAGCTCTTCTTCCTCCAAATCCTCTGCTTCCTCCAAAAACGCTGATTCAAGCTCAAAATCAAAGAATTCTGACAGCAAATCCGAGAAATCCGACTCCGATTCCTCATCATCAACCCAAAAGCGCACGACGCGCCGTCGCTCAACCAAGTCCACACCTTCAAAACCTCAAACACCTGAAAACAAAGAAGATACATCAAAAGACTCCGGTCCGCGCGCCGCAGAAACCCACGACTAACCGCCCCCTTACTGTTAGCGATAAAACCTCGCGCCCCCCTATCACAGACGTCCTCCTCACCATGACCGACACGCCAACCGCCATCTCAAACCCATCCATACACGCCAAAAACAACGATTCCAACGCGCGCAGACTAATCATCCTCGGATCAACCGGCTCTATCGGCGTCAACGCCCTCGACGTCGTCCAGAATCTGACCCCCTCACCGACCGTCGTAGGCCTCGCCGCCGGCAGCAATGTAGAACTCCTCGCCAAACAAGCTAAAGCCTTTAACGTCAAACACTTAGCCATATCCGACCCCGACGCCGCCCCCGCCCTTGCCGCCGCCTGTCCCGCCGCTTCTATCTACTCCGGCTCAGACGCCGCCCAGCAACTCACAGCCGCCGTTGAAGCGGATATCTGCCTCTCAGCCATCGTCGGAGCCGCCGGCCTCCCCCCAACCCTCACCGCCATCCAGAAGTCAACACACATCGCTCTCGCCAACAAGGAAACCCTCGTTGCCGCAGGTGAACTCGTCATGCCCCTCGTCAAAAAGCAGGGCATCGATCTACTACCCGTAGACTCCGAACACTCCGCCATATTTCAATGTCTCCCCCCTCACGACCTTCAAAAACACGCCAGAATCCACGACTCCACAGATAGGTCGAATACAAGTATATCACTGGACTCCGCCACCGAATCCCATCGATCCATCAAAAAAATCATCCTCACCGCTTCTGGCGGCCCCTTCCGCAACTCCACCCGCGAACAAATCCGAAATGCCACCGTACAACAGGCGTTGAATCACCCCACATGGGAAATGGGCCCTAAAATCACCATCGATTCCGCCACCATGATGAACAAAGCGCTGGAAATCATCGAGGCTCACTGGCTGTTTGATCTCTCAGCAAAACAGATTGATGTCATCATCCACCCCCAGTCCATTGCCCATAGCTT
>JANQQT010000278.1 GCA_028284925.1 Phycisphaeraceae bacterium | reverse complement strand
TGTGGGGGAGTCGTATGGGAGCCCGAAGGGGCGGGCATTGTATACGGCTTTGTATAAGGAGCTAACGGAAAGACGGGGGATGGGGAAGAAGGCGAGTTTGCTGGCGCGGAGTCGTGGGGGTTTGATGTTGTATAACTGGGCGGTGGAGCATCCGGAGAAAGTGGCGTGTATTGTGGGGATTTATCCGGTGTGTAATTTGTTGAGCTATCCGGGGTTGAGGCGTGCGAGTGGTGCGTATGGGATGACGGCGGAGGCGTTGGGGAAGAAGTTGAAGGAGCATAACCCGATTGAGCGGCTGGCGCCATTGGCGAAGGCGAAGGTTCCGATTTTTCATATTCATGGGGACAAGGACCGGGTGGTGCCTTTGGATAAGAATTCGGGTGTGGTTGCTGAGCGGTATAAGAAGTTGGGAGGGAAGATGACGCTGCGTGTGGTGAAGGGGCAGGGTCACAATATGTGGGTGGGGTGGTTTCGGTCTGGGGAGTTGGTGGGGTTTGTGGTGAAGTATGGGGGTGGGATGGAGGTTGGGAGGAAAGTGGAGGGGGAGAAGCCTGGGGAGGGTAAGTAGGGGAGAGGCGCTCGTTATTTGATTTTTCGTGCGAGGAGTTTGGTGGGGGTGGGTTTTTTGTTGGTGAGGACTTTGTTGATGCCGCGTTTGCCGTTGATTTCGCCGATGTAGAAACGTTTACCGTTTTTGTGGATGAAGGCGGTGAGGTAGTATTTCATTTTGGGGTTGATTTTCTTTTTGGATTTTTGGGCCAGTTTGAAGGAGAAGGTGGTGGTTTTTCCTTTGGTGTGTTTGGGGGCGTTGATGATGATGTGGTCGAAGAGGTCGGCGGGTTTGTCGGCGATGAGGGGGTGATATTGGTAGAGTGAGATTTTGAGGTTGTCAGCTTTGAAGGAGGGTTCGGATTTTTTGATGGTGAATGTGCCGTAGACGTGGTGGGTGGCGGAGGGGGCGGGTTTGGGGGTTGGGCCTGGTTTTGGTTCGGGTGTAGGTGGGAAGACGCTTCGTCCACCTGGAGTCCAAATGTCATCGTGCCCAGACAAAGTGCCTGCACCTCCAGACCGTGCCGACCCATTCTTCGCTTTTCCATAATGCATCACCGGTACAAAAAGGATATGTTTCAGCCATGACTGTATTGAAATGGACGGCAATTGTCATTGCCGTGTTGGCGATCCTGCTGTTACTGGCAGGCCTTTTCTTTGCCAGAGTTGTGAATCCCGCCGTCATGGAAGATTTACGCTCCAACCCTGATG
>JANQQT010000232.1 GCA_028284925.1 Phycisphaeraceae bacterium | reverse complement strand
ATTTGGTGGAGGGAGGGGTGGTGGTGGATGAAATGGGGTGTTCGACGGGGGAGAGGGGATTGGGGTGTGAGGAAGGGAGCTATCAGACTCCTGTGGGCTGGCATGAGGTTGCGGAGAAGATTGGGGATGGCGTGAAATTAGGAGGGGTGTTTCGGAGCAGGAAGTGGGAAGGGGAGGTGAGGCGGTGGAGGAGGATCTGATTTTGACGCGTGTGATGTGGTTGAGGGGTTTGGAGGAAGGGGTGAACCGCGGGGAAGGGGTAGATAGTTATGAGCGGTATATTTATATCCACGGGACGAATCATGAGGGGCGGATTGGGGAGGCGCCATCATGTGGGTGTGTGCGGATGAAGAATCTGGATGTGGTGCGGGTATTTGAGTGTATGGCGAAGGGGGGACGGGTGTGTATTGCGTGGTAAATGGCGTGTAAAGCGAGGTGTGCACAAAAAAATCGGCCCGCCTTAACGGGTCGATTTGGGTGAAAATCCGCTATCCGCGGGTGACGATGAGGACTTGGGACTCGAACCCCAAATACAGAGGTGGGCACGTGCGGCACTGTCCCGGCCTTCCACTCGATGGAGGCTTGACCATCGCAATATCCTGCGCGTTCCCTGGGGTTCTTCACGGTTCGAGCACATGCTGCCTCAAATCGCGCACCGCAGACAACGGAAAGATTACCTTTGTGAATTATACCACACGGATGGCCACGTTGTCGTATGTGGGGGAAAGATGGGGATTTGAGGTGAAGTTAGCAGTTTTTGGATTGAATTTAGCGGGAAATAGCTAGGAATGTGTGTGTAATATTGGTAGAGATTGAGGGTTGACTGGAGGCGGGTTTGGTGGTACAAATATGTTCCCCCCAGAAAGGCAGGAATTTCCCAAAATGAAGAGATTGAGCATTGTATTTACGGCTGGACTTATGTTGATGGCTATCGGTTGTTCGGGCAATAAGGTTGATCCTACTCGGAGCATTGCCGAACCCGGTATTGACGGTTCTTATCGAGTGAGTGATCAGAAGGACGGTGTAACGCAAGGCGAGATTTTTGGTGACATGTCGCCTGAACTGGTTGGACTTGGAACGACGGTGGGTCAGGGGCATATCCGTAATCGGAAAGCGATCGATACGAATGGACGGAGCGCGTGGGATGACCTTGCAGATTTCCTGTTTTATGATCGTCCGCTACGAATTTCGGCGCAAATGTATACGGTTCCAGACTAAATGGGTCTGAATTGAATTGGTGATAGAAAGCCCGCCTGAAAAGGCGGGCTTTTTCATGCGCGCGTGAGAGAGGAGAATTTGGTTAGGATATTTTCATTGCTTTGGTATTCATTTGAGTTCATTGATGGCGTGGGTGAGGACGCGGACGACGTATTTGTTTTTCTTTTCTGTCCTGATGGATTTTTTCATAGTGGGGATAGCGGGGGTGGCGTGTCCGTCGGCGTGGTCGAGGACGATGGCGGCGGTGAGGCGTGCCCATTGGTTCTTGCTGGTGAGTTCTGAGGCGGCGAGGGCGATGGAGTCTTTGGTTTGGCCGAGTTTGATGAGTGCTTCCGCTGCGGCGAGTCGAACGTTGGGGGTTGGGTCTTTGAGCGCGGCGGTGAGGAGGGGTATGACGGGTTTGGCACTTTTGTGTTGGATGGCCAAGCCGACGCATGCCCAGTAGCGGACGGCAGAGTCTTTGTCACTGAGGAGTTTGGTGAGTGTATCGATGGAGGTGTTGGAGGTTGTTGCGGTGATGGCGGCGTTTCTGATTTTTTTTAGTGGGTAGGTTTGTTCGCCAGCCGCTCCGAATTCGTAGCCTGTGAGGTTGGCGCGTCGTTCGGCGAGGTTGGCTTCGGGGATGTAGCCGAGGTCGCGTGTGCGGAGAGTCCATTGGAGATGGGCTTTGCGGAGTTCTTCGAGAATGTGTTTGTGTTTAGGGGAGTTTGCGAGGTTGTGAACTTCGTGAGGGTCGTTATGGGTGTCGTAAAGTTCCTCGGCGGGTTTGGTTTTTTGCATGAACTGACCCGCGGGGTAGGGTAGTTTGCCGGCGGCGTCGAGGCGGCGAAGCTCCTTCATGGTGGGCATCTGGTTCATGTAAGCGAGGTGTTGGGCGTAAGTGAGGTGTGGCATGTAGTTGCGGAGGTATTTGTAGCGGTGATTTCGGACGGCGCGGACCATGTCGTAGCGTTCATCCATGCGGTCGCGGATTCCATATACATACTTGCGGGGTTGGGTTTGGTATTTACCGAGGAAGGGTCTGCCGTGCATGTGGTTTGGGGGTTTGACGTTGGCGAGGCTTAGGGCGGTGGCTCCGAAGTCGACGAAGCTGACGAGACGGTTGGTTTTTGAGCCGGGCTTGGCGGGCGCGAGGTGTTGAAGGGATTTGGGGAAGCGGATGATGAGAGGAACGTGTATGCCGGAGTCGTAGAGCCAGCGTTTAGAGCGGGGTAGGCCGTTGCCGTGGTCGGAGTAATAGAAGACGATGGTGTTGTCGGCGAGGCCGTCCTCTTTGAGTTGTTTGAGGATGTTGGCGACCTGGTCATCCATGGCGGTGATGTTGTCGGCGAGGCGTGCGAGGTCGCGGCGAACTACGGGTGTGTCTGGGAAGTAGGGGGGGACGGTTGCTTTCTTGGGATCGTGGCGTTTGAATGTTTTGGCGAGGTTTTCGAAGTGGCGTTTGTTGGCGCGGATGCGGGATTCGTGGGAGATGGTGAGATTGAAGACGGCGAAGAAGGGTTGGCCTTTTCTGCGGTTTCGCCAGTGTGCCTTGCGTGAGGATTCATCCCAGGCACCGGGGGGGACGACGAGGTTGTAGTCCTGTTTGGAGTTGTTTGTGCAGTAGTAGCCTGCTTTGCGGAGGTGATGGGTGAAGAACTTGATCTGGTCGGGGAGTTTCATTCGGCAGCGCATGTATTGCGAGCCGAGAGTAGAGGGGTAGACGCTGGTGATGATGCAGGATCGCGCGGGTGCGCAGACGCCTGACGTGGCAAAGGCGTGGGTGTAGAGGACACCTTGGGATGCGAGTTTGTCGAGGTTAGGTGTGGTGGCGTACTTGTCGCCGTAGCAGCCGAGGTGTGGGCTGATGTCTTCGCAGGTGATCCATAGGATGTTGGGTCTTTTTGTGGGGGCATCGACGGCGAGGGTTGGGGAGGTAAGGAAGGTGAGGGAGATTATGATGACGGCGAGGAGTGAGGTGTGACTTCGCATGGGAATAGACCTATGGGGTTTGGTTGGTTTAGAGGGTATTGTACAGGATGGATGGTGATGGCGGAGAAAATTGGGTGTGGCGGGCTCGCAAGCGAGGCGGGGTGCGGAGAGGGTCGACTTTGTGGGTGAGGTCAGGCGATGATATTGGAGACGACTTTGCCGTGGACATCGGTGAGGCGGAAGTCTCGGCCAGAGTATCGGTAGGTGAGTTTTTCGTGGTTGAGTCCGAGGAGGTGGAGGATGGTTGCGTGGAGGTCGTGTACGTGCACGCGGTCTTCGACGGCGTGCATTCCGAATTCATCTGTGGCGCCGTGGGTAAAGCCACCTTTGACACCGCCGCCTGCGAGGAACATGGAGAAGCCCGTTGCGTGGTGATCGCGTCCGGCTTGGGTTTTGTTTTTGGCTTTCTCCGCGAAGGGCGTTCTGCCGAATTCGCCGCCCCAGATGACGAGTGTTTCATCGAGGAGTCCGCGTTGTTTGAGATCGACGAGAAGTGCGGCGGTGGCCTGATCGGAATCGGCGCAGAGTGTTCGGTGTTGTTTGTTGTTGTTTTTGTGGGTGTCCCAGGGTTGTTTAGAGCCTTTCTTGACGTAATGGACGGAGATATAGCGGACGCCACGTTCGATGAGGCGGCGTGCGAGGAGGCAGGATCGACCGTAGAGGGATCGGCCGTAGGTGTTGTGTACGGTTTCGGGTTCCCTGTTGATGTCGAATGCATCGGAAGCTTCGGCCTGCATGTTGAACGCGAGCTCCATGGCTCGGATTTGGGATTCGAGGGCGGGGTCGTGGGAGCGGGATTCGAGGTGGAGGCGATTGAGTAACTGGATGAGGTCGACCTGTTTGCGTTGGTCGTTGGGCTTGAGGTTGGGGTTGCGAAGGTTGGCGATGAGTTTTTCGACTTTGGTGTTGTTGGTGTCAACAGACGTGCCCTGGTGACGCCCGGGAAGGAAGCCATTGGACCAGAGTTGAGGGCCGACAACGGGCATGCCGGGCGAGATGTTGACGTAGGTTGGGAGGTTTTGGTTAATGGCGCCGAGGCCGTAGGAGACCCATGAGCCGATGCTGGGTCGGATGGGTTGCTGGTTGCCGGACAGCATCATGAGGAGGCCGGGTTCGTGATTTGGCTCGTCGGTATGCATGGAGCGGAGTACGCAGAGGTCGTCGGCGATGTTGGCAAGGTTGGGGAGGAGTTCGCTCATGACGAGACCGGACTTGCCGTGTGGGGCGAATTTGAAGGGGGAGGGCATGTATCCGCCGGCTTTGCTTTTGCGGGCAAGTTTGAAGTCGGGTTTTTCGCCTTCGCGTTTTTTGAGGGCGGGTTTGGGGTCGAAGGTGTCGACATGTGAGGGGGCGCCGTTTT
>JANQQT010000228.1 GCA_028284925.1 Phycisphaeraceae bacterium | reverse complement strand
AACTACCTCCGTCAATCCCAATACCAAACCCCACACCAATCTCCCACACACCCCCAAACTCAACACACCAACCTTTATTAACCCCAGGCGCCCCGCCTGGGGCGCGCCGCAGAACACTAAGCTTCGCGCGATCCAGGGGACGATAATGACAAACAAGCTCCCACAAAATCAGCCTCCCACCACACCCCATCTCCCACACCCACCAAACTCAACACGCCAACCCTTATTAACCCCAGGCGCCCCCGCCTGGGGCGCGCCGCAGAAAACTACCCGTCGCGCAATCCAAAACCAATATCACCAAACAACCTCACACAAATCGAACCTCCCACCACACCCCATCTCCCACACCCACCAAACTCAACACGCCAAACCTTATTAACCCCAGGCGCCCCCGCCTGGGGCGCGCCGCGGAATACTAGTCGTCGCGCGAACCAGGGGACAATAACACCTACCTACCTCCCACAAAACCACCCCCTACCTCTTATAAACCCCCGCATGCCCCTCACACAACCGCAACCAATGCCACTCAGACGTCAACACCTCCCCCAACCCAAAATCCCCAATCAACCCCACCACCCAACGACTGAATCCATATACTCTTTCCATACACCACCCCAACCCACCGGACACCCCCATGCTCCGCTTCATCCGAATATTCGCAATCCCCCTGACCTTTCTCACCTCATGCCTCGCCGCCGCCATAATCCTGAGCATCCACACCGACACGCCAACAACCATCACACGCACAATCCAATGGGCCACCCTCTATTACATCGTACACCGCACCACCCAACAGTTTGGACGCACCAATGCCGCCGAAAAGGGCATCGCACTCATCACCGCCATCCTGATGCTCACAGCAACCGCGATAGCCACACTCGTCAACCCCACCTCACACCTTCAAGAGATATGGAACTTGAATCGGGATCAATTCAAGCAGGTCGAACACTACATCCATCAAAACCACTTCGGAACTGCCCCATCACGCGACTGGTGGCTCGTCCGGATGAACGCCCCCATGACCAAAGATGAACAATTCACTTCATTCTATTTCCAGAATTTTATCGACACACCCAAAGGAGAAGCGCCACCCTCCATGATGACACCTTTTGACCCCAACAGGCAATTCATGGAGCACTACTCCAGTGAACATGAACGACTTTGGGCCTCCAGTGTAAGCACCTTCTACATCTACTCACAACCAGGTTCACACTTCGCAATTCTCCTACACAACAGAAGATCCCTGGGCTGGTAACAACGCCACCCCCTCCTCCTTGTCAAGACAATTAACCCCCGACGCCCCCGTCGGGGGCACGCCGCGGAAAACGAAGAATCCGCGCGTACCAAAAACCAATAATACCAATCTACCTCCCACAAAAACCAAACCTCACTCCCACCCCCCCCCTACCTCTTATAAACCCCCGCATGCTCCTCACACAACCACAACCAATGCCCCTCAGGCGTCAGCACCTTCTCCAACCCAACCCACTCACAACTCCTCACATTCTACAACGCCAAACACCAACAATTCCTGCGCCCCGAAATAAGCAGACAGACCATCCCCCTTATCAATCTTGCAGACTACCCCACCTGCCGAAATCCCTATACGTCAATAATAATCGGGCAGCTCACCGTTCTCTCGACGCACAAAACAACACTTGTCTAACCCCTCAGGCCGTGAATTTTCCGGACATTGTTTTCGTCGAAGATCAGGAAGATCTAATGGATATCCCATCAATCTTAAAAATCTCGAATAATCATCCCTCATCAACATGGAATATATCCCAATCCAGTTGCTTCTATACTCTACGTAATCAGAGCCATTCAGTCCTAGCACTTCAATTACACGCTGAGCTTCAGTTGTCCTCCCTTCTATTCGCCCGTCGTCAAAAATACTTACTGATTCTCTCAGCATGCAGGTACACGGGTCAGACAACTCACGGTTTCCTTTTCCTAAATTACAACTCGCACAGCTATACAATAAATTATCGTACTCAACCACTTTATCTGGATATGACTCTTTCGGAAGCAAATGGTCGATATGCCACGCCCCCGTTTGTAGATTCCAATTCTCGCGATTCAAGCAGTACACGCAACGAAAGTGAAATTCATCACGAAGCCAATCTCGGTATGAATCGTAACTTTCGTAGCCGCTGGGACCATGCAATCGAACATGAGGCGCATCCGGATACTGGAAAGGCTGCATGTATTTAACCTCTCTTCTGCGCCGCTTTCATCATCAATTCTTGATGCAACTCTCGAACTTCTTGCAGAGGAAGTGGGGCAACTTTTCGACGAAACGCCAACATCTGGTTCTGTAAATCTTCAAGCTCTTGCTTCTCATTTTCATCAAGCAAGCCTTCAATTTTTTTGTCTATCAGCTCACATCTTCGATCATTTTTTTCTTCATTCCAGTCAATCTCTTCAATGCGACGGCGTGACGCCTTTGACTGACGTACAATCGATTGAATCTCCGGCAACTCTGCAAACGCCCAAATCGTCGGTAATCCGACTAACGTACCAGTTAACGAATTCATCGTCGAAAAGTACGCTCGGTATTGGCGCAGCAACTCCATCCTATCGTGTCGCACATCTGAAATTCGCGTTTTCGACTCACCTCCGCTGTATTCCACGGAAAATTGGATTTCATGATCTGCCTCAAATCTATTGCCGGAAGAAACCATTGAATCCGAAAAATTCTCGTCATAAATTTTGACTAAATCACATTGATACAGTCGTCCTAAATTGTGACGCTTAGACAACTCGCCATATTCCTCCCACGCATCCCGATGTATCCTTTGGGCCTGCATATCTATCTTTTCATGATCAGTATTTATGTCATCAAATTCAATCATGACGCGGATTCCAATTCGGACTCAAACAACGAGCTTAATGCAATATTATATGATTCCCAGTCATTTTGAAAGCACGTAAGATACCCGATGGCTTCCTCCCACGAGACGGATCCCTCACACTTTCTACTGAAATTCGCATTGCAAACAATTACCTCTTCCGGATCATTATTGTCTTCCAACTTTGCCTCCCCAGCACCGACCGACAAGATCAGGCGGCCAGTTGGCTCAATAGGATAACTTACCTTCAACTCGATAGCACCCATGTCAGATGGCGAGCTGCTCCAACCCCCTTCCTTCAGAAATCGATCTCTCAGGAAACCAGCTGGATTAGGGATCGGGATCAGGCTTTGAAAGTTGTTCCCTACTGCCGTATATCTTACGTGTCGCAATATGCTTATGTACGATGCCGCGACTTCGGATATCTTGCTCGCAGCTGGGCCGTTCTCGACATGGGGATCAGTGATCTGAAGCTTACCGTGTTCGACAGTAATATTCACACCATTTGCGTATCGGACCATTGCGAGCGGAGGTGTTGTGACTGTCTCATCAACTGTCCACCCCCATGCCTTTGGCACAATCCCTTCGCACTCAAGAAAATTGGGATTAAGAATGGTTGGATTATGTGCATCTCCAACAACAACACTTGAAAACTGAACATGTCGTGGTTCCATAAATGGCACGTCCTCTACAAAAAGTCAGTTGCCCCTTGGACACTTAAGTCAGTGATGAATCTGATCATTCTGCCAATTTCGGCCATCACCGACCAAGAAGTTGAGCAACTGTCTTCTGAATGACACCTTAATGGCAATGCCAGCCCCCGAACCTGCCCAACTTCACCGACAGGCTATTCGCGATTTTGGACCTGACATTATCGACATCAGAATGACTCTAAGCGGCTATTTTGAATTATAACATTCGCGTACTCTACCGTCCATCGCGAATGCCCGCTTACAAAATCGATCCAAGCTCGGGCTCATTCTAATTCCACCAAATATGTCGCCCAGTCAGCCAAAAGATAAATGTGTCCCCGCTATGCCATCGCCTTAACCCTAAGAGCGCACAGATGCTTCGAAACCCCTTCCACCCGCCCCGATATACATACTTTTACCTACCCCCGTTCGCCGTCGATACCAAAAAACGAACCTCCTGTGCGCACAAACCATTCGCCAACCCCCGGAATTATTACCTAAACCCTTAACTCACAACACTTTACACCCAAAACGCCTCCTCAAAAGCCTTTTCCAAATTCCGGCGGGCCGGGCGCACAGACAAGTCGCTATTCGACACAAAAACATCCCTTTTCCCCCCGTTTCGCGCCGTTTGGACGCCAAAAAACACCCAAAAACCACCCTTTCACCCCCTTTCAACACGTTAAATATCTCAACTCACCCCCGCCATTTTCACCAAATCACCCCTCCACCAACCCCCTTCCCCGCCCCTTTCTTGCCGCCGCCGGTCCCCAACAAAACCACAATTACATTGACAGGTTCAAATTTTTTCATTGACACTACACTTCTTCCCAAACACCACCCTCACCACCCGCCCCGCGCACAACAACACATCGCCCCATTCACACATATGCATATACAACAAACCCGCCTCCGCCCCATCTCCCTCACTCCGCCTCCTGCTTCGCCCGCTTCGCGCCAAGGTCCGCCAGGTACTTCTTCCCCTCACCTACCAGGTAAAAACTGCCCGTCACACAAATCAAGTCCTCCCGGCCCACCGCCCGCGCCGCCAGGTTCAACGCCTCACCCAAACTCCCCGCCGACTGCGCCATCTTCCCCGATATCTCACCAAAGCGACTCAACAACTGCTCAGCCTCCACCGCCCGCGGGTTCGACTTCGCCCGCGTAAAAATCACCTTGTCCGCACCCAGCGCAATCTGCTCCAGCATCCCTTCCACATCCTTGTCCTCACTCGTCGCAAACACCACCACCAGCGAGTCATAAGGCACATGCGCCCCGATCGACTTGATCAACGCCTTGATCGACGCCCCATTATGCGCCCCGTCAAGCAAAATCCGCGGCTGGTCCCACGCCAGTTCCATCCGCCCCGCAAGCTCCGTCTTCGCCAATCCCTCTATGATTTTAGACTCTGGGACCTCAAACCCCATCTCCGATAGCCGGTCAATAATCCCCAGCGCAATCCCGCAGTTATGCGCCTGGTGCTCCCCCTTCAACGGCACCGCAAGGTGCTCATAATTATTCGAATGCGTCGCCAAACACACCCGCGTATGAGGCCCAAGCTCACGCGTCGCTTCAAACCGATACGAAAATTCAATATCACGACCCACCACATTCAAATCACCCCCCGTCTCATCCGCGTGTTTCTGCAACACCTTCAACACCGCCGGCTCCTGCGCACACGTCACCGTCGGCACACCCTCCTTCATGATCCCCGCCTTCTCACCCGCAATCTTCGTCACGTCTTTCCCAAGCACATTCATGTGGTCAAGCGAAATCTGCGTAATCCCCGCCACCAGAGGCGTCACCACATTCGTCGAGTCCAGCCGCCCCCCAAGCCCCGTCTCCAGGATCGCCAAATCCACCGCCTGGTCCGCAAAGTGACGGATCGCCGCCACCGTCATGATCTCAAAAAACGTCGGCTGGTCATCCCCCAGCTTCTTCGCCCGCGTCTTCACCAGCTTCAAAAGATCCGTCATCTCCCCATGAGATATCATCTTCCCGTCAATGGAAATTCTCTCTCGCAGGTCCGTCAGATGCGGACTCGTAAACGTCCCGATCGTATACCCGCACTCCTGCAACATACTCCCCAACATCGCCACCGTCGACCCCTTCCCCTTCGTCCCCGCCACATGCACAAATTGCAGCTCCTCATGCGGATCACCCAGATATTCCAATAATCTCTTGACACGATCCAGGCTGAACGTCCGGTCGTTATACCTCACCATTCGCATGCGCTCATAATCCGTATGCGTATATAACCAACGCAGTGCCGTGGTGTAATTCGTAATGGCCACCGACTTTGGCTTAACGGAAGTGCTTGATTTTGAAGGACTTATGGATTTCTGAGATGAACCTGCCCGTGATTTGGACGGTCTTGCGGCGGACTTTGATCTGGAAGGAGTTGTACTACCCATTGGCGTATTGTATCAAAATCGGGACATATGTCAATTCGCCTATTGTAAAGCACTGGGAATAAAGGACTTAGCTCGCCATCACCAAGACAAACAATGTTCATTATCAAAAACAGAGTGGGCAACACAAATTCAAATATTATTTTTTAAGATGTTTATCTACAAATACTTATGGTATATTTACGTATCGGGCCCACATGATCGGGAAAAGTCGTCCCAGGAACGAGTTCTACAAAGCTGACAAAGCCAAACCTGGTGAAGAAACCAGGTACCACCTGAGGTATTTTACGTACCGAAATCCAGTGAAATGGAGATTTTTCGCAGCTTCCGGGAGCGAAAATGGTTAAAAACGGTCTGAAACGAGGGTTTTTAGGTGTTAAACCCGGGAACAACTGAGCCTGAAATCCGCAGAGCGAAACGGTTCATGAGGTGCAGTTGGGTGGCGGAGATTGACCCCGAGGGAAGGCTTGGCCGTCGCGAATCCTACGGAGGTGCGACACTTCAGGCGAATGGGCGTTTTCGGACGCGGTTTCGGCTGTTTGATTGATTGAGGGGGTGTTTTTACGCCGATATGAAAGGAGTGGACTTTGTCGATTGTAGCGATTGGGTCGAATGGTTGGACGTAACACCGAGTTTGGGCATCTGGTAGGACCAACGCAACGGATCGGCAGCAAAACAGGAACGAGCTATGTTTATGTTCAGTTCAATCGGGCGCCTGTTCGGAAGAACAGGTACCCCATCCCCAGGAATCCCCGGAAGTTCTTCTGACTCGTCAGGAATGTCCACGGGAGATTGTACGGAACTCGAAGGTAGCATCGGGATTTGCGAGGCACGATGTGGGAGAACGGTTATTGTTGGCGGACCAAGCGAGGTGAGAGATGTGAGGCGGATGTTGAAGTCGAGGGGTGAAGCGAGTCATTTGACGGGTTGCATTGTGTTGCATGAATCGCAACTGAACGAGCGCATGAGGATACGTTCGCTGGGAGTGGTTGAGAACCTTGAACTCATCGTGCGTGTGCAGCAGATCGATATTGCGTATGTGAGTATCCCGACCGCAATGATTGAATTGGCAGGGCAAGTCATCAGTCGGTTAAATGAGTTGGGTGTATTGGTAAGACGCATCCCGACGGTGGGAGATATGTTGGCGGGGCGCGTGAATGCGATGTCGCCGCATGTGGACCCGGGAGCATTGCTGGATCGAGAGAATCGCGAGGTGGATAAAGGGAGTATCGATCGGACCTTGCGCGGGAAGCGGGTGTTGATTACCGGGGCGGGCGGTAGCATTGGTTCAGAGCTTGCGCGCATTGCCGCGGGGTATGGTCCCAGCGAACTGGCGCTGATGGATCGGAGTGAGAACGGATTGTTTGAGATTGACCGAGAGCTGGGTTCCAAGTTTGGAAACGTGTCGCGCCGGGTGATGCTGCATGACGTGGTCGATGCGGGACGGACGCTGGAGGTGGTCAAGAGCTGCAAACCTGATGTGATTTTTCATGCGGCAGCGCACAAGCATGTTCCCATGATGGAGGATCATCCGCGTGAGGCGATGGTGAATAATTTCTTTGGAACCAAGTCGATTGCCGATGCGGCGCATACCGCGGGTGTGGGTCGGTTTGTGATGATCAGTACGGACAAGGCAGTAAATCCAACCTCGGTGATGGGCGCCACGAAGCGAGCGGCGGAGTTGTATGTGCAGCACATGGCGGAGCGAAGTGAGACGGTTTTTTCGATGGTCCGGTTTGGAAACGTGTTGGGGTCGGCGTGCAGCGTTGTTCCGATCTGGATACAGCAGTTGAGCCAGGGTGGGCCGTTGACGGTGACGGACCCTCGGATGACGCGATTTTTCATGACGATTCCGGAGGCGGCATTGCTGGTGATTCAAGCTGCGTCGCTGGAACAGGCAGACGGCCATGTGTTTGTTCTTGACATGGGTGAATCGATTCGAATCGTGGAAATGGCAGAGCGTTTTGTACGGGCGAACGGCCTGGAGCCGGGCACGGATGTGGCCATCGTTTATACGGGTGTGCGCCCTGGCGAGAAGTTGTATGAGGAGTTGGCGTATGATGGTGAAGATATGCTGAAGACAGCACATGCGTCGGTGAGGATTGTGAAAACTGAGGGTGTGAGCGGGGAACATGTGGAGCGTGTGGTGAAGCAGTTTGAGGCATTGCGTGAGCGTAGTGATGCTGAGGCCATCCTGAAAGCATTGCGAGAGGCAGTGCCGCAAATGCAGGGTGGGGAGGTTATGGAGCAAAAGACGGAGACTGAATTGGCCGACAATAGGAGTAGAGCGGGCAGGATCGGCGGGCAGGGCGAGAAAGCAGCTTAGTGACACGTGAGGATGAATGTGTCGGGGAGCAGTTTGATGTGGCTTGAAGATGATCAACAATTTCTGTTATGCACGAATGCGGCGCGAGATAAGGCGGAGGCTGTCCTTGAGCGTTTGATGCGATTGAAGTACCAGGCAGAGAATCAGCGGGAGTACTCGCGCTATGCGACACGCGAGCGTGTGCATCAATGTGAGTCGGCATTTGATCAGGCAATTGCGACAACACAATCCATCATTGAGCACTTGAACGTGGAGCTGCATGAGCTGGAACAGGACATGGGCAGTGCCAAGAGCGCATCGTGTGCGGTGAATTCGGACTCACTCGAAGGCGACGGCCTGTTTGGCGACGAGGGTATTGGAGTAGCGGACCCGGATATGGATACGGATTCGCTGGTAGAGGCGGAGGGAATCGTCGAGGCGGATGGGATTTATGAAGCAGACGGTCCGGCCTTAAACTGACACCCGCCGAGCGGTTCACACATTGGGCAGGGTGGGGCATTTCCGGCGGTATGCTTGATGCAGTTTTTGATACGATCGTTCATAATGTCGGCCATAAGTTTGTGCGGGCCGAGGGGGGCGGTGACCAACCAATTGACATTCGGATGAGTCTTTGCGGCATCGGCCATGAGGCCGGGGATGTCTGTTTTCCAGTGGTTTCCGGGGAGGAGGAAAAAAGGCTGACAAATGACCGTTGCGGCGCCCTTCCTGACGCATGTGTCGAAGGCATCGGCGATGGAGGGAGGGGCGAGTTCCATGTGTGCCGGCTCGACGATGGGATAGGTTTGAGTTTTAGCGAAAAGTGAAACAACTTCCAGGAGCATCTGGTTTGATTCGGCGCGTCTGGAGCCGTGGTCGACAATGATGACAGCGGTGTGTTTGGGGTCGTGTGTCATGGGCGTGGATATTGTATGCGTAGGGGTTGACCAAGATATGCAGGAAAGGGTGGGTGCGGTTTGGACTTGTGTGATATCGACCTGCTAAACTACGAGCCTTATCGGACGATTGGTTTGGCAGGGCCGTGTAAGGCGGGCAAAGGACGGATTGACAGGGTTATGGATTATACGCAGATAACGGATGAGCAACGAGACGTGATGCTGGGAACGATTGGCGTGGCGAGCGTTGAAGAGCTATTCGCCTCGTTGCCGGTGGAGTATCGGTTGGAAGGTGGCCTGGCAGTGCCTGAGGGGGCGAGTGAATTGGAATTGCAGCGTGAATTGGGAAGGCTTGCGGGTAAGAATCGGTCTGCGGGAAAGTCCGTTTGCTTCATGGGCGCCGGAGCGTATGACCATTTCATTCCGTCGACTGTTGGGGACGTGGGCAAGCGTGGTGAATTTTTGACGGCATACACGCCTTATCAGGCGGAGGCTTCGCAGGGATCGCTGCAGGTGTTTTTTGAATTTCAGACGCAGGTGTCGCGATTGACGGGGATGGATATTGCGAATGCGAGTTTGTATGAAGGGGCGAGTGCTGTGACAGAGGCGGTGTTCATGGCGATCAATGTGACGGGGAAGCGGCGCGTATTGGTCGCGGAGACATTGCACCCGCATTACCTGGCTGTGTTGCGAACGAGTTGTGCCGCGTTGCCGGTGGAACTGGTGGTGCTGAAGGCGGAAGAGGGAAAAGGTGTGGTGAGTGCTGAGTCCGTGAAGGGTGCAATGGACCATGACACAGCGGCTGTCGTGGTGCAGTCGCCGAACGTGTATGGGATGATTGAAGACTGGGAGGGTCAGTTTGAAGCGGGACATAGTGAAGGCAAGACACTGGGCGTGGCGGTGTTTAACCCGATTGCGTGTGCTTTGTTGAAAAATCCAGGCGTCTGTGGAGCGGATATTGCGGTGGGTGAAGGGCAGCCGCTGGGTGTGCCGCTGCAGGCGGGCGGGCCGTGGCTGGGGTTGTTTGCGGCGAAGGAAAAGTTGCTGCGAAAGATGCCAGGTCGACTGATCGGGCAGACGACGGATGCGGATGGGCGGAGGGGTTTTTGCCTGACGTTACAGACGAGGGAGCAGCATATTCGAGGGGCGAAAGCGACATCGAATATTTGTACGAATCAGGGTTTGTTGGCGGTGTATGCGAGTGTGTATATGACGACGATGGGGCCGAAGGGGATGCGAGAGGCGGCGCGGCAGTGTTATCACAAGGCGCACTATGCAGCGGAACGGATTGGCGGGTTAGAGGGGCATTCGCTCGCGTATGACGACGGCGCGTTTTTCCATGAGTTTGTGGTGAACTGCCCGGCGGATGCGGAGGTGGTTGTGAAGGCGGGGCACGAACGAGGGATTTCTCCGGGGATCGCAATGAAGAAGGTTCTGGGAATTGGAGAGAATAATCAATTGCTGATTGCGGTGACCGAAAAACGGAGTGTGGATGAGATTGACGCGTTGGTTGATTTACTTGGGGAGGTGACGTGATGAAGGTTGCTGATGGTGAAGCGGTTGAAGTGAAGATTGAGGTGGGTGAGCAGCGAACGGAGGCTGTAGTGGTCAAGGATCGTGGCGAGCGTCCGGTAGAACCGTTGATATTTGAAAAACATGCGGCGGGAGCGATTGCGGTGGATTTACCGGCATGTGATGTGCCGGAGGGGGAAATTCCCCCGGAAATATTGGGGGATGTTCCTGATTTGCCGGAAGTTGGTCAGTTGGATGTGATACGTCATTACACGCACCTAGCCCATCGGAATTTTTCAGTTGACGGGAATTTTTATCCGCTGGGTTCGTGCACGATGAAATACAACCCGCGGATTAACGAGGTAGCAGCGGGGATGGAAGGGATTGCGGACTTGCACCCGTTGATGGCCGACGAAGGGATGGCGGGGTTGCTGGAGATGATGTATGAACTGAGGGTGTGGCTGGCGGAGATTGCGGGCTTGGATGAAACGAGTTTGCAACCATGCGCGGGGGCGCATGGGGAGTGGACGGCGTTGAAGGTGATTTCGGCGTACTTTAATGACCCTGAGGGTGGGAATGCGCCAGAGCGGAAGAAGGTCTTGGCGCCGGATACGGCTCATGGGACGAACTTTGCAAGTTGTACGATGTGCGGGGCGGGTGTGGAACTGGTGAAGTCGAAGGATGGGATGGTAGATCTGGATGATTTGCGGGCGAAGGTGGATGAGACGACGGCGGCGTTGATGATTACGAACCCGAATACCGCGGGGTTGTTTGACGGGCAGATCGGGCAGATTGCGAAGATTATGCATGACGCGGGGGCGCTGGTATATCTGGACGGGGCGAATATGAATGCAATTTTGGGTATTGCGCGGCCGGGTGATTTTGGGGTGGACATTATGCATTACAACACGCACAAGACGTTTTCGACGCCTCATGGTTGTGGTGGGCCGGGGGCGGGACCGATTGCGATGAAGTCATTTCTGGCGGATTACATTCCCGTGCCGCAGGTGGTAAAGGAAGATGTTGAAGGGGAGGCGAAGTATCGTCTGGATTGGGGTCGTGAGAAGACGATTGGGAAGGTGAGGGCGTTCTTCGGACAGGTGGGTGTGCTGGTGAGGGCGTGGACGTATATCCGGGCGTGTGGGGCGGGCGGTTTGAAGCGTGTGAGTGAGACGGCGGTGTTATGTGCGAATTATCTGGCGGCTCGATTGGCGGGTCGGTATGAGACGCCCTATTTTGATGCGAAGGCGGGAAAGTACTGTGCGCATGAGTTTATTACGGTACCGAAGGCGTTGCTGGATTGCGGTGTGACGTTGATTGATATTGCGAAGCGGATGATTGATTATGGCGTGCATCCGCCGACGATGCACTGGCCGGTGCATGATTGTTTGATGATTGAGCCGACGGAGACGGAGAGTAAGGATACGCTGGATCGTTTTGTGGCGGTGATGGAAAAGATTGCGGATGAGATTGAGGCGGATGCGGGTGGGGCTGGGGCGGCGCCTAGAGAGGCGACTGTGGGGAGGTTGAATGAGGTTGGGGCGGCGCGGAATCCGGTGCTGGTTTGGAAGGGGTAGGCGATGGGTAGAAAGACGCCAAGAGTTTTCAGGTTTGGGTGGCGGTATGACATTTGATCCGGGCAATGTGGTTAATGCAAGAGTTTCCAGGGTGGAGGATTATGGAGTGTGGTTGGAGAGTCGGGGGATCAGGATACTGGTATTGATCCATGAAATGGGGTTGGAATTTGTGTCGCATCCAGAGGAATATGCGAAGATAGGGGATCTGCTGGAAGTGGAGATATTGAGGGAGAATGCTGAGGAGAACGCATATTCTGGTAGGTTGAAGAAAGAAGACGATCGTGAAGTGGCTGAAGGGGGTTGAGACTTGCTTCACACTCGGGGGTTCAAAATCATCCAAATAACAACTGTTGTGACGACAATTACAAAGACTATGGTAATGATGGTGTTCATCTTTCTGGTGAATCGGTAGCAGGATTCACATCGAAGTTCATTGTTGATGAGTTGGAGGTGTTGTGGGCAGGAGAGCGTACCGCAGCCCTGGCATTTCGTGGTCGCGGGGGCGGAACATTTGTGACAGTTTGAAGTTGCTGGATTGTCGGGGGATTCGCCAGTGGGATGGCCGCAATTGGGGCAGGAGAGGGCAGCGGTGGAAATTTGGTGATTGCATTCGGGACATTGGATGAGGGGCATGGTGGACTCTCGAACGGTGATGGGTGGTGCTTCTTTTCCTGAACTGCTCCCGGGAGTAAGTTAATTGTATGAGGGGTATGCA
This sequence comes from Phycisphaeraceae bacterium, assembly GCA_028284925.1. Taxonomy (GTDB): domain Bacteria; phylum Planctomycetota; class Phycisphaerae; order Phycisphaerales; family Zrk34; genus JANQQT01. The sequence continues at coordinate 73,412 of JANQQT010000228.1, read as the reverse complement.
GAAGAGTCGTCAAGGAAGGGCGAGAGGGATTTATTGTTGAGGTAGCAGGTTAGGTGGATTGAGTTGAATCTGGAGGACACGAGGAGGGTTTTTGACTGAAAAAAGGGGATAGGAGTGTTGTTACGTTTAGGTATGGATAAAAGAGTTGACGGGAAGACGGGGGTTGAGGTAGGATTTTGGTTGGCGAGGGCGTGATTCCGGGTGCGGGATAGGTGTGCGGAAAGACTGGTCGGACAAATCAAGTTCTTTTTTCAGTGGAGAGTTTAGAGATGATCGGATTGAGATTATTGGCTGGTGTAATGGTGTTATTCGGCGCAAGTGGATTTGCGATGGGTGGTTTTTTTGCGGGGAGTCCGGATTTGCCGCCTGATGGGGGGACGTATGTGCACAAGGATGGAACGCCTGTTCTTTTCACGACCGATGATCTGCGGATGGTTCTGCAGGATCCCGTCCTGGCTCCGGATGCGGCGACGACGGGGAGGAACACGGTCGGTCCTGATGTGACTTACACTTTTGACGCGACACTTGTAGGGACGTTGGGGACGACGATTGTGAACTTTCCGGGAGTGGGTGAAGTGTCGCTGGCGCCGCAGATTGTGGTCCTGGAAGGGCCGATTGAAATGATTGTTCTGGGGCAGGCGGGGCAGTCTACAGGGACGTGGGATACGGAAATCCTGTCGATGGATCTAAGTGGGACCGTGCCGGTTCCTGAATTGGTGCAGTTTGGAGCACCGCAAGCCGTTCCGGTGCAGATGCTGGAGAGTACAGGGCAGGCTTCGCTCGGTGAGACCACGGTAACGGATATTGGGGGCGGTCATTTCAGGATCGAAAGTTTTTTCGATGTGTTTGCGGAGATTGTTGTGCCGGACATTACTTCGCCGGGTTCCTTCTTGACAACGCCTTCGGAGGGATCGTTTCGAATGGAGCTTCTTGGGAATTCAAATCCGATTCCGGAGCCGGGGAGTTTGGTGGTGATGGCGGCGGGTCTGGTGGGGATTGGATTGAGGAGGGGGAAACGGGTGGTTTGAATTGAGATTCACAGGTGAGTTTTTGACGCCCTGCCAGATTGGTGGGGCTTTTTTATGCGGTGGATGAAGTTGGTATCGGAGGATTAAGTAAAACGGTATTTGGTAGGGGAAGGGGATGAAAAAATCCGCCGACTTGAAGTCGGCGGATTTAGGGGGTTAGTGTTGTGGGTCAGGTTTAGCCCGCTTTTTTGAGGTGGAATGGTGGTGTAAAGTTGAATGCGGCTTCGCGGACTTTTCCGTTCCTGGGGGCGAGGGGTTTGGCGTCACCTTTGCGGATCGGTCTGGCACGTTTGATGTTGCCGCGGAATTGTGCGGGTGGTACCGCCCGCATTTCGGCCTGAGTGCTGAAGAGAAAGGCAGGGAACATCATGAGTGCTGCAGCACCGCCGTCAGCAACGGGAAGGCTGGAGTGGGATTCACTGTAGAAGCCATCCTTGGTGCGTATTGAGTAAGCGATGTTGGGCTTGAGGTTTTTGAGGATGACGTTGGCAGAAGGGACTTTGGAGATATCAAGATTGAAACCTTCCCATGCGAGTTCGCGTGACATCATGACGGCGACGGGGTGCATGATGGGGTAGAACATTTTGACGAGTTCGGGAGTATCGACGTATGCGACGGAGATGGGTTTCTTATCTTTAAGGAGTGCGGCGACCTGTTTGTTGGTGGCGAGTGATTTTCCGCCACCTGCCTTGATACGGTCGATGTGGGCCTTGATGGTCTGGGGGAAAAGGGCGACGAGTAGAGATGTATCGGTGATGCACCAGGCAGGAGCGAAGGGAACGCCCTCGGCAAGCCCCATGTTGCCGTAGTAGATGGAGTAGCCTCTGTAGAACGTTTCCTGGAAAATCTCGTGCCGTTTACCGCGTCGTTCGCGCGTCTTCATTTTCTTGAGCAATTCGAAGAGCTTGGCGTTGGATGCGGCGAGTTCGGCGTGGTCCTTGATGTTGACGGTGGCCATGAGACCGGTGAAGAGGAGTCCGCCTTCGCTGGGGGCGTTGTGGAGCGTCCAGCTTGAGCCGATGTGCTTGAGGATATCATTGTTGATGTCGAAGCCGAGTTGCTGTCGAATTTCTTTTTCGCCTTCCTCAAACTCTTCCAGTACATCCTTATCAACTTCGCTGATGATTTTCTTAATGAGCGAGTAGCCTTTGTGAGCATCGAGGGTAAAGGCAAGGCCGTAGGTTGAATCGGCGGGGATGTTTTGCAGGGCTGATTTCTTGAGACCGGCGCCATCGAACAACGTAAAGATACCTTTCGGCGCGCCGTCGAAGCTCAGGAGGGACTTGGTGACAAATTCATCTTCACCGAGTCCTGCTACGGAGTCGATGCCCTTGACGTTGTCCAATCCCATGGCACTGAGGACTTTCATGACCATTGCGAGTTCGCGATCATTGGGGGCGATAGCGGGAAGTTTTTTGAGTGCCGCTTTGAGGTCAATGTGCATGACCATCGAGGGGCGTTTGATCATGAGTTTTGATTTGGCGTTTGAAAGCCACGCAGGGGCGGCGCCGGGGTTTTTGACCTTGGAGACGATGTGTTCGGCCATACCGTTGCCGATAGAGATGAAAGCGTAGCCATTGACAATGCCCCAGCGAATCGGGCCGGGTGCGCCGCGTCCCATTTGGGGGAGTTCACGCACGGAGACGCCATTGATGTTGATATCCTTGGCTTGAGGTGGGCCTGCGCCACCGGGGCCTGGTCTTCTTCCACCACCGGACATCATCATCTCGAAGAAAGAGAGCGCACGTTTGACTTGCGCGGCCTGGCCTTTCACATTAATGACGAGGCCACCTGTGATATCAGGCCCGCCCTGGGCGTTCTTGGCGAAATCAGTGATGAAGATAGAAGCCGGCCGAGTAAGTGCAGTCTTGAGCAGAAGAAAGCCATGCTGTGCCGCTTGGGCCTGGGGACCATTAGGATCGTTAATGCCCTGAGACATGGCGGCGCGAACCTGCTGTTCAATATGTTGTATGAACTTCTGAACCTGAGGTTCGGCCATGAGCCTTTCGACGCGATTTGTCGACTTAGGATCAGGATTTGCCGAGCCGTAAAGCTGCATGTAAAGGATCGAGTTGGGGGGCGCGATCCCGGATAGCGTCTTGTCTTCGGGTAACGGCGGGATTGAGAGGGTAGCCGGGCCCATCGAAATGAGCATCATCGCGACCATTGAGAATGCGGGAGCCATCATCATGATTTAAAGTCCTCCAAGGTTGGGGGGGTTCATTCGGGCGTCACTATAGACGAACATCGTCCCGTGAGGAAAGCCAAAAGTTGAAGGTTGGCGGAAAGTGTGCCAATGTTGCCACGTATGGGGGAGGAGAGTGGTGGGAATGGGAGTAACGGTGATGTAATTGCAGCGAGAAGTGCAACACCCGGCGGTTTAATACGTATGTTGTATTAGACGAGATGAGATTGAGGTTTGCAGGGAATAAAGCAGACATCAGGAGCAACGCCATGACTATGAACAGCACTTTAGATAGCAGCATGCTGAGATTCGGACGCGGTTTCGAGAAGACGATTAAGCGTTATAACCCGATCCGCAGCAAAGGTAACAATGATGTAACAGGCGCGAATGGAATTAAGAGGCATAACGACAAGAAAGGGGCATTTGAAATGGCTGAGACAGAGATTCGATTTGAAGGTGAACTGGATTTGAGTCGCACAGGCGAGATGCGAGACGTTCTGGGGGATGCTCTGGGACGTCGTGCGGAGCGTCTTATTGTGGATTTGAATGGCGTGACGTTTATTGGAGACGCGGGGATAGGTTTGTTGCTGAAGACACTGCATGCGCAGAAGAGTGAAGGCGGGGAGCTGGTTTTGAGAGGCGTGAGCAAGCGTGTGCAGCGGCTGTTTGAGGTGTTGAGGCTGGATCGTGTGTTTCGACTAGCGCGGCAATGAATGGCGAAAGGTGAAGGCGAGAGAGTCATCCCAAACGTGTACTTTAATAGCGAAATCAATGGCAACGACCGGATTTATCCGGTCGTTGTTTGTTTTGGGGAGAGATTGCGTGAGAAATTGGTTTCAGTAAGATGTCTGCATGATGAGGCAACTGCGAACCGTCGTATTGGTGATTGGATTAACGGGATTATTGTTGGGTGGTTGTGTGTCAAAAAGAGGGAAGGTGGTAACATCGCTTGGGGTGTTGGAGGGTGTGCGTTGGTCGGAGGAGGAGAAAGGAAAGGATGTTGCGGTGGTGGAGGTCAAGCGATCGGCGTGGGCGAGTTATCATGTGGCTCGGGTGAGAACGGCGGAGCGGCCGCATGTACATGATCGGCACGATTTGACTGTGGTAATGCTGAAGGGAAAAGCACGCGTGCATTTGGGCGAGGAGATTCATGAGGTGGGGGTTGGAGATGTGGTGCATATTCCGCATGGGTCGCGGCATTGGGTTGAGAATGTGGGGGAAGGGGCGAGCGAAGCTTATGTGGTGTTTACGCCAGCGTTTAATGGGGAGGATAGGAGATTTGTGGAATGAGGGAAGTCCTTCGGCGTTGCATGAATCGTGGTATCAATGGATTTCGGCTTCGCCGGAGGACTCGCCGCGATGTAGGAGTTTGAAGTCGCAACCGAGATGTGCCTGAGTGGTTTGTTCGGAAAAGAGTTTGCCATAGCCGCGTGTGAATCTGGGGTTGGGTGGCGACCAATTTGTCTTGCGTTGGGCTAGTTCTACATCGGAAACGTTGAGTTGCAGGGAGCGGTTTGGGGCGTCCAGTGTGATGGTGTCGCCGGTCTGGACGAGGGCGAGGGGACCGCCGACCCATGATTCGGGTGAGACGTGGAGGATGCATGAACCGTAGCTTGTGCCGGACATGCGGGCGTCGGAGATGCGGACCATGTCACGATGGCCTTGCTCGAGTATTTTTTTGGGTATGGGAAGCATGCCCCATTCGGGCATTCCAGGCGCGCCGAGAGGGCCGGCGTTTTGGAGGACGATGACGGATTCAGGTGTGACAGGAAGGTCGGGGTCGTCGATTCTTGCGGCGAGATCGTTGTAGTCCTTAAAGACGATAGCCGGGCCGGTGTGCTGCAGGAGGTGTTTTTCGGCGGCGATCACTTTAATGACACAGCCGTCAGGCGCGAGGTTTCCGCGAAGGACGAAGGTTCCGCCTTCAGGAGAGAGGGGGTTGTTAAGGGGGCGGACAATGTCGGTGTCGAACGTTTCGGCGGATTCGATGTTTTGGCCGAGGGTGTGGCCGTTGACGGTTGGGGCGTCGAGGTGGAGGAGGGAGGCGATGTTCTTGAGGACTGCGCGGAGTCCGCCGGCGTCGTAGAAGTCTTCCATGAGGTACTTGCCAGAGGGCCGGATGTTGGCAATGAAAGGGGTTTTGCGCGAGATGGCATCGAAGTGGTCGAGGGTGAGGTCAACGCCGGCACGGTGGGCCATGGCGAGAATGTGGACGATGGCGTTGGTCGAGCCGCCTATGGCCATATCGGCGGTGATGGCGTTTTCAAAGGCTGGCTGGGAAAGGATGGACGAGGGTTTGATATCGTGCCAGACCATATCGACGATTCGGCGACCTGTGCGTGTGGCCATGCGTGCGTGTTCGGAATGGACGGCGGGGATTGACGAGGCTCCCGGAAGTGTAAGGCCCAGAGTCTCCGCTACGGCTGTCATTGTCGACGCGGTTCCCATGGTCATGCAGTGTCCCGGCGAGCGTGCGATGGAATCTTCGACGCCGAACCATTCCTTTTTGGTGAGGTTTCCGGCGCGACGTTCATCCCAGTATTTCCATGAGTCGCTGCCCGAACCGAGGGTTATGCCTTTGTAATTCCCTTTGAGCATGGGACCGGCGGGGAAGTAGATGGCAGGGACGTCCAGTTCGGTCGCGCCCATGATGAGGGCGGGTGTGGTCTTGTCGCAGCCGCCCATCAGGACGACGCCATCGAGGGGATAGCAGCGTATGGTTTCCTCGGCTTCCATGGCGAGGAGGCTGCGGTAGAACATGGTGGTGGGCTTCATGAACGGTTCGGAGAGTGACATGACGGGGATTTCGACGGGGAAGCCGCCCTGTTGCCAGACGCCTCGTTTGATTTCGTTGGCGCGATCGCGGAAGTGGGTGTGGCAGGTGTTGAGATCGTTCCAGGTGTTGAGGATACCGATGATGGGTTTGTTTTCGTAGTCTTCGGCGGCGAAACCCATTTGTTTGACGCGGGAGCGGTGGCCGAAGGAGCGGAGGTCATCGGGGCCAAACCATCGATGGCTGCGGAGTTGGTCGGGCGTTTTTCTGAGTGAGGAGTCTTCGGGTGTTGTCATGTTGGTGTGATCCGGGCTGGTGTTATGTGGGGAAATATCGTACCTTGAAGGGCTGAGTATAGCGAGAGTGAATGATTTGCTTGTTGAAGGACAGGTGGGTTTATGTCGCCGATTTTGATATTGCTTGTGGGGATGGGCTTGGTGATTGGGGGGATTTTGTATTTTCGGTTGCATGCTTTTTTGGCATTGATTGGGGCGGCATTGGTGGTGGCGTTGATAACGCCGGGTGAGTTTGTTTATCAGAATGGGGTGAGGAGCGAGGGCGTGAAGATCGTGGAGGTTGGCGAGGGAGGGGTGGTGACGCTGAAGAAGGGTAAGAGGCAGAAGGTTATTAAGGGGGAGGTGAGTGTGTTAAGGCAAGTTGAGGGGGAGTGGGAGGTTGTAGGGACGGGGATGTTGGTGGAAATGAAGGGAAAAGGCGAGAAGAAGGGGTATCGACTCGATAATCTTACGGGAAAAACCGGAGCATTGAAGGTGGCGGCAGATGATCGTGTGATTCACCATACGCAAATGGCGGGTGTGAAAGGAGACGTGGGGAAGAATATTGGTGAGCGGATTGCGGTGGGGTTTGGGAAGACGTGTTTGGGGATTGGGATTGTGATTGCGCTGGCGGCGGTGATTGGGAAGTGTTTGATGGATAGCGGCGCGGCTATGCGGATTGTGGTGTCATTGCAGAATCTGATGGGGGAAAAGCGGACGCCTGTGGCGTTTCTGGCGAGTGGGTTTACGGTGGGGATACCGGTGTTTTTTGATACGGTGTTTTATTTACTGATGCCTTTGGGGAAGGCAATGCGTGTGAGGACGGGGACGAATTATCTTTTGTTTATCATGACGATTGTTGCGGGAGCGACGATGGCGCACAGTTTGGTTCCGCCGACGCCGGGGCCGTTGTTTGTGGCGGGTGAGTTGGGGGTGGATCTGGGAGCGATGATGTTGGGTGGATTGGTGATTGGTGCGGGGACGGTGACATGTGGTTACTTTTACGCGCTGTGGGCGAATCGAAAGTGGGAGATACCGTTGCGGGCGAGTGCTGAGTTGAGTGAGGAGGAGTTGCGGGAGTTGGCGGAGCGGGACACTGCGGGGTTGCCGCCGTTGTGGTTGAGTTTGCTGCCGATTCTTCTGCCTGTGTTGTTGATTGCGGGGAATACGGCGTTGACGATGGCGACGACGGGAGTGGGCAATTTGAGTGAGGGGATGAAGGGATTGAAGGAGGTCATGGGTGTGTTGGGGAATAAGAACCTGGCGCTGGCGTTGTCGGCGGGGGTTGCGTTGTGGATGCTGGTGAAGTTTAAGAAGCAGAGCGCGAAGGAACTATCGGGGGCGGTGCAGGCAGCGCTTGCGTCGGGCGGTGTGATTATTCTGGTGACTGCGGCGGGTGGAGCGTTTGGGCATGTGTTGAGGCAGACGAATATTGCGGGCGAGATTGAGAAGGTGATACCGGCGACTCAGTTGTATCTATTGCCGATTGCGTTTTTGATTACGACGGTGGTGAGAATTGCGCAGGGGAGTGCAACGGTGGCGATGATAACGGCAGTGGGGATTGTCGGGCCGATTGCGGCGGGGGCGGAGTTGGGTTATCACCCGGTTTATCTGGCGTTGGCGATTGGTTGTGGGTCTAAGCCGATTTCATGGATGAATGATTCGGGGTTCTGGATTATCGGAAAGATGAGTGGAATGACGGAAGGTGAGACGTTGAAGACGGCATCGGCGATGATGGCGTTGATGGGTGTAGCGGGCCTGGTGTTGACGATGTTGGCGGCGTGGGTTTTTCCGTTTGCGTGATTGAGGATTGAGTGATTGTTATTCGACGCGTTGGAGGGGCCAGATGCGAACGTCGATGGATTGGGAGTAATGGAGAAGGGGCTGGGTGTCGGGAAGTGTGAGATGGAGGGGCTGGAGCATGGTGTTGGAATGGATTTGTGCGGAGGCGGATTGGAGTGGCCAGGGGTCGTGATCGATTTCGCCGCGGAAGAGTTGGTTTTGTTTGTTGGTGGTGTAGAGGCAGTAGCGTTCGGTGAGGAAGTGTTCGAAGGAGTTGGGAGAGGAGGGTGTGGGATCCGAGGTAGGTTGGTATTGGGCGATGAATTGGGCAGATTGGTCGGGGCGGGTGGAGGTGTAGTGGATGGATTGGTCTTGGTGTTGGAGCGAGATACGGGCGAATTTGTAGTTGAGGTGGAACCAACGACGGGCTACAGCGACGGCGAGGCGGTGGTGAGCATCGAGTGAGAAGAACCAGACGCCCGGTTTGTTATGGTGGGTAACGTAGGTTCGGACGTTGAGTTCGTGGAAGGCGGATGTGCCGGGTATGGAGGGGCAGCGGCGGAGGCGGATGTTGGACATGGTGAAGGGGACGATGGCGATGTAAGCGGCGTCTTTGAAGGTGTCGAGGGTGAGGGAGGATGGGATAAGGGGGCGGAGGAGGGAGGGTGAGATTGGCCAGTGGGCGAAGAGGAGGTATTGCCAGCGTTGGTGCATTAGGAAGGGGCTGGTGGGAGCCGGGTAGGGACGAGTTGGACGGGAATATGTCATGGAGAGGTGTTTCGATTCCGGGATTGGGAATTGGTGTTTTTGCAGTGGTTTGGATCGTACATTCCGGGATGGAATAAGCCAACAAGGGGGATGAGAACTAACGGAGGCCAGGCAATAAGTGCACCAAAGAGAAACGCAAAAACTTGAAATATAACGTCCACATACAGATACAAAACCCTAACGAATTGTGCTACTAACCAGAAACACCTGGCGACACTTCGTTTTCCTGGAATAGCTACAGGGGCAGTGGGAGGAGGATCGAATGATCCTGGTTTGTGGGTGACGGGCCAGAGTGAGGGGATTAGAAACAGGTAGAGAAGCGGTGAGAGAACGATGATAAGTGCTCGGAGGATTGGGGCGCCGACGAGGAAAATGGTGGTGAGTGTTAGGGTGATGAGCATAAGGACCACGAAAGGTTTGAGGGGGTTCTTTCGAATGCGATGGGAATGTTCGAATTTGGATGGAGGGGAGGAAGTCATGGAATGATCTTTGCGGATAAAGCGTTAATTGAACCATTGTCAATTACATTGGGATTTCAGTAAAGAGAAATAAGGAAGCGAAGGAGTCCTGATAGAGTGAAAATAAGAAATGGAATGAGAACCACATAGATTATCTTGCCACCGAAGAAGAGGTCGATCAGACTCCAGGGAAATAGCCATGTGAGAGAATAAATGCCGATAGCCATAAGAGACAGGATTAGGATGGAGAGACGAAAACGGGTGAAGACGATGAATTGCCTGGTATTTCTTTTGAACGGAAATCGGGGGTTATTAGATTGGGGCGGATGGCGCGTGTTCATGGCACAGACTCCTTTTTATTAAGGTGTTGGTTGAGAGCTTCGAGGGTTTGGTTAGAGGGTTGGTGGGGGTTTTGGTGGGGCCAGAGTGTGCCGACGAGAATGATGAGGATGATGGCGCGAATGATGATGTCGGAGATGAGGAAGAGCAGGACAAGGGCGAGGGCAATTAGGAAGATGAGTCTGAGCGGTTTGAGTCTGGAGGGTGTGGCCGAGCGAGGAGGGTAAGGATCGATGAGGTGGGAGTAGTCGGGGGTTTTTGGTATTAGGTTGGTGGGTGTAGGACAAGTACTGTGGTCGCAGGTGGTGTGGATGTGGGAGGTACGGAGTTCGGTGGCGAGGCAGTTGTCGGTAGAGAGGTTGAACCAGCGGGAGATACGGAGGCGATTTTGGGCAATCTTGGAAAAGGCAATGCGCGCAAGGGGTTTTAGGATGGGGGAGGTAAGACGGAGTGCCCACTCTCGGTAGTTACGTAAGGCGTAGAGGCAGATGATGTAGGCGGATGTTCCGCGGTAGACGGCGCCGTCGTCGGCGATGACGATCATTTCGTCGAGTTTTTGGGGATCGATGATGTTGGGGAATTTTTCGTTGACGATCGCGGCGGCGCGTGGGAAGTATTTCATGGGGATAAATTTGGGTTGTTTGCTTAGCCAGCGAATGCATCGGATGCAGAAGCCGCAGTCGGAATCGAAGAGGACGTAGAGGGTTTTCATGGGGCACCTCCCGGGCGGGTGTTGGGGTTGATTGACACGTCAAAGGGTGACGGGTTCGATGGTTTGGTCAGGTTCGACGGGGGGTGGGACGAGATGGAGTGTTCCGCGTTTGCGCAGACGGTGGAAGATGTAGATGTTGGCGAAGTGCATGGCGCCGAGGACGATGAGTGCGAGACCAAGTTTGGTGGAGAGAAATTCAATGGATTGTGAGAGGTTGATGGGTTTGTCACCATATTTGAGTGTGAGGGTGATGTAGCCAGCGTTGAGGAGGTAGAAGCCGACAACGAGGAGGTGGTTGACGGAGTCGGCGAGGGATTCATTCCCGGCAAATGCTTCGATGAGGAATGCCCTGCCGTTCTTATGGAGTGTTCGTGCGACCCAGATGGTGATCGCGATGGATAGGGTGAGGTAGGTGATGTAGGTGTATTCGAGGTAGTTCATGGTTTGCTCCTTGCCTAACGCAGGCGGTTAATTCTGTAATTTCTGTTATTACAGAAATATAGGGGTAAAAAAATGGAGCCGGAAGTCTTGACAAAGCGAAAAATCCCAAAGCATAATGGGCACATAAATGGGGAAAAAGAGTCGTTGATCAGATTTGTAGCGGGCAGAATATTCATGACGAGTTTCAAGTGTGAGTTATTTGGGCTTAGTTGATTTTTTTCGGGGGGTAATGCCGAAGAAGCTGGTGAGCTTGGCGCCCATTTTGGCGAATCGGAGAAAGGAATCGCGGGGGAGTTTGGAAAACTGGTCGTAGAAGGAGGTCATGGTTTCGAGGAAGTCGAGCATTTCAGTAAGTCGTTTGTGCGTGAAGGCTTCGCGTTTTTTGTTTCCGGCTTCCTCGACGCATTCGCGGATAAGTTGTGCGGTGGGGTCGATTTCGCGTTTCTTTCTTTCGGCGACAATGACTTCAAACATTTCCCAGACATCTTCGAGGGTGTGGAAGTAGTCACGACGATCACCCATCTTGTGGGAGGTCTTGACGATTCCCCAGCCGACCAGCTCGCGGAGGGAGTTGGAGACGTTCGAGCGCGCAACGGAGAGCGTTTCGGTGATTTCTTCAGCATTGAGGGGGTTTTCGGATATATAGAGAAGTGCGTGTACCTGAGCGACGGTCCGGTTGATACCCCACTTGGCACCCATTTCGCCCCAGTGAAGGATGAAACGCTGTTGTATGGGTGTGAGGGGCATTGATTTTCCTTCATTTCAGTCTTTACAGAAATTATCGTACATCCAGAGTCTCATGTCAAGCGGATGGATGAAATAAATCAAATTTTCTTCAACCGAATAGAAAGTGACAGAGGCTATATGGATCGAACGGCATTCGATTGATAGATTTCGCTGACCACAATCGTCAGCCGGGATACCGTAAACTTTCAGAGCTCTGCGAACTTCACCTGACCCGAAGTGTCGTAGACGAGATTGGGTTTGGAACGGGTGAAAGGTGGGATTTGGCATTGCAATTTGCGGGCAAGCGGCTAACCTTTTCGTCATGGCGCAGTTAACGATAAAGAACGGCCGGGTGATTGATCCGGCAACGGGACTGGACAAAAAGACAGATGTTGTTTTGGAAGGTGGGAAGGTGGTAAAGGTTGGACGTGTGTCCAAACCTGAGGGAGCGGTATTTAACGCCTCCGGCTGTATTGTTTCGCCGGGCTTGATTGATCCGCATGTCCATTTGAGAGAACCGGGCCAGGAGGAAAAGGAGACGATTGCGACGGGGGCGGCATCGGCGATCAATGGCGGGTTTACGAGTATTTGCTGTATGCCCAACACAACTCCGGCACTCGATGACGAGACGGGAATTGAGTTTGTGCATAAGCAGGCGGCGAGGGCGAATCAGTGCCACGTATTTGCGATCGGCGCTGCGACAAAGAATCGAGCGGGAGAGGAGTTAGCGGAGATTGGACTGATGGCGCGAAGCGGGGCTGTAGGTTTTAGCGATGACGGTTCGCCGGTGGTGTCCGCGGGTGTGATGGTGAAGGTGCTGAAGTACGTTGCGGCCACGGGGAAGTGTTTTATGCAGCATTGCGAGGAACCATCGCTGACACGGGGGGCGGTTATGAATGCGGGTGTAACGGCGACGAAGCTGGGGTTGACGGGGTGGCCCGGTGTGGCGGAGGAGTTGATGATTCAGCGTGATGTGATGCTGAACGAGACGATCGGGTGTCGGTATCATGCGCAACATGTGACGACGGCGGGTGGTGTGGAGATTATTAAGCGGGCGCGGAAGGCAGGGCAGTCGATTTCGGGTGAGGTTAGTCCACATCATCTGCTTCTGACGGAAGAGGCGTGTACGGACTATGACACGAATGCAAAAATGAACCCACCGTTGCGAACAAAGAAAGATGTGGCAGGGTTGCTGAAGGGTGTGAAGGATGGGGTGATTACGGTATTGGCGACAGATCATGCGCCGCATACATCGGAGGAAAAGGAAAATGAGTTTGCGAACGCGCCGTTTGGGATTATTGGATTGGACTGCGCACTTGCGCTGTATGCGAAGGCGTTGATCGATGGCGGGGTGATTGACTGGCCCCGGATGATCGAGATGATGACGGTTGCGCCTGCGGAACTTTGCGGACTGGAGTGCAAAGGAACGCTCGATCCGGAATCCGATGCAGATGCGGATGTGACTGTGATTGATCCAGAGGAGGAGTGGGTGATTGATGTGAACGCTTTTAAGAGCAAGAGTCGAAACTGCCCGTTTGACGGGTGGAGCGTGAAGGGGCGTGCGGTGGCGACAATCGTAAGCGGAAGGGTCAAGTTAAATCGTGATAAGGATCGATTGACTCGATGAGTATTAAGGTCAAGAAGGTTGAGATGCATGTGCTGAACATGCGGACGCGATTTCCCTTTAAGTACGGGATTGCGTCGCTAACCGCTGTACCTCATTTGTTTGTTCGGGCGACGATGAGCATTGATGGGGAGGAGCACATTGGATTGAGTTCCGAGGGTTTGCCGCCCAAGTGGTTTACGAAGGATCCGAATACGGATTTCCGGGCGGACCTTGCGGACATGTTGCATGTGATTGAGACGGCTTGCGGGTTTGCGGAACAGTTGGGCAGTGCGCATTCGGTGTTTGATTTATGGCAGGCGATTTATGTGCAACAGATGCGTTGGGCGACAGGTGAGGGGTATCCGCCCCTGCTGTGGTCATTCGGCGTGAGTTTGATTGAGCGAGCAATCATAGACGGGTATTGCCGGGCGACGGGTTATAGTTTTGGAAATGCGTTGAGACAGAATTTGCTTGGGATTCATTTGGGTGAGATTCATCCGGAATTGGCGGGAGAGCAACCGGATGATTTGCTGCCGGTTGAGCCGTGTCATGAGGTGAGTGTGCGGCATACGGTGGGTTTGGCGGATGCGTTACGGGATTCAGATATTGCTGAAGAAGATCGGTGCGATGACGGATTGCCCCAATCACTTGAGGCGTGCATCCGGGCGTATGGATTGACGCATTTCAAGATCAAGTTATCTGGAGATGCAGAAAAGGATATTGAGCGGCTCGGCGTTGTTGCGGAGATTTTGGAGGAGAGCGAGGGGGAGTATCAGTTTACACTGGATGGGAATGAGTTTTACCGGAGCGTAGGGCCGTTTGAGAAGCTGTGGCGGGTGCTGCGTGGCGCAGAAGAATTGAAAGCGTTTATGTCGCGGTTGCTATTTGTCGAACAGCCGTTTCATCGCGATGTGGCATTGGGGAAGGAGCTGGGTGATGAATTGATTGGATGGGTGGATCGGCCGCCGATCATTATTGATGAATCGGATGGGGGACTGAACAGTCTGACGGACGCGCTGGATTGCGGGTATGTGGGGACATCTCATAAAAATTGCAAGGGGGTGTTTAAGAGTGTTGCCAATGCGTGTTTACTGGAGCATCGGCATCGCGAGGGCGAATGCGAGGGCCTTGTACTTAGTGGTGAGGATTTGTGTCAGGTTGGGCCAATCGCCATGTTGCAGGATACAGCGGTGGCGGCCACGCTGGGTGTGGGGCATGTTGAACGAAACGGGCATCACTATTTCCTGGGTTTGAGCATGTATGAGGAGGACGTCCAGGCGGCTGTTCTGGAGAAGCATGGCGATGTTTATGAGCGACATGCGCAAGGGTTTGCAACGCTCAAAATTCGCGAGGGAAAGGTCGATGTAACGAGCCTATTGACGGAGGGGTTTGGCGTTGGAATTGAGTGTGATTCGAGAAGATATACACCTCTGGATGACTGGACATTTGATTCGCTGGGGAATTGAGCGGGTAGGGAGAGTTGAATCGCGCATAGAAAAAGACGCCCGGTGTGATGAGTACCGAGCGCCTAGATTGGATCAATCGCAGATCCTGTTTCCACCGCGTGTTGAATTACGCAGCAAGATTACGTTTTATACCTCGCGGGAGCGCAGCGAAGACGAGGCCCGTGAGGGCAAGGATTCCTGTTGAGGGAGCAGGAATGACTTGAAGCGGGTTGAGGTTGATGTTGCGAAATTGGCTTAGCTGTGCGTTGGCGAGAATGTCGGCATGGGTTTGAAGACGCCTTATGCCCTGAGGAAGGCCGGAGACCATAAGTGTGTGAGGGAGGATGGCGGAACTAAAGTGGGCATTGGATGAGCTTGAATTGGCAGGGGTCTGGGCATTGTTGGTTGGAATTACTGAGCCGGCAAAGGGAAGGGGCGCGGTGATGTTGATTTCATTGTCTGGCCAGGACTCAGCATGGTAAGCGGGGTTGGCGGAGCTGAGGCCAAGCGCGTGACCAATTTCGTGTATAGCAACGGAGAACAGGTCGAAAGGTGTCAGGTTGCCGGGGTTGATTCTTGGGCCGCGATACCCGGTGTATGTATTTCTGATGTTGATGATTCCACCGCCGAGATCGCGTTCTTCTGAGAAAAAGTTAGACCATTCCTCATTCAAGTTTGGCGTAGGGTCGAGGAACCATGCGCGAGAACTATCGTTGTCGAAGGTGATGGTTGCGGAAGCCTGGCGAACAGGGTTTCCGCTAAACGCGCCAGCCTCGTGGAGGGCGATGGTGTTACTTGGGAGTGGACCCCATTTGATAGTAATATTTAGTGTGTGATCATCAAGGAAAACGTTTTCCCAAGCATCCGCAGCCGTACGGGCGATGTCCATGAGACTGCCACCGCCTATGGCGGAGTCGGGTTGGTTGGCACCTGTCCCGAAGAGGTTAATGGTGATGGCGTTGGAAACGGAAGGTGCGACACATATGACAGCAATCGCCATGAGTGCGCACAGCCCAACGTGATCAATCCTTCGAGACGCCAATTTTTAATAACTCCGTGGAGTATGATCAAATCTCTCAATTTTCCGTCGACCCGCAACAAGGTGGGAGCGGGTATATGGGCGCAAAGGAAACGCCAGACGTCATCTTAATGGAGGGTTCGAAAAAATGCAAGACTTTTTTGGTTAGAAGAGTGTTTGGCGAGCAAATCAGCCATGTATCGGTGAATATCCGGGATTGTCAGGGTTTTGGAAAGCCTATGGTGGCGAGGATCATACGATGGTCTGAGCCCATGGCATCGTGGGCCTGCAATTTAGTAGGAATGAGTGTTTTGGAGGTGAGTATGTGGTCCAAGATGAGCCCCGGGACGTGAGGGACTGGGAGCGTCGGTGTCCAAGTGGTCCAGGGTTTCGGCCGGGTGAAGGTATGTGCCGAATGATAGCCGAGGGCAAGAATTTCCTTTATGGGCGTGGAAGAGGGTACGGCGTTGAAATCGCCGGCAAGGACGGCAGGGAGTTTCTCGGCACGAATGTGACCGAGGAATTCGGCGAGGTGGAGGCGACTTTGCTTAAAGCCGAAGGGGGACATGGGATTGAGAAGGTGAACGTTGTGTATGGCGATATCCTGGTCGTGAAAGCTGATAACAATGCGCTGGTGGACAACCATGCCGGGGTCTTCGGAAAATGGAATGACCTGTTGTTGTTTGAAGGGGTGTTTGGAAAAGATGGCTGCGCCCCACGCGCCACCACGTGGATTGAGAAACTGATGCGGGTGTGTTGCGCGAAGGGCTCCGGGGAGCCATTTATTCCACTGGGGGCTGAATTCCTGAAGAACGACAATGTCTGGATCGATACTTTTTACGGTTTCGGCGATCGGCGTGATTTTATAGTTGTAGGCGAGAACATTGACCGAGAGGACTTTGAGCGTAGGTTCGGCGAGCTGGGGAGGCGGTTGGGAAGAATACTGGTAAATGAGAATGGGAACACCGGAAAACGCGATGAGCATCGCGGACCATGCGAGCCACCACCATTTTCTGAGAACAAAGAAACCAAGAAACGCTATGGAGACGCCGATGGCAAGATGAGCTTTGAGTGAGAAGGCTAGGTAGGCGATCCACATCAAGCGTAAATGGATGTATGAAGCAGATTCAATGGAGGCATCGATCGATTGTGGATAGAAAGTTGCGAGGAGATAAAGAACCCAAGCTGCAAGAAGACCAAGGGCGCAAAGGACATGGATGATCCTGGTGATTGACAAAAGATGACGCTTGGCAGGCGGTCTATTACGCAAGTTTGCCGGGGAATGTTCGAGGGACATACCAGAGCATCGACATTAGGAGCGATCAGGGTTTAAAGAGGTGAAGAATCGGAGGAATGGACGGGAATAGCGACTAGAGCAGGACGTTGGTAGCTCGCGGGAAGGAGCCGAGGATGGTAAGTTGGAGACAGTGGTTGCGGGCAGACTCTATGGCGGTGGCGACGTGTTCCTCTTCGGAGTGCCCTTCGCAATCAATGAAGAAACAGTATTCCCAATTCACGCGTTGGGAAGGCCGCTTGTCTATGTGGGTCAGGTTGACGCCTTTGTCACGGAAGGCATCGATGACTTCGGCAAGTGCTCCGGGCTTGTGTGCGGTGGTAAAGAGGATGGCGGTTTTGTCATCGCCACTGGGACGAGAGGCCTGGTGACCTATGACGAAGAAGCGTGTGATATTGTTGGGGTTATCTTCAATATTCTCGTGGAGAATGGGTACGTTGTATATTGAGGCGGCAAGAGAAGAGCCGATGGCTGCAGTCCCCGGATCTGATGCGGCGACCTCGGCGGCACGAGCAGTTGAAGCGGCGGCCATGCGTTCGGCTTTGCGGACATGGTCGGAAAGCCATTTGCGGCACTGGTCAAAGACTTCAGGGCGGGTGTAGATTTTTTCTATCTCGTCATCGGATGCGCATTTTGAAAGGACGTGGTGCTGAATGGGAATTAGGATTTCAGCGCAAACCCTGGCGGAAGTCTGGAGGAAGGTATCGAGTGTGTCGTGTATGGCTCCGCCGATGGTGTTCTCGACGGGAACGAGACCAAGGTCGATGCGACGTGTTTCGACGCCGTGGAATACACCGGGAATGGACTCAAAAGCTGTGTAGTCCACGGACGAACCGAATTGTCTGGTTGCGGCGAGGTGGCTGAAAGAACCAAGCGGACCAAGAAAACCGATACGAAGCGGGCGTTCGAGGGCGAAGGAGCCGGACATGAGTTCACGCCAGATTCCTTCGAGGCAGGAATCGGGTAGAGGGCCTTTGTTGTACTCCCTGATCTGTTGAAGGACGATTTGTTCGCGATCGGGGGCGTAGATGGGCGTGGAGTTATCGGTCCGTTTGAGGTTACCGACGTCGACGACAATCTCTGCGCGTTCATTAAGTAGCCTGACGAGTTGCTGGTCAATATCGTCGATTCTGCGTCGTAATTCGGCAAGTATTGGGTTGTCGTTGTCGGCGGGCTTCATGTGTGGCTCATCGGTAATTGTTGTGTCGATATTGATTGGGAGGGACTACAATGCTGATATCGGTTTCCCGATGAACAGCTATTGTAAGGGTAGGAATGCGATGGTCAATCGGGGCGCGTGAAGGGAGCAGTACGTTGGAAGGCAACTTCGAATTCTTGGTTGATAACAGGCATTTGACTGTACCCTGGTGGTGGTATGATGCACTTCTTTTTTTTCTAGCATCGATGGGGTTAATGGCTTGGTTATTCGGTCGAAAGCTGGTACGTCCGGCGATTACGGTATTTGGAATGGCGGTTGGAGCAACAACGGCATGGTCAATCGTTCGAATCAACTGGCCGGATACGAGTTCGACAGTTTATGTGATAGCGGCGGCAATATTATCAGCCGTAGTGTTTTTCATGTTGTGGCGGATCGGGATTGCGTTGGTGATGGCGGTGGCTACAGCAGTTGTGGCGCCCTGGATCCTGATGATTGTGCAGGGGCAGACACCGCCGGCGATATTGCCTCATGTGGAGGAGGCGATTCGGGATGTGAATGAGCAGTATCTGGATGCCCGGATCAAGCCTAAGAAGGAAGAAGAGGGCGAACAGAAGGAAGGCGATAGAGACGAGAATAAGAATGGCGAGAACAGAACGAAAATGAAAGAAGATATGGTCCAGATCAAAAATATGGTTGGGGCGATGGATGAGGGCATATCAAAGAGTTTGGGTGCGTTAAACTCATTCATTTGGGGCGACGGGGAATCGAAGCATGACGACCAAGGCGGCGACGGAGATGGACATCGCACTGAAGCCGAAGAAGATCAGGGCAGTGCAGTTGGGGGAGCAGGATTGAGTAGTGGCGAGAAGTGGATCATGGGATCAGTTTGTATTGGTGGAGCCGCGGTGGCGTTTGTGATCGCGTTGCTGTTGCCGAATTTGGCGGCATCGCTGGTCACGAGTTTGTTGGGAGTCTTGATGATGTCCATGGGAGTCAACAAGCTTGGCGATAAGGTTGAATTGCTGGGGGATATCCTGCCGACCACGCCTCGTGGGGGCATGTATGCGATCTTGGGACTTACGATTATCGGAACATTGTTGCAGTGGACGTTTTGCAAAGGTTCAACCGATAAGTAGTAAGCCGCATTGAGGATACAGGTCCGCGTAATTGCAATATTGCGTCATGGAGAGACCGGCTAAGTTGCGGTTGATGTCGCAATGGCTGTTTTAGTTGGCTTTTGCGATTAAGGAAAGGAAGCAAGAGGCTCTCGTAAGAGGAGTACGGCCATGATGACGTTTATCCTTGCCCGGGCAGGTCAACCCGAAAAAGCTGGAGCGGCAAACGAGGCCGCAAATCAGGCGCAATCAGGTAGCGGGGGTGGCGATCTGCATTCGACGGCGGAGGCCGTGTCTAATATGTTTGGCCGGATGGATGCGTTGGCGCATCCGGAGGAATTGATATCGAGTATGTCGCAGTTGCCAACCGTGTTGGCTGCGGTATTCGTGGCAGTTGGGCTGGTTTGTTTGTTACAGGGGTTTAAGTTGTATCGATGGATGGTGATCATTATTGCATTGATGACCGGGTTGGTGGTCGGATATAAACTCGGCGGATCGGTGAAGTCTGAGATGATTGTGGGTACGTGCTTGGGGGTATTGATGGCGGTATTGGCGTGGCCGTTGATGAAGTATGCGGTGGCTGTAGCGGGCGGGTTGGCTGGGGCGTTTATCGGGGCGAATGCCTGGGTTGGCCTGGCGTCTGCGCTCGCGAAGCGCGGGATGACGGATATCAACCCGGATATGCACTGGGTGGGGGCACTGGTGGGTCTGATGTTCTTCGGATTGCTGAGCTTTATTGTGTTTGAATTGTCGGTCGTGGTGTTCACCAGTTTTAGCGGGTCGGTGTTAACGGTTTTGGGTGCATTGGCATTGCTGCTACAAGTTGAGAGTATTCGATCGAGTATCGCGACCCATCTGACCGAAAAACCGTTCATTCTTCCGTTGTTGGTGATGGTGCCGGCGGTAATTGGCTTGATTATTCAGCAACAGGCGGGAGGCATGAAGAAATCGAAGCCGAAAGGTGCATCAGGAGGCGGAGACAAGACGGCCGTCGCGGCGTGATCGGTACTTCTTGAAGATCAGGGCGATGAGAAAGGGAGAGAAGCGGTTGGCGGGCGTTCTGAAACAACCCCATTGACGAATCAAAAAAAGTGCCGTGGCATATCGATCACGGCACTTTGATCACTTTTCCCGCCTGATGCTGGGGAGGCATTTGAGCGGATGGAAAGTGTGTTTTCAATTTGAATTCGGAGTGTGCAAACATTGTCAAAAACAGACAGCGAAGAATGGGCAAATCCATGTATGTATCGCACACCAATACAGAAACCGCGTGGATCATGAAAAAACTCCACCGCTCGAAGAAGGGTGGAGTTTGGAAAGTTTGGATTAACTGACCTGATAATGGTCAGAACTTATCGACGGGCGCGTTTGGTTGAACGCGTGTTTTCGCCCTTTCGATCCGTGGTCGTCTCTTCGACCTCTTCCTCATTGGCCGGCCCATTGATGTACTCGCCTTCGAGTGTTTTTCTGATTTTCTCAAGGGCTTTGTTCTGAATTTGCCGAACGCGTTCTTTGGTGAGACCGACGATCTGGCCTACCTGCTCAAGAGTGAGAGGCACGGAACTATCGTTTTCAGAACGGTTAAGTGCAAATCGGTGGTGAATAACCTGTTGTTCGACATCGGTAAGTTCAGCACGGTTATCCATGACGATGTGCATGACTTCATCGGCGCATTCGGATTCATGCGAGTCAAACTTCTTCCGCTGGAAATCAGATCGTTCAAGGGCAGGATCGAAATCGGTGGGAAAGAGTTGGCGGTACTGGCTGTGCTTCATACCGGACCGACTGAAGGCCTTGAGGATTGCACGACAGGCGTAGGTTGAGAATTTAAATCCACGGCTGACATTGAATTTATCGATGGCACGAAGAAGAGCCATGTTGCCTTCGCTGATGAGATCGGCAAAATCCATCTCGCTATGTCTCACGCGCTTGGCCATAGCGAGGACGAGGGCAAGGTTTGATTGGGCGATCTGATCGCGCAGTTTTTGTGAAAGCGCGTGCCATTCAAGAATCTCACGGGCCTGTTCATCCGAGACGGGTTTGTCACCGATTTTCTGCTGCAGTTTAGCCACGCGGTATCGGGCGTAATTGAACTGGAGGAAAAGGGCCTGTTCCTGCCTGGCGTTAAGCACGACGTTAACGACCGTCTTGAGGTTTCTGTCCGTGCTGAGATCCTCCATGACGGGGTGATACCAACTGGTATTTGGCTTGGGAATTTCCGGGGCTTCATCGAAGAGTTTCTTGTGCGCGTTGGATTTGGGAAACGCGGGATCATCGACGTAGTCCATGGTTGTCTGCAGGATCTCCTTTAGCGTTTCCTGTTCTCTCCTAGAAAGATTTGAGGAAGAAGGCTGCATGGCGACGGCACGTCGTTGCTGTTGACGACCGAAGACCGAGTTTGCTTTGACTAGTGTGTTACGCATCGCTCTATTCCTGGAGGTTGGCTACCATAGCCTCCCCCCCTCCTTTCAATGGTTTATACGTTTATGCATTGGATTTGTTTTGGCAATAGCCGTGCCAAATCCGAGCATTGGGGCAGGTATATCATCGCGATTTTGCTTCAAATCGCGAGGTTGAACGCCGAATTGGAGGGCCCTGTTCGTTATAATCGGCATTTTCCCTTTTATTAATATACATGGATAAGATGCCGAGCGATACCCCTAAATTTCGCAGGAAGGGAAAATATTCTGTCACGTTAGTATGCTGGAATAGCAATTCAACTCAAATTGAGAGTATATCCTCTTACTTTACAAGGCTTTACATCTATTGCAAGTCTGGTGCGAGTTTTTTCACCAAATTAGCCATTTTTTCCACTTTTCTGCTCTGATTGCTGCCAAATCGTGCAAACGATGCAAGAACACCGCCAGTAGGGGTTAAGCCGGCGGGAAAAAAGAGATCGACATATCGGGACATCAAACGAGAACTTTTTCCGATAGACATCGTATAAAACACAGGTCAGGCGAGTAGAAGTACCTTTCGTTGTCAATCCTTACGCTTGCCAGGCCGGGCGCCTCTCCTTGGGCGCCCATCCCTGCCTCCGTGAGCGCTGGCTTTTTTGGCGTTCACGCCATCTTGGGGCGTCTGGTCGTCCCCTCCAGACGCCCTTTTTACGCCCCCGGAAGTTTTTGCGACGCATCAGGAAAGGTTTAGGAATTTCGTGGTTACCGAAGTACGCCCAATGCCTGTCTGGTCATATGAGAGAAAACAGACCACATACGGACAAGTTTGACCGTTTGGGTACGCGAGGCACAAAGGATGGACTTGCTTGAGAGTGTACTCAGGTTCAGTTATTGTCGTGGTTAGTGTCGGCACTGTGTAGCTGGGTTTGGCAGAGCGTTTGGTAGATAGCGCAATTTTCCAGGAGTTCGTTGTGTTTGCCGGTAGCTTCGATGAGACCATCGTGAAGAACGACGATCGTATCGGCATTGACGACCGTGGATAATCGGTGAGCGATAACAAACGTGGTGCGATCCTGTACGAACTGGCTGAGGGCTTCGTTAATCTTCGCTTCCGAGTCGGCGTCGATCTGGCTGGTCGCTTCATCAAGGATAAGAATTGCCGGTTCGTGAAGTATGGCGCGCGCGATGGCGATACGTTGACGTTGGCCACCGCTGAGACGGGAGCCGCGCTCACCTACCAAGGCGTCATAACCATCGGCAAGTTGCGAGATAAATTCGTGGGCGTAGGCTCTTTTGGCGGCAGCTTCGACTTTTTCGACGGTAGCATGGCGGGCGCCATATGCAATGTTGTCCCGTATGGAACCGTCAAAAAGGACCGTTTCCTGTGTAACCATTGCAATTTGCCTTCGGACGCTACGGAGAGAGCATAGGCCAATATCCTGTCCGTCAATAAGGACGCGACCGCTGGTCGGACCGTAAAGGCGTGGGAGAAGGTTGAGGAGCGTACTCTTGCCGGACCCATTTCCGCCAACGATAGCACAAACATTTCCGTGGGGAACAGTAAGGTTAACGCCTCTAAGAGCCGGCTCTTCAGTGCCGTCATATTGAAAAAAGACATTTTCGAACTTAACAAACTTTTGATGTAGAGCAAGTCGTTTGCCACGGAAGTCGCCCAGACCGCGAGCGCACGGCTCAACAGGCATGGAGAGGATTTCGTCGATGCGATCGGCAGCGGCAGCGGCTTCCTGAAGGTTGTTATTGAGATTACCGATGGGCTTCATGGTCATACCGGCGATGGCAAGCGCCATCAGTACCATAGCGAGATCATCGATGTTTCTACCATGTTCGTAGACGAGCCAGACGGCGAAGGTCGCAACGCCCATTACGGCGGCAATAGCAATGGATTCAACGATTGGGCTGGTGAGTGCGCGAGCCGTTCGGGCAGACATTTCTTCCGCGAGAACGCGTCGGTTGATGGTATTGAATCGTCGTCTCTCGTAGCCTTCTCCGCCGTGCACTTTGACAACTCGGAGGGCTTGCAAAGCTTCCTGAATGGCGCCGACCATTTTCCCGGTTTGCTGAAGTGCACGGCGCGTGGCGCGGCGAACATGCTTGCCGAACTTACGTATGAAGATGAGGATAACCGGTACACCAATGAGAAAGGTCGCGGAGAGTTGCCAGTCAATGATGAAAGCCCAGATGAGGAAGGCGACACCCTGGCAGAAGTCACGAACGTATTTGCCCAGGAGTGAGGTGTAGGCGCGGGCAAGTCGAGCGGTATCGGCAAGAATGCGGCTCAATTTGTCGGAAGTGCCATCGTTGATGATGATTGCCATTGGCATGTGGATGAGGCGGTGGTAGATATCTCTTCTTACGCGCATGATGACGCGTAGCGCGACGGTGATGGAGAAGTATTGGTGTATGAATCGTCCGATTGAGCCGAGGATAGTTACGCCGAGCAGGATGCCCATAACGGCAGCGAAGCACGCGACGTTGTCGCGTGGGAAGTAATCCGCAAGCCCGGGAGCATTGGCGTAAATTGATGTGATGGTGTCGTTCTGGAGGCTTTGGCGGATGGTTTCGCGCATGGGCTGATCGAAGTGGCGTACCTGCTTGAACATCCAGATGAGAGCACCGAATCCACCGAAGGCGCAGGCCGCATCGAAGAGCGCCCCGAGAAGGGCGAAGAACAACAGACGCTTGTAATGCAACATCTGCAGGGCGAATTGCCAGAGCTTGTTCATGGTCGTTTAGTTTATCCGCTACCGAAGTCGATTCAGGTATTGGAAGAAATCGGGGAATGTTTTGTTGACGCAGGCGGGGTCGTTGATGCGTATACCAGGCGAATTGAGTGCGGCGACGGCGAACGACATGGCCATACGGTGGTCGTCGTAGGTATCGATGTCGGCCTCCGGAAGCACGTTACGGCCTCCCGCACCATCCGTTGGCAATCGCGGGGGAATGATGTGAAGATCATCGCCAGCGATTTCGACAGCAGCACCAAGTTTGGAAAGCTCGTTGTGGAGCGCGGCAAGGCGATCGGTTTCCTTGACGCGTAGATTGCCGATGTCGCGAATGGTCGTTGGTCCAGCTGCGAAGAGCGCGATCACGGCGAGTGTTTGAGCCATGTCGGGCATGTCATTGAGGTTGATGTCGATGCCAGCGAGTTGTGGTGGGCCTGTGATGTCGATGGTATTAGGCGTAATGGAGACGGCGGCACCCATTTCCTGGAGAACATTTACGAATCGGACGTCACCCTGGAGGGAGTCCGAGCCGAGGCCGGAGATTTTTAGGTGACTGCCGGGAGAGAGCGCCGCAGCGGCAAGAAAGTAGCTGGCATTGGAGGCATCCGGTTCGATGTGCAGTGATTGGGGTTGATAGCTATTGGTATGGATGATTTTGATAGAACGGTAGTCGGAGTCGTGCTTGATTTGGGCTCCAAAGGCTTGCATCAGCCTGAGAGTCATTTTGACATAAGGAAGGCTCGTGATGGGCCCCTTGAAATTAATAACGAGACCTTCGGGGAGGCAGGGGGCAATCTGAAGTAATGCAGAAATAAACTGGCTGGACAGAGTAGGAGCCATACTGAGGGAGGAGGAGGCAATGGACTCTGCGGAGATGGTGATGGGAGGGCAATTCTCGTTCAAGTTGTATTGGATGTTGGCGCCGAGTTGTCGAAGAGGGTTGACGAGTTCACCTATTGGGCGTTCGCGCATGCGAGGGATGCCGTCGATGGTGTAAGGACCTTGACCCAGGCAGCATGCGGCGGTAAGGAAACGTGTGGCCGTACCGGCATTGCCCAGAAATAGTTCGGCAGAGTCGACCGGTAATCTACCCCCCTGCCCTGTGATGGTGACGGTGCGCGAAGATTCGTCGATCTGGAGATTGAACCCGAGCCTGGCAAGGGCATCAAGCATGACACGGGAGTCATCCGAGAAGAGGACGCCGGTGAGTGTGGACTTACCATCCGCAAGTGCTGCGAGCAGGAGTGCGCGGTTGGTGAGTGACTTTGAACCGGGAAGGTCTTCGATGGTAAGATCGAAAGGAAAGGTCAGCGGCTGAATTGGCAACGGGTCAGGGAGGGACATTGAGCGGATTTACCCCCCTACCGCGGCAAGGTCATACCGTTTCGGAAAAGGTGTGAATACGGAGCGTAAGCAATGGCGAGCGGGTTCAATCGGCCGTTCTGAAAACAGCGACGATATTCTCGATGGGGACAACGAAGAGGCGATTGTCGCCTTCAAAGTCCACAGGAATGGCATCGGTGGGATTGAAGAGGACGCGGTCGTATTGAAGAATGGGGTAGTCATCATCACTGTCAACCTGCGCTGAGACAGCGACGACACGGCCGGTAAGGGTTGGTATCTCAATCTTATCAGGAAGGTGAATACCGGATTTGGTGGTCTTCTTATCCTGATCCTTTCGAATGAGGACGCGTTTACCGATAGGTTCGACCGTTTCGAGTTTGGTTTTGCCTTTGCTTGAAGCCATATTCATCGTGCAATCTTTGGTTTGGGGTTTTGGGTGTTGGAGAAGGAAAGTCGGCCATTATACGAGGGCTATCCGGCAAGGTCACGGGTTGGCGTTAGGGGGTTATGGTGGTATAAACCAGAGGTAAGGGTGATTTTTGGGGGAATTAGTTCACGCTTGAAATGAGGGATTATTAATGGATTTGACTAGATTCATACGGGATATTCCGGATTGGCCGAAAGAGGGGATCGTGTTTAAGGACATCACCCCATTGTTGAATAATCCAGGGGCATTGGCGATGGCGCTGGAGCAGATGGTGAGCCCTTTCCGGGGCAAACATGTAGATCTGGTGGCTGGAGCGGAGAGTCGAGGGTTTATTTTCGGGACAGCGTTGGCGCAGACTTTGTCAGCGGGATTTGTGCCCATTCGAAAGCCGAACAAGTTGCCGTGGAAAACGCATACGCGTGAATATGAGCTGGAGTACGGGACAGATATGTTGCAGGTTCATCAGGATGCCGTGCAACCGGGCCAGCGTGTGTTGATTGCCGATGATTTGCTTGCAACGGGCGGGACGATGCGGGCGTGCTGCGAGTTGGTGGATGAAATGGAGTGCGAGTTAGTGGGCATTACCTGCCTGATTGAATTGTCGTTTTTGGAAGGCAGGAAGAAATTGGGTGAGTATGGGAACCAGCTGCATTGCGTGATTGAGTATTGAGTTCTTTTGTAATTTGGGGGTTGACTTTGCCGCACAAACATGTAACTATATAGTTACCAATGAAACCTGAATCGATGGACAACGTGTTTCAGGCTCTTGCTCACCCGCTGAGGCGCGAGATGCTTGACATAATCAAAAACAATGCAGGATGCAATGTGAATGAGGTATCGAGTCATTTTGCGATTAGCCGCATTGCGGTGATGAAGCATCTAAAGATTCTGGAAGAGGGAGAACTGGTGTTGTCCGTAAAGGAGGGTCGGTCGCGACACTTTTATTTTAACGCGGTACCGATTCAGATGATATATGACCGTTGGACGACCGAGTACAGCTCATTGTGGGCAACATCGGTTACAAGATTGAAGTACCAGGTTGAATCGAAATCAGAAGAAGGAATAGGTGATGGCTGAGCAGTCAAAAAAGATTTATCGCGTTTTGATTCGTGCGAAAATTGAAGATGTGTGGCGTGAGATCACGAAGACGGACACTCCGATAGCGTGTTTTTTTAATTCGATGCTGGATACGACGGGTTTGGCGCCGGGTGCCCCCATACGAATGCGAACACGCAGTGGGAAATACACCGGGATTGTGGGTGAGGTTCTGGAATTTGATCCGCCACGAAAGTATTCCCATACGTTCAAATTTACGAATCTGGATGATCCGCCCTGCAAGGTAAGTTATGAATTGAAGGAGGTTGAGGACGGTGTGGAATTTACCTTGACGACAGAGGATGTTCCAGAGGGTACGAAGACAGAGAAGTATATGTCGCAAGGCGGCGATTTTATCGTAAAGACGCTGAAGGGTGTGCTGGAGAATGGTCGCCCGCCGTTCTCATCGCGAATGATTTTACTGATATGTAAGTTGACAGAATTTATGACGCCGAAGCGGAGTCGATCGGAAAACTGGCCTTTGTGAATTGAGAGATGGAACAATCACACGTACAGACGAAATCACTCCGTGATGAAAGACACATCCTGAATCGTAAATTTGTCCGACACGAGGTTCTTCACATCTATTTAGTAATTGGGAATTGTCTGTTTAGAAAGCCGGGGGTGATGAAATTGCTGTCGATCACGGACGAATATGGGTGTTGGAGAAGGTTGCGAGGAGACCTGTCACCCAAAAATACGAGTGAGTCAATTGGCCAGAAGGTTTGGTGGGTGAAGAGGAATATCGTACAATTTGAGTCACGATATTTTTCGAAAGGTGTGTGGCTATGGCATCGGGTGATGAAGCGATATTGCCGTTGCGTGAGGCATTAAAGGTGTCGCCAAACAATTTGCCTCTGCGGATCCATTTGGCGCAGACGCTGACGAGTTTTGCTCGTCATGGTGAGGCCGCGTTGGAATATCTTGAGGCAACGAAGCTGTCGCCGCGTGATACCACGTTGAAGGTGTCGCTGGCGGAGGCGTATCGGTATGATGGGAAGGGATCGGAAGCAATGGTCATTATGGAGCATTTGGTACACGAAGGTGAGGCGAATGCTGCAGCCAACTTGCTCTATGCCCGGTTGCTTTTTGAAACAGATGATGTGAGCGGGGCGAAACATCAATATCGGAAGGCCATTGAGGCTGATGGATCGTTGACCGACGCGGCGTTTGAGAACGAGTTGGGAATGGGTGTCGATTTGGACGGATTTGAGGATGATGGGGATGTGGATGAGCTTGGGCGAATTCGCGCGGGGCATGGGGAGACGAATGCGAGCGGGACGACGGAGATTGAGAGACCAAAGGTAAAATTTGCGGACGTGGGAGGTATGGAGGGATTGAAGGAGGAGATTCGGATGAAGATCATTCATCCGATGAATCACCCCGAACTGTATGAGGCATATGGGAAAGCGATTGGGGGCGGAATATTGATGTACGGACCGCCTGGGTGCGGGAAGACGTACCTGGCGCGTGCGACTGCGGGTGAGGTAAATGCATCGTTCATCTGTGTAAGTATTCACGATGTGCTGGATATGTGGATCGGAAACAGTGAGCAGCACCTCCATGCGATTTTTGAGCAAGCCAGGGCGAATACGCCTTGCGTGTTGTTCTTTGATGAAGTGGATGCACTGGCGGCGAGCCGATCGGATATGCGAGGATCGGCTGGGCGACATACGATCAATCAGTTTCTGGCGGAGTTGGATGGCGTACAGTCATCAAATGAAGGCGTATTGATATTGGCTGCGACAAATGCGCCTTGGCATTTGGATTCGGCATTTCGGCGACCAGGCCGTTTTGATCGGATTATTTTTGTACCGCCACCGGATGTAGGAGGACGCGCGGCAATTACGGAGTTGATGTTGGCAGGCAAACCCGTAGAGAAGGTGGATGCAGAGGGATTGGCGAAGAAAATTCAGGACTTCAGCGGGGCGGATATCAAGGCAATGATTGATATCGCAGTGGAGCGAAAGCTGGCGGATGCGATGAAGACGGGAGTACCGACGCCCTTGATGACGAAGGATTTGCAGAAAGCGGCAAAGCAGGTTAAACCCAGCACGAAAGAGTGGTTTGCCACAGCTCGGAACTATGCGATGTATTCGAATCAGGGTGGAGCTTATGATGAGATACTGGATTATCTTAAATTGCGATGAGCGAACATTACGACAAGGCTCTGATTGCTGTTGATCGAGATCGATACAAGATAGCGATCGAGTATCTCAATAAGACGTTGGAAGAAAGCCCGGATGATTCTGACGCCTTAGGTTTATTGGCGTTGTGCCTGGTTCTGACCGACAGGGAAAGGGAAGCGCATGAGCCGGCCCGTCGCGCAATTGAGTTGAACCCGGAAAGCTCATATTTACACTATGTCAATGCACTGGTTATTTTTAGCGATGAGCATTGGGTTGCGAGAAAATTACATTCCGTTCCGGGCTTTAAGGAACAGGGTGAAAAGGCGCGCCTCTCGGCTGCGCATTCAGCCGTACGCGTGAGCATTGAGCTTGACCCCTACGATGCGGATTCGCATCATCTACGCGCCCAGATTCTGTATCACCTGAGCAAATATGAATTGGCACTAGACGTAATCCAGACGACGCTCACCATAGATCCCGACTATGCCGACGCACATATGCTGCGTTCAAAGATATTACAACTCAAAGGCAAAACCGAAGGTGCCGCAGCGGCGGCAGAGCTGGCATTGGAGATCGAGCCGGAGGATGATGATGCGCATGACACACGGGGATGGGTTTACATCCAGCAAAACAGAATAGATGAAGCGATTGATCACTTCACGGAGGCATTGCGAATTGATCCCAATAACCTGATCGCACGAGTTGGATTGACGTGTGCCAGGAAATCCAAAAACCGGATTTACGCAGGTTTGCTTCGATTCAATATGCGTGTGGAGCGATTTGGCGACAAGAGTTTCTGGATATTGGGTCTTTGTATTCTGCCGATTTTCATTATCTTTGATTATTTTTTTGAGAAGATTTTTCCAAATCTCTTATGGAATTATGGAAGTGTCATCGCTTTTCTTGCAATCGTTTATTCATGGTATTACCTCACACCCATCCGAGCTCGATTGCTGGAGAAGGAACAGAAGAAAGACGGATTGAAGTAAAGCTGGATTCATTGGAATGAGCAGGCAGTTAGCCCAAGCGTGGATTGCGTATGAACAGAGACGCTATGAGCTCGCGGAGGAATACGCGGGGCGCGTGTTGTGTGAGGAGCCGGAGAATAGTGAGGCGACAGCAATTGTGGCGTTGTGCTGTTCGCTGACTGGGAGACATGCAGAGGCGAATGAGACAGCGGAGCGGGCGGTGACACTAGAACCGGACGACGCGTATGTGCATTTCGTACGGGCGTTGGTGATTTTCAATGATGAGCATTGGGAAGGAAGAAAGGGCCACCGGGTCGCGGCGATGACGGGAAGAGGGACAGGTAAGCGTATGGACATCGCGATGGAGGCGGTGGAGGAAAGTCTAAGACTTGATCCTTATGAGGCACGTGTCCATCTATTGAAGGCACGAATCCTTTGTGTGAAGGAGAGGCGAAGAAAGGCGTTGGAAGTGATCGGGACGACGCTTGAGCTTGACCCGGAAATGCTTGAGGCGCGAGTATTGCGGGCGGAACTGGTACGTTGGATGGGGGACCGAGATGAGGCTATGAGTTTATCGGAGGAAGCGTTGAAGCTCGGGCCGGATGATGCGGATGCACATGAGACACATGGGTGGGCATTTTTGCAAAAGGGCGAGGCGAAGAAGGCTTGTTATCATTTTCGGGAGTGCCTGCGGATCGATCCGACAAATGAATCGGCCAGGAACGGAATGCATCACGCTTATCATTCGATGAATTCGATATTCGCATTCTTCACGCGACTGAATATGCGGTTGGAGACGCTTACAAAGCGAGCGAGGTTATTACTTGGGGCGGCGTTCCTGCTGAGTTTGGGAATCCTGATTTTGGCATCCTGGTATTTTTCGATCAGTCCGTCGTGGATACTGGCGGCATTTGTGCTGGTTCCACTGGCTGGAACGATTGTTTATGCTTTTACATCGGGCGATCAGTCTAAGAAGCCCAGCGCGAGGGAGTAAGGACCAGGTGATCGGCGCATGCCGGATGATGGTGCGCAAAAAGAACGAGGCAATGTAGCCTCGTTCTTGCAGAGTAATGCTGCTGCGGTCAGCTCCGACTTTCCAATCGATCGGCGATACGGTATGTTTCCATACCCATTCCCCGAGGATTTATTTCTTTGCTGTGAACGTGATGGGCCTCCGCCCAAGTCAATGGTGCGGCGGACTCGGTCCATCTAATCCGGTGCACGCGGAGACGTCGTCTGTTAAAAATCGTCTGAATCATTCGGCCGAATGATTTTATCGATCCGCCAGTCTGTCCCGAGGCAAGCCAAGCCCATGGTTCCGCGGCGACTCCGTCAAGCCGACCGCCACTTATGCCTTACCGAGACCGACGCACGATGTTGATCGCCCCGCCCAATTGGCCGGCCTGACCAGAAGGGCTTCGCCACGGTGTCACACTCTCGCGTGACATTGCAAGCTTTTCAAGGAGATCGGGGCATCGTCGTCATGACGCCGGACATCGTCTACGTCCATGCGGATCAAGACGATTGCTCGTCTTTTCCGAAACGATGCCTGCGTCACCCCTGACCGACCGCGTACTTCATCCTTCCGTGCGAGGCACTTCCCGGATGAATTTCGCGGCTAAAACATCTCGAAGCAAAAGAACCTGTGGCCTATCCCGAAGGACTTACCCATCGGCTCCATTACTTGTTTTGATGATATCGAAACAGATTGGCCCGCAGTGGTTTACGGTCGCTGATTCAAAAACCAACATTTGCAAATCGCGGAGGGCGTCGGTCTCGATGATGCTCAACGAATCGTTTGTCTTCCCTCGGGCGACCCCCGGGGGTTAACGATAGATTACGTCGAACGCGATTTCGCCTTCACTTTGCGGTGCATACGCAGCAGAGCGCAGGCCTGCTGTGATGCACAGCTTGATGAGGGCATCACCATCAAATCCTTCACGAATCGCTAATAGACAATCAGAATTGCCTACGGCGATCGTCAAGCGAGTTGTTGCAAGATGTTCGTCGACTCTGGAAGGGACAAGCGGTTGGGCATGCCCCGTTCCGAAGCGACTATCCACCCGAGGGTGAAGGTCGTTGCAACTCACGACGCTGTTCACATTTCAAAGATCACGGTCCGCCGGAGCCAACCGCGGCAGCACGTCACTGCCACCGTGAAGAATACTGCGCGTGAAAAGTGTTGCAAGAGGGTAAATTGGTGAATGTGGAGAAGTCAGGAAATTGTGGCCAAGGGGTGGAAAAAGTGTTAAGAGATCTGCGTGGCGACGGTATCTGTGAAAAAAAGCGTATTTCAGATAATGAAAAGAACGTTTGGTCGAGAGTCGCATAAAATCGTGGGATGTCGTTTATTACGGACAGAATTTTACCCGTGTTACAACTGTCGCGTATTGCGTTAGTGTTTACGGCTATCTCGAATATCTGGGTTATGGTCATCCTCGCTGACGCGTTTGGCGGCAGCATGGAGCATGGGCTTTCGTTAACAGGGATGTTGGCTGTAACTATGGGGGTTGCGGGAGGGTTGTATGTGTTTGGGATGGTGTTGAACGACATTTTGGGTGCGCGTCACGATAAGACGTTCGCCCCAAAGCGGCCATTGCCATCGGGACGTGTGTCGATGAGTCTTGCGGTGTCGCTGGCAGGAACGGCGGGTTTGCTTGCGTTGGGAGCAAGCGTGGGGCTGGGTGGGCATAGCGTGTTTTTGTGTTTTGTATGCCTGGCGCTGATCATTCTTTATGACGGTTTTGGCAAGTTTGTCCCGGCAATGGGCCTGTTGTTGCTTGGTCTGATTCGAGCAACCAACATGATGATTGCTGCGCCATCCTTCAGCTTCTGGTGGCCGATCTGGTTGACGTTGACGCATGTAATAGCCGTGTCGGCGATTTGCCATCGACTGGAAGATAAACGGCCTCGACTGAGCGCGGCGGGGATTTGGGTGCTGGTGATTGCATGGGTAATGATGACGCTTTATGTATTGGGCTGGATGGGTAGGCGCGAGGGGATATTTATCGAAGGAAAAGGATGGATCGGGATTCTGCCTGCATTGGCGGTAATTGGCTATGTGTGGTTAACGATATCGATTGTGAAACGCGAAGGAATGACGGCAAAGGCCGGGGGATTAATGATGAAATGGGCGTTGTTGTGGTTGATTGTTTATGATGCGAGTTGGTTAATGGGGGCAGGGCTGTGGGAGGAGTCGGTCTTGATGGCGGGTTTGTTTGGATTGGCTTTGGGTAGTATGACGTTGATTCGTGCGATGAGTCGGTGGCATGGGCAGACACAGTTCCAGCGAGAGCTGTCAGGTTGAGATGTTTCACAGCGTAGTGTGAATCATGCCCAGCCGAGTATGTAGAAGATAGCGGTAAAGATCATGTCCGCGACAATGATGGACACGATGGAGTGCACAACCGTGAGTGTAGTGGCGTGACCGACGCCGGCTGCACCGCCGCTGACGCGGAGTCCGTTG
The DNA here is from genome assembly GCA_028284925.1 of Phycisphaeraceae bacterium. Classification (GTDB taxonomy): domain Bacteria; phylum Planctomycetota; class Phycisphaerae; order Phycisphaerales; family Zrk34; genus JANQQT01. The sequence goes on along the minus strand of JANQQT010000228.1, from coordinate 39,716 downwards.
TAGCAGGAGATAAGTCCAATAAGGAAACCGAAAATGGCAGCCTTACCTACGCCGGTAAGGAAATCGGAGAGTTTTACCTGACCCAATAGGTTTGATTCGAAAACACCAAGCGGAACGTCGAGAATAAGCCAGCTTGCACCGGCGGAAGCAAGGATCGCAATGACATCGCCAAAAACGCAGAGCAACGTAAGACTGATAACGGAAGCAAGGACGCGTGGGAGAACCAGAAAACGAACGGGGTTAAGTGCCATGGATTCGAGGGCTTCGATCTCCTCACCAACGACCATGGTTCCAATTTCGGCGGCGATGGATGCGCCGGCAAATCCGGTGAGTACGATGGCGCTGATGAGGGGACCAAGTTCTCGAAGGACAGCCACACCGACAATATTCGCAACCACATCTTTCTGACCGAAGTCTTCAAGCGGTGGAGCCATCTGGAGCGTGAGGATCATGCCAATACAGGCGCAAAGGAGAGCAATGATAAAGATGGAGCGTACACCGATGCGCACAATCTGACCATAGAGTGCTTCGCGACCGAATCGGACGCCTTTTCTAAACCACGCTCTACCACACCATACGAGTGTATCCAGAGCCATGTACGCCATGCCACCGACATACTCAAGCGAAGCGTTGATAGCCCCACCGAGGCGTGTAACCTGGGCGACAATTCGGCCAGTCGTTTTTTTGGTTTGAGAGTCCGACATATTTCTTGCACCGGGATGGAGGTACATCCTGCTGCAAGGATCATCGGCTAGGCGGTGCGTGCGGTATCAATATCGGGAACGATGTTGAAGACGGAATCGAGTTTTGAGATTTCAAAAATGCTTTGGACGTTAGGTTGGAGATTACAGAGAATAAGCGATCCACCGCTTCGGCATTGGTATTGAAGAACCTCGACGAGAGTGGCCACGCCTGAGCTATCCATATATGAGACGGACGTGAGATCGACAATGAGACGTCCGTGTGAGCCTTCGGTGTGTTGGATGAGTGCGATGCGGAGGTCCGGCGAGCGTTGAAGGTCAATGTCACCGTATATAGAGACGACGATACCATCGGAGAGAGTCTCGGCAACTTCAGTCAGCGGTTGTTGAGTCATACGGAAGGTCCTTCTTGTTGCACCAGATCAGATTTGTCAATGAACTTTCGCATGGTTAATCGCATGCCAATCCTTTCGCGGGGAACATAGGTGACCTCATCCATGATTTCCTTAATGAGGTGAACACCGAGTCCGCCGGGCCGAATGTCATCAAGTTCGCGCCCCTGGATCTGCCTGGGATCGATTTGCTTTGCTTCATCCTCAATGATGATCTGAATTTCGGCCTGATCGTTTTCATTACCGCCGGGAATCTCACGGAGGCTTATGCGTATTGGACCATCCTCGCGGCCATCGTAACCGTGACGAATGATGTTCGACAGTGCTTCATCAACGACGAGCTGTATGGCATGACGTACTTCATGAACGAAACCGAACTTCTCGACAGCCATGCCAACGGCAGCGCGAACGACACAGAGATAGCGTGGTTGTGAAGGAACGCAAATTTCGATGTCATTTTGACTCGTCATGGTAAAAAAATCTAACGGCTGAATTTCCCAGTCACGAAATCCGATGGGGGTGCATCGGAAGGCGCTATCGAGCTGGGTGATGCGTATTCTGCGACCCATTTCTTAATAGCAGTATCACGAGAAAATGGGGAATCGTAATAGCGATAGCCCATGTCTTTTCCGGTAATTTCGCGCAGTGCAATGATCGCCATCATGCGAACAGCAATGTCATCACTGTTGAGTTGCTCGATCAGGTCGGGGATCTGAGATTTATCGCGTGCCTGACCCGCCTTGATGATGGCATAGAGTTTAGACGCCGGGTTTGGCGAGTGGAATCCGCCTTCGCGGGCTGGTGGAGCAGAGCAGCCGACTAACAGAGACGCCCACAGCATGATGGCTGTGAAGCTGAAAGGAACGAGTGTCTTGAATTCGTCCCGCATGCGTCGTATCCGTCTTGGGTTCGGGGTCGGGTTTTGACAAAAATGTTTTCGTCGGGCTTATGCCCTCACGATGTGTTGCGTATCGCCGTAAACGTCGCGCATGACGCCTCGCGTATCGACGATAAGTTTGGCATTATCGGCAACAAACTGCCAGTCATACCAGGCGTGGTGAGTCGATATGAGTACACAATCATACGCTGCAAGAGCCTGTTCACTCCATGCAATGCTCTCCCGCTGAAGGTCATGGCGTCGCATTTTGTGTGTTTTGGGAACATGCGGATCGTGGTAATCCACCTCCGCGCCGAGACCTTCGAGCCGTTCGATGAGTTCAAAGCTGGGGCTTTCGCGAACATCGTCGACATCAGGTTTGTACGCAAGACCAAGAACGAGGATCCGCGAGCCTTTGACGGCCTTTTCTACACCGTTAAGCGCAAGTGTTACACGGCTGACAACGTAGTCAGGCATGGCGTGGTTGACCTGACCGGCAAGCTCGATGAACTTGGTCGGTTGCCCAACTTCATGAGCTTTCCACGTAAGATAGAATGGGTCGATGGGAATACAGTGACCGCCAAGACCGGGCCCTGGGTAGAAAGCCTGGAAACCGAAAGGTTTGGTGGAAGCCGCATCGACAACGTCCCAGATGTTGATACCCATCGCTTCGAGGACAACCTTCATTTCGTTGACGAGCGCGATATTGACGGCGCGGTAGATATTTTCGAGAAGTTTCGCAGCTTCGGCAACCTCCGCGGAAGCAACGGGAATAATGTCCGATATGGCGTGCCGATAGAGAGCGACGGCGAGATCGCAGCCTTCGGGGCCGGTGGCGCCGACGAGTTTGGGAATGGTTTGTGTGTTGTGTGATTTTCGCCCCGGATCTTCCCGCTCTGGTGAATAGGCAAGGTAAAAGTCCTCCCCACACTTGAGGCCCGTGGATTCGAGTACAGGCTGCATGACACCACGCGTTGTGGACGGGAACGTGGTGGACTCCAGAACGACAAGTTGTCCTTTGCGGAGTGTTTTTGCAATAGCTTCGGTCGTTTTTTCCACGTAGCTCAGGTCCGGTTCAAGATGCTGCCCGAGTGGCGTAGGAACACAAACGAGAATGGCGTCCACTTCGCCCATGCGTGAGAAATCAGTCGTGGCTTCAAATTTGTTGGTTTCGTTCATTTTGAGAACATAGTCATCGCCCATGTGTTTGAGATAGCTTCGGTTGGCTTCAATGTCCTCAATTTTCTGAGGGTCGACATCAAAACCGATTGTGCGAAGTCCAGCTTCGCAGAATGCCCTTCCCAGAGGGAGGCCAACATATCCAAGACCTACAACGCCCACAACCGCTGTTTTGCTTTCGATTTTCTGTCCTAACGTCATATCACTTCCTGTAAAAGGCGTCGTGTCTTGCTGGGGCGCTTCGGCGACGGCCGTTGCGAACGAGGGGTCATTATTTCCGATGCTCATGGTAGGCTCCACCTGTAATACCTGGATTAATCCATTGGCTCGAGCAATGCGCTCTCGACTTCGAAAGACATGGCTCTGCCAAGCATATCAATCTGCAAAATCAAACGACTTGCGTTCTTCTTCCTTTCGATAACGCCCTGAAGACCTTCAAACGGGCCGGATCTAACTTCAACGCGTGTTCCCTCCCTGAGATAGGGATACGGGTCGAGTTCGGCTTTTCTTTCCAAGGCAAGATGCAGATTCTCGAGCTCCCACTGCAGACCGATCTGGTCGGAAACTTCGATAATCCGGGCAACACGCTTGGTTCGGTCGGCTTCAAATGCCTGATCGCGCGTTCCCCGAAGGAAAACATATCCGGAGTAGAGCGGTAGAAAAGCCGAAGTTTTTTGTTTACCGCGGAATTGCACTTTTTCGATAAGGGGAAGAAAACGACCGATACCCATCGCTTCGAGATCGGCATCCAGAAGTTTCTCCTGGCGCGGGCGCGTGTGCAACAGGTACCATTCCCCGTCATCGGGAAGTTGGTTTGCAATCACAATTTCTGATTCGACTTGCCCAGCCATTTAAGGTTTGTTCCTTTTCATCCAACATCGCTACGATCACGACAACTATCCGTAGTGTCTATATCGAACGTACTTGCCAGTGGCATTGGTTTCGGATCAAAATCCTGCGTAAAAAACGAAATTAGATGTGTCTTATCGGGCTGAACGTTCGCAATACCTGTAACGAACCGAACCACGCACATCGGAACGGATTCAGTTCCGATAACAACACAGTATATCTTAGCCAGATCACAACGATACATCATCGATTGCAGCATCGGTACTTCGTTCGTTCACAATCGATGGAACATCTCGTATCATGTCGAACCAACCAAAACCAGTACAGGATTTACTCATGCAAATAAAGCAATTCCCGACACCGGAAGAGATGGGAGCAGCTGCAGCGAAAGATGGTGCCATGCTGATTCGAGAGGCGATTGAGCAAAGAGGAGCCGCGAATATTATCGTGGCCACGGGAACAAGTCAGTTTCACACCCTGGCCGGGTTGATTAATGAGTCTGGGATCGACTGGACGAACGTGACGGGATTTCATCTGGATGAGTATATTGGACTTGAAATGACGCATCCGGCTTCATTTCGGGGTTATCTGAAAGAGCGGTTTGTGGATCGGTTGACGTTAAGAGATTTTCATTACATCAACGGGGAAGGGGATGTAGAGACCGAGTGTGAGCGTGTAGGAAAGATCATTCTGGAGCATCCGATTGATGTGGCATTCGTGGGGATAGGAGAGAATGGACACTTGGCGTTTAATGATCCGCCGGCTGATTTCGAGACGGAGTCACCGTATATCGTGGTTGATCTGGATGAGGCGTGTAGACGCCAGCAACTAGGAGAGGGTTGGTTTCCGTCGTTGGAGGCAGTACCGACACAAGCGATCAGCATGGGGATTCTACAGATCATGAAGTCATCGGCCATTCTGTGTTCTGTGCCGGATAAGCGAAAGGCTGAGGCGGTAAGGAACTCGGTGGAGGGCGAAGTATCGGTGAACGTGCCCGCCTCGGTATTGCAGAAACATGGGAATGTGACGTTGTATCTCGATGACGCCGCTGCGTCGATATTGAAGGCGTGAATGGAAAGCGAAATTTGCGCGAGATAACGCACGATTGAGATAGATATCGGTGCTGTTATTTCCTAAAGGTGTTGATGAAGGCGATAAGGTCCGCGACATCCTGCGGTTTGAGAGCCGCTTCGAGTCCCGCTGGCATGAGGGAGAGACCGGTGGATCGAATGGATTTTATCTTGGCGCGCAGGATGGTTTGCGTGACACCCGCTGCGCGGACAAGCGTAACGGCGGTATCGCTTTCACTTGTGATCATACCGGTAAGGATCTGGCTTGATTTGAGGGTAATGATGTAATTGACGAACTGCGGATTGACCTCGCGATTGGGGTCGAGGATGTTGATGAGGATGGCTTGCGGACCGCGGGCAGCCATGGCGGCAAGGTTTGGACCAAGGTCACGACCAACATTCCCGGCACGATGGCAAGCGGAGCAAATGGCGATAAATTGGGTCTTGCCGCGTTTTGGATTAGCCTTGAGATTGAGCGCGGGAAGATATGCCTTGATGACTTGTTCACGGGGTTTGACCGCTTCATTGGTGATGACTTTTTTAGCACGAGCGGCCACAGCTTTGTCAGGGTGAGCGGTGAGTTGAAGTCGGCGAGAGGCATCGAGAGCTGAGAGATTAAATTTGCCAGCTTCAATGCGTGTAAGGAGAGCTGATGTACGATGGGGATGGGAAAGGAGGAACTCGATGGCTTCGGAACGTGCCGTAGGAGTAAGACCCGGCCAGGTATCGAGAATAAGGCTAGCCGGCTGGGGCGACTTGAAGCGTGACATGGCACGGATACTGGCGAGTTGGATGGAGGCCGGTTGATCTGGGGAGAGAAGTGCGCCAATGTCAGTCTTAATTTGCTTCCAGGGAGCCAAGGCAAGAGTTTGGATGGATGAGACACGCTGGGAAGCGGGCCTTTTTCTATCGAGAGCAACGGCGCGTGCGTCGCGAATGAGGCGAGCAAAGATGGCTTTGACCTGGTCTGACTTGAGAGTATTGGCAAGGGTAGATCCAGCTTCGGTCAGACCTTTGGAGAGGCCGCGCAGGAGAGAATAAGTGAGGTTGGGCGACTGCTTGGGATCGGTAAGAACACTTAGGACTGCCGCAATCTGGTTGGGTCGATTTTGAAAGCCAATCTGTCGGGCAAGCTTTTGGGTAAGGCTTAGTTCGCGGGAACTTGGTTTCTGGCCGAGACCGGCGATGAAGCTCTGTAATACCTGATCGGCCCGGGTGGCAATGGAGCTAAAGACTGCAAGTCGCACCCATTGGTCGTGACCATCGGCGTGGTAGATCCTTGCTAATGCACGGTCGGAAGCGGGAGAGTTGTGGTAGCCGAGAGAAAAAGCAAGTTGATACCGTACGCGAATGTCTTTGTCTTTCACGAGCGTTAGGAGCTTCGAGCTTAGAAGGACTGATTGGGATAGGAAGGGTTCACACTGTCTTATCGCATGACATCGAACGTTGGGATCAGAATCAGCGAGAAATTTGAGTAATAGGGATTCGTTAAGGGCATTGAGACCCTGAAGAGCGTATAAGGCATGGAGGCGTGCGAGAGGATTAGCGGAACTCGCGGCCAGCTTGGTGATGAGCGGAATCGCGGACCGATCTGCGCGTTCGTAGAGGAGGCGCGAGGCGGTTTCTCGATACCATGCAATTGGGTGTGCAAGAAGAGAAACAAGTTTGGACACCGACACAGAATCGAGTCTTATCTGAGGCGGATGTTTGGCGCCTTTTCCGGTAATCCGCCAAATACGACCGCGATCACTGCCGCTCGTGAGATCAAGATGCTTTTTGAGCATCGGCGGAAGGGATTTGGGATGTTCAATAACCTCACGGTACATGTCGAGAATGTAGAGAGCGCCATCGGGACCATTAGCAAATTGAACCGGGCGAAACCAGATATCAGAGGACGCGAGAAATTCAGAATTCTGGTCGACACGCTCACCACGAAACGTCAGGCCGCTGGATATGAGTTTTTTTCGATGGACGATGTTCGAACCAACGTCGCCGATGATGGCGTAGCCGTTGAGATCCGGCCCAAGGGCGGGTGAACGGGCGATGGTAATACCGGTGGAACCTGTAAAATAACCAGCCGCGCGACCGCCGCCTTCGATCGGCCCGGGTACTTTTTTGGCAACGCGTAACTTAGTACGAATGACGCGCCAGGGTTCCACCCGGCTCTTGCGATAAACATCAGCCTGGCGACCGTCTGTGGCAATAGCAAGGCGAGCGGATGGTACTTGGAGGCGTGTGTTGCGCGCGGTGTATCCCGAATCGAAGACCACCATCTGGAGATGATTGGAATTGGAACAGACAAATTTTTTTCCCCAGTCATCGAATGACATACCGTGCTGGGCTGTGTCATTGGTGGATGTGATCTTAAAGGTCCTGGGGTCAAAGGCAAAGTCGCGTTTTCCAAGACGGAGGAGCTTGGTGGAACCGGAGTTGGCGAGTATTCGAATGTTGCCACCACTGCTGCTGGTAGCAGCGTGGAAACGATTGTCGAGCCCCCAACGAAAGCTATTGAGCAAGCCTTGTACATTGGATTTGCCGAAGCCGGTGAAGATGCGTTTTCGGACATCCGCTATTCCGTCACCATTCGTGTCCTTGGCAAAAAGGATATCAGGCGCGGCGCCGATGAACACGCCGCCATCATAACAAGCAATGGCCGTGGGCCACGAGAGTTTATCCAGAAAGACTGTGGAGGTTTCGTAGTAGCCGTCGTCATTTCGATCTTCGAGGAGGCGGACGCGGCCAAGAAGGTCCTTGCTCTGCTCAGAGTAACCGCGCATCTCAATGACGTACAATCTACCGTCCGCATCGAAGGACATGGCAATGGGATCGACAACGGTGGGTTCCGACGCGACAAGTTGGATTTGGAAGCCTGGCTTGATGGTGAAGGCCTTGAGTGCCTCTTTGGTAGAGAGGGGCCTAATGCGAGGAAGCTGGTTCTTGAAATCAGGCAATGGTTGGGTGAAAGCAGGTATTAGCGGAAACAACACAATCATTGTGACGGTCATGAACGAAATGAGCTTTAGGTTCAACATTGAAAGTCCAGAAGCCTATCGAGATTTCCATAGCGTAATCGGCATCAAGGTTTGGATGCCGACAACACAAGGTCGGCAGAAACCGGTCCCCACCGCTTATTATCGTTGACAAAGATAATGCGTTGGCGGATTTTTTTACCGCCAAGTTCAGCAACGATATTAACACTCATACGAAGCTTGCTGGGCGAAAGTAATGATTCGAGCGTAACTTTGGCGCCATGCTTGGTGAGTGAGTCGGGAAGTGAGAGATTCAGCGTGTTGGATTGCGGATTCTGATCCGGTAGGAGGGACCACGCGGCAACGCCACCGGCTTGGAGAAGTTGCCGGAGTTGGGCCTGATAACTGACGGAAAGGTGTCCCGCGGCCTCCGAGCCTACGCGGGCCATCATTGTAATGAGCGTGGCGGCAACAACGAAGATCATGGCTATGGCGATAATGGTGACAAAACCACGAGGGCGTTGTAATCGCCGAACTGGTGAGACCAGACGCATGTGAGATGTAACACAATGTCCGAAGTTACGATTCAACGGGTCTCCTGAAGATTAATGAGGTGTGCAAATAAGTGGAAATCACTCGGGATGACAGCCCGTGTGGGAGAATGGTTTGCAGGACGAAGAATAAGTCTGCCGCCATCCTGCTCAAAGGCAAAGCGAAGATTGTCAATCCGCCACTGATTTATTTGCGGCTCGCTTGTGCCCTGTGAGGCATGACGGATGAGAATGCCGCGTTTCTTATCGATCCGCCAGGAAATCAACATTCGATCCGGGGATTCAGCATTAGAGGGCCTACCGCTCCGACCGATGCGCCAAATAGCAAGAGTTTGAGGGTTACCTAGCCTGAATTCTTCTGCGCCCCAAATGTCGCTGCGGAGACGGTCAAGAAATTGGACAGGATTCCGGTCAGCCTGATGAACGCCAGTTGTGCCACGTTGGACGACGCGCGTGGTATTCACAATCTTGACAGAGATAAGCATGACAACAGCCATGACCGCCAGGGAACCGACAAGTTCGATAATGGTGAAGCCGGATTGTCTGATATGAGATCGAATCATGGTTTTTTCAGAACCTTCGGACGTACAAGTCCCATCAGCGTAGCGTGCTTTTTGTCATGGGTAACACCAACAATTACCCAAATACGGCCGCGAACAGTCCCGCCGGATTCGAGATGACGAACGGTGAATGACGTGTTGCCGTCCGAGGCAATGGATTTCCTGACCGATGCAATATTACGACCCTGCTGCAGATCAAAGAGAACGCGTTCAGCAATGAAAACAGCGTTCCTGTATTGGGCAAGGTGACTCACTGCACTTTGAGTTCGATTGGACGAAACGATAAGGAGCAACAAAAGAGTTGAAACGATGAGGAGGGCGAGGACGGCATCGGTAAGGATAAACGCAATGCAAGACCGACCATTTCTTAGTGAGAATTCCAGGTTCAAGATCCCACCCCCATCTCCTTAAGTTCCCAGAGCTTGGCATCAAGAAAGGGGAGCATAAGTTGATACGCGACAATGGCGGTAAGGATACCAATGAGGATAACCAATGTCGGCCCCAGGGCGGCACGAAGCGTTGTGACTGCGCGACTGAACTTGGCTGAAAAATAGTGACCCATAAAGTCGAACACCTGAGCAAGATTTCCGGCCGCTGTACCGGAACGCACCATACCGACGACAAGACTTGGTAAGTGGGCCTTCCGGGCTGCCTCCGCGGGGGAATCACCGGCTTCAAGGCGAACAATCCAGCAACGAAGTTGCGACCGCAAGGCGCGATTGATGCCAACGTGTTCCGCTTCCGCGATAGCGCGATTCAGGGATATCCCGGCTTCAAGGGCACCAGCAGCAACGTGACAGACATCAGTGAGGCCTCTATCGCGCTGAATCGCGCCAACTACAGGAATACGGTACAAAATCAGATCAAAGGCATGTGCAAATCGCAACAGTAGGGCGCTAATTTGATCACTCGCCGAGGTAACAACTAGCAGGTAGGCCAGAACGACAACAGTGATGACTGAGTATACAAGGATGGACCAGGTATATTGCGACACACCAAGAATGTCCGTTGAAAGATACGCGTATTGCTGCAGTTCAGGGTTGATTCTAAACATGACGACGACGAAATGTGCGGTAGTCATGAAGAGAAGGAGGGTGATGTAGATTCCAGCGAACGACTTACGTCTGGATTGGATACTTTGGTTAAGGCCATCTGCCAGGTAGTTAATCGTGGACTTTAGGCTGCCAGTACGCTCGGCAGTAGAGATGAGACCAACGACGCGTTGGGGAACAGAACGAATGGACTCCCGCATCGCGGTACTCAGTAAAGCGCCCTTTTGCAGGCATTCAGCCAGTTGGGCAAGGTAGCGCCTCACGATGCGATCTTCGTCTGAGCGCGCGGCGGCTTTGAGCATGGCGGGGAGCGGGAGATCGCAACGAATGGCCTGGTTGAAATGGATCAGTATGGTGGCGAGTCGCCGACGACGTGTGCGACAAATCGATTCGAATACAAGCGCAGCGATCCAAGGCCCCGCAACAACGGCAAGGAATATGAGGGTGCTGTGAATCTGTAGAAAGAAACTAAGCATTGTTTATTGATGAAGTTACCGTTTCGATCAACTGTACCAGAGGGACGAAGATTCCAAGAATGGCGACCGCGATGACAGCGCCTGCGACGATAATGAGCATCGGGCGAAGGACGGAAGAGAGCGTTTCAAGTCGCTGCTCGGCCTGATCGCGATACATTTGGGTGAGAGTGGAAAGAGCTCGTATCAAATCGTTGCGTTGCATCGCCAGATCCATTGCAACTATAACAGACGGCGACAAAACCGTGAGAGTGTCGACCGTCTCAAGCGGTCGACCCTCACTGTGAGCTTTGATGAGAATCTGGCTGTCCTGAGCAAGCGCATTGGTTCCGACAGCATCGGCAGCCAAGGAGATGGCGGCCGGAAGATCAAGGCCCGCACGGACGCCCATACCAACCGCTCCACACCAACGGGCGGTAAGACTATGACACAAAACGCGACCGATTAGAGGAAAACGTAATAAGCGACGTTTGGAGGCGGGAATAGCCGCGTCTGGGTGCTTCTGACGAGACCATGCAAACCATACGGCAACAACGGAAAGCACAAAAACCGTTGTGAAATATGGGATGAATTCAGCCACCGCAAAAACGAAACGAGAAATTAATGGAAGGGATTGCGCATCGTCTACAAGGTCAGTGAAATTATCAAACTGAGCTTCCATCTGCGGAGCAAGAAATGCGCCAATGAAACTGAGAATGATTAGAAACATAATCAAAATGACGAGGGGATAAGTAGCCGCGTTCCAAATGGTGCGGCGGAGTCGTTGGATAAGTTCGAAATGTTGTCCCAGGTTAAGCAGGATGCCACTAAGGTTGCCTGATTTGACGCCAGCCTGGATAACGCGCCCATAGAGAGCAGGGAAGACAGAGCTGTGTTTTTCAAAGGCCTCGGCAAGCGAGTCACCGGATTCGAGAGAGTCTGCGATTGCGCTGATGGCGTTGGATTGCTTCGTAGAGTCGATATCAGTCGCAATCAGGCGGAGACCCTGCTCGAGAGGCATGCCTGATTCCGTAAGGTGGGCGAGCTGCTGGTTGAATGCGAGAAATTCATTACTTCGAATGGATTTGGTCTTGCTTGGACGCCCCGCACGACGAAGAACAAGAACGCGTAGACCCACTTCGTTCAAACGCCATCGCGCCTCATCAGCATCAACGGCGTCGATCGTTCCACTAACAGAAAGGCCCTCGCGACTCTGGGCGGTATACGCAAATGCCTGAAGCGAGTCGGATTGAATGGCGTGTTCCGGCATAATGAATAAGGCTAGGTTCGCGATTGGCAGCAGGTATTGGACAATATACTGGTTATGGATCTACTGGGCCAAGCACGCGCTCGACCTCCTGCCGGCGTGTGACGCCCTTCGTGACGAGGTCATCGGCTACGGTACGTAGCGAATGATAGTGAGGCTGTGCAATGACGGCGGCATGAAGCGAATCGGAATCCGGATGCTCAATGATCGCGCTTCGGAGGGCTTCGTTGACGTCGGTGAAGTTAGCAATAACCGCGCGACCACGATAATCGTCTGATGTGTCGGATTCAAAAGACCTTCGCACAAGCCGTTGATTGATGACTCCAAAAAGAGCACTGGTAATCTGGTAGGGTTCGATATTCATCTCGATCAGTCGAGCCAGCGCCGCGACAGACGAACCTGCGTGAAGTGTAGCGATTAGACGATGACCCGAAAGCGCAGCCTGGATCGCAATCGACGCGGTATTTCGATCACGAATTTCGCCAAGGGCGAGAACCTGAGGATCTTGTCGCATAATGCCCGCAAGGGCACGATCGTAGGTTAATTGTCCCTGGGAAGAGACCTGGACTTGCGAAACACCAGGAAGGTCGCGTTCTACAGGGTCTTCAAGTGAAATGATGCTGACACCGTCTTGCGTATCAAAAATATGCTGAAGCAGTGCGTAGATGGTAGTGGTTTTGCCCGAGCCGGCGGGACCGGTTAAAAGTAGGAGACCCGTATCCATTTGGGCGAATTGAAGAAGAGCGTTGAGCGGAGGCTCAGATAGACCTAACTCATTAAGCCGGCGAGGCTGGGCAAGCTCGGCAGGTAATCGTATAACGGCCCGCAAACCATGCGTCGTGGGCATCACGCTCACTCTCATATCCACCACAGTCACCCCGCTGTAGTTTCCTCCCACGAGCGAAGAAAGCCTACTTGGACCATGTTGCGAAGAATTCCCCTTGGATGGACTCTCATTTGACTTTGGAGCAAACGTCAGACGACCTTCCTGGGGAACGTCGAGTCTGTATGTAAGAAGTTGAGCCATAACCATTAGGCGCGTAACAACGGCACGACCGGCTTCTGCAGGGATGACTTCAGGATCATGGAGAAGGCCATCAATTCGAAGACGGAAATGCACCCCGTCGGCCTGAGGATCAATGTGAATGTCAGACGCAGACCGATGCAGTGCCTGGGCAAGCAGATGATCGACCATGGCCCGAGCATCGGCATGTTGGGTAAGTTCATCAAAAACCATCATTAAAGTTTATGCAGGATTTTCGAGCAAACAGAATGCGCGCAGTCAGATCAAGCGAAAAATCAGTCAGCCTTGGGTTTGGATCTTGGCAGGTGCTTCAAGATAACGCCTGCGACGTACTTTGAGATTACAGCATTTCCTGCCCGATGGAAGTGAACATCACGCTTGTTTTGGATTTTGCCGAGCTGGGGTTTGGTAAAGGCATAAAGGTCGTTGGTGATTACACCCTTTTCAGATTCCATGACTTTCCTGGCGACAGCATTGTATTTGACGGAATCGCCGGCGATACGGCCATGCGAACCTTCAGGGACCGGTGTCGTGGAACACCAGATCAGCACAGCACCGGTCTTTTTCATTCGCTGGACAAGTTTGCGGAGGTTCTTTTCATACCGCTCTTTGGGAACCTGTATTTTTCCTTTGTCCGGATGAACACGTTTACCCGTCTTGGTGATGTATTTAAGATCGTGTAGCCCCCAATTGAAATGGATGACGTCCCATTTTTCTTTGCCAAGCCACTCATCGATCTTTGCAAGACCACGGGTCGTCGGCCCACAATTGGTTGGGGCGCGATGGACGTTGGCATTACCTTTGAGATTTGCACGCACACCCAGCGTGTACCCGATTGATATGGAATCACCGATGATAAGGACGCGTGGCAGGCCCGGATCATCCTTGACCGGTGCGAAAACCGGATTGACGCGTTTCTTTTTCGGTTTGGATTTGACTTTTGCATGCGTGACCGCAGGAAGACAAAAGGCAATTGCGACCAGGACGACGGGTACGATCGATAGAAAAATCCGGGAATGCATGCTGTTCACTCCTTGGCCTGATAAAGGACACAACGTAAAGCAATAGAATAGGGCATCCAGGATGCGTTGTAACCCCATTTTTGAAAATCAACGAACGCACATTTTCATTAATGGAACCACGGAAAAAATCAAAGATTGCGGAAAAAAAGAAGTGTTGGAATGCCTGAGCCATTTCACGGCTAACAAACAGAAACTCAACGATGTTCGCTGGATACCTCGTCCTGTTCGGACGAATGCTTCAGCCAGGACGGGCCATTGATCAACATGTCCTCCACTTCACTGGCAAGCATTGGTTTGGCAAAGAAGTAACCTTGAGCATATTCGCATTCCAGAGCCTGCAACTGCATGAGGTGATCGATCGTTTCGACGCCTTCAGCAATTACTTTGAACCCGCGGTTTTTTGCAAGCGTAACGACCGCCTGAATGGTCGATCCGTGTTCCCCATCCAAGGCGGCGTTGCGAATGAACGTCTGATCAAGTTTGATCGCGTCAATAGGAACTGCGTGAAGGTAGCTCAGGGAGGAGTATCCCGTGCCAAAGTCATCCATACGGAGGCCAATACCTCGGGATTTAATTTCGTTGAGAACAATCTGGGCTCGTTCAAAATCCCGAATCATGACCGTTTCGGTAATTTCGATATTGAGCAGTTCACAGGGAAGTCGCGTCTCCTCAAGCGTATTCTCAAGAACTTTTACCATTTCGTCGCCGACGATCTGCCTGCTGGATACGTTGACGCTGACCGTCATACGACGGTGCTCCTCAAATCTCTCGCGCCATTGCTGCAGTTGGCGACAGGCTTCGAGCAAAACCCAATTGCCCAGAGGAACGATCAGGCCCGTCTCCTCCGCTATGGGAACGAATTCCGCAGGACTGATGATGCCCTTCTCCGGGTGATCCCAGCGCACCAGAGCCTCAAATCCTTCAACTAGACCTGATTCGAGAGAGACAATCGGCTGATAGACAAGGCGAAGTTCCCCGTTATCAATCATCTTATGCATGTCGGTTTCCAACGCGAGTCTTGCTATGGCTTTCTCACGCATCTGGGAATTAAAGACAGCATAGCACCCCTTACCCTCAGCCTTGGCGTGGTAAAGGGCGGTATCGGCATCACGAAGAATATCTCCGCCGGACTGATGTGTATGGTCACTGGTAGCAATTCCGATACTGATTCGCGATACGATCTCACGGTTGGCGATCTGGAACGGCTGGTTCATGACCTCGCGAATTCGTTGGGCAACGCTCACCGCATCTTCAGGTCTCTTGAGGCCGTCAAGAAGCACGACAAATTCATCGCCACCCAATCGGGCCGTGGTGGTATCCGTGGGCCTGGAGGTCATGTCGAGTTTTCGCAGACAAGTCTGTAATCGATCACCGATGCCTCGAAGAAGGTCATCACCCGCCTGATGCCCTAGCGAGTCGTTGATGATTTTGAAATCATCAAGGTCCATATAGAGAACAGCAAAGTAATAGGTATCCAGACGTTTGGCTCGGTCTACAGATTGCTCAAGTCGACTCATAAGAAGTGAGCGATTCGGAAGATTGGTAAGACCATCGTGCAACGCATTGTGCCAAAGCTGTTTCTCGACACGTCTACGTTCGCTGACTTCCTGATTGAGGGTTGCGGTTTGAGCTTCCAACTCGGCTGTTCGCTGACTGACGCGTTTTTCCAATTGATCATGCGCCATCTGAAGCTCCAGATCGCGCATCTGAATCTCAACCATCAGGCTCTTGAACCGATCCGTAAGATCGACCAACTCATCATTGCCCGTTCGAGACGCGGGGATAACATTGTCGTGGTCGAAAGCGATACGATCCGCAATTTCGCGAAGCTCATCGATAGGACCGGCCATCTTTCGACTGAATCGAATGGCCAAAAGCGAGGACAGCAGAATAGCCAGTACACCCGCAATGATGGCCATCGCAATGCGCGCCCGATAGGGAGCCTGTCGCGCGCTTGTATCGCTGTACAAAGCCAATGTCCCTATCGGCTTCTTGTTGTACCAGACTTGGCTCGAGGCAGTGAGCAAATCACCACGCCAGGTGATATCGCGTTTGGGAGGTGATTCAGAAAGATGGATGCTCACACCGGGTGGTTGTATTTCCGCAACAAGATTGCCCTGAGGATCAAAGACATGAGCGGCAAGTATGTCACAATCAAATTTAACAGATGAAAGAAGTTCCTTCAGATCGTCCAATCGATGATTCGCCAGGTGCTCACCGCTTCCCGCAGCAAGTATGCGTGCCCTGCGACTAAGATCAAGTGCGGCCGCGTCCTTGACATTCGGCGTATTAAACACAACCGTCATCGCGCAGGTAATCACCACGGCAATAAACGTCGCAAGGACGGAACAAACCACCAGTTTCCCGCGGAATGATTTTACGGGGATCAAGCTCATGGACTACTGGTATCTATCCTTTCACAAGAAACGTGTCCATCTACGCCGGTCGAACGCATACGGCGAGCATACACGCTAATGGGTCGGCCCGTACTTCTCCTAATGACCATATCACGAGCGTCTAACCCCAATTCGTTATGGAATCCCGAATACGCGATGCAATCTCTCCTAGTACAAGGAAACCGTCCATAACGTTATTCGTCCGGGATTGAATGGCACTTAAGCAAACTGCCGAGCAAAACGCCGTTTTTGACACCAAAACCTACTATTCTCACACTCCGTCGCCTATATCGTGTGTGGCACCCTCTCTGTTGGCCAACTTCGGTTGACACGAGAAAGGACTTCGTAAACATCTTGGATCAGAGGATTTATTGGACCAGCCCGGATTCGTTCCCACCACCTTTGCAATCATTACGTCAAAGCGTTCTTCCTTGATCCTTCATTATCAATCGATAACCTAACCAACTGGCGCCAACACAGGAGACGGCTAATCCAAATTACACCAATCTGCCGTAATTGGGTGGTATGATGTAACCGCATGAGCGGTGTCGCATCGGAGGTACGGAACTAAATCGCATGAATTACGTTTTTATCATGGACCCGCTTGAAACCGTTGCCGTATCGAAAGATACGTCATTTATCTTCATGGTTGGAGCTGCCCGACGCGGACATCGCGTGTTTTTTGTGCCTGCAGGCGGCATGAGCCTTCTTAACGGCAAGGTTATCTTTAATGCAGAACCAGTAACGCCCGACCCGGCAATCACGGATAAGACGGCGGGACCGTTTGTACGTGGTAAAATAGAATCCCTTAGTGAAGACGATGTAGATGCCGTTTTTATCCGAACCGAGCCGCCGTTTGATCATCGCTATCTGATGGATACTTGGCTGGTAGATCATTTGTCGTCACGTATTCCGATAATCAATTCGCCACACGGTCTGCGAACATGCAACGAGAAGCTCTGGGCAACACGTTTCACAGAACTCGTGCCACCTACGCTGGTAACGCGAGATCGGAAGGATTATGAGGCATTTCTTTCTGAACACGAAAGTGTTATCGTTAAACCCACGGACGGGTTTGGCGGACTGAGTGTGTTCCTGGTCTCCAAAGGCGACCCGAACGCAATCGTTGCCTTTGAAACGCTTAGCATCAAGGAAACCAAACACGTTATTGTTCAGAAGTACATTCCCCAGGCAACAACTGGCGATAAACGGATACTGCTCTTGAACGGTGAATTCCTGGCCGCCGTCCTTCGCGTCCAGATGGGGGAAGATCATCGAAACAACTTTTTTGCAGGTGGAAGACCCGCAGCTACGGATTTAACGGACCGCGAGCGGCACATCATCGAAACTATCGGACCGGCATTGGTCGAACTGGGCATTTACTTTGCAGGGATCGACGTCATTGGGGATTACCTGATTGAGGTGAACGTAACTTCACCAACGTGTATTCAGGAGGCCAATCGTCTGTACGGGCTGCAACTGGAAGACGACGTGATCGAGTTTGTCGAAACGCTCGTCGAGAATGACATGTCCAATACAACCGCGGCGCCTTTGACGACAATGCGAACAGCGGGGAACGACCAATGAGCGAACTGTCTCGTCATCTATTGCTCAAGGGAATTGAGGAAGAGGTGTACACCGGCACGCCGGATGGAACAATCGTCGGAATCTCACACAGGGCAAAGGAAGCACTCAAAGGGTTTCAGACAGAACCAGACTGTCGGAACGCCGAGTTTGTATCGCCGCCGATTCGGGATTATGAGGAGCTCGGATGTGTCCTGATGGGTGAAAGACGACAATTCAGGGAGTGGCTGAAAACGGAAGGAGAATTCACCCTGATCCCGGGAGCGACGATGAGTACGGGCGATTCAACTCAGTTTCATATCTCGGATGAAACGAATCCATATTACCGGTACATCCGGGATACGTACTTTACGCGCGTGGTGACGGCAAGTGCCCATATCAACATCGGTCTGGACGATGTGGAAACGATCATGCGGGCAAGTCGGTTACTGCGTATGGAAGCCTGTCTGTTTTTGGCCCTATCGGCGGCAAGTCCGTTTCTGGATGGAAAAACAACCGGATTTCACTCGCAGCGATGGGCACAGTTTCCACATACCCCCAGTTATGTGCCGTTGTTTGAATCGCACACCGATTACGTCAATTTCGTTGAGGATGCAATAGTCGACGGCAGAATGCAGAACGGCCGTCATTTGTGGATCAGCGCGCGACCGAACGGGGAAAATGTGCCTCATGAACTTAATCGGATCGAACTGCGCGTGTGTGATCGCATTGACGACCCGCAGCATCTGATCGCAATCACAGCGTTGACGGAAGCAAGGATTCATCAATTGCAGGACGACCCCACTCTGGATCCGTTGGTTCTCAGTAGAATTCCAAGCGCCACACGCCTTGATGACCTGATGGAAATCAACGATCAAAACAACCAGGCCGTTATGAAGAGCAGCTTGAATGCCGTTGTTCGGCATTGGCATGACGGAGAGCGTATGGAAGTCCGAGAGTGGCTGGAAATTTATTACCACGATGCCATGATTACCGCACGCGAGTACGGGTTTTGCAACTATCTCAGTCCATTGCGCGAGATATTGGACGAAGGCAATGTGGCAATACGATGGCTGGAAAAGCACAAAGAAGGAAAGTCGGTAAACCGGATTATTCAGGACGCGATTCCCGAGATGATCGCGGCGGAAGATGAACATCGGCTGCGTGTATGTAAGTAGCCCATTCAACCGCTCAGTACGGAATACGCGTGTTTTTCACAACAATGTCCGACGTTGACGTGTCAATTCGACATCGTCTTGAGGAAACAAGGAAGCGATTTGAAAAAATAAAGACCCCACACAAATGTGTCGGGCCTTATTGGAATTTCTATCCGAAATTGTGTGAGGACCATCAGGCGTAGTAAGCGGTGTTCCTCTCGATGAAGGATTCCCATTCTTCCGGCAAGTCTTCTTCCGGGAAAATCGCCTTAACGGGACACTCATCTACACATAGCCCGCAGTCAATACAGGTATCCGGATCGATGTACAACATGTCCTCCGTCTCGAATTCCGGCTCGTCCTTGGTGGGGTGTATGCAGTCGACGGGGCAGACGTCGACACATGCCGTATCTTTCGTTCCGATACACGGTTCGGCAATGTAGTGGGACATAGGCTTGTCCTCGCCCTCTGGGCTTAAGTGTGACACTGAAATTCTATTAACGACTTGCCGAGTATAGCTCGCGGGTTCGGCCCGAGCAATATCCTCGGAACACCATAGGAAAGTAAAACAGGGATATGCAAAATGAACAGACACACCGGTTGAAGGCGATCTGAATACAAAAAAAGAGACGCATCTCAGTGCGTCTCTTCTTGCTCCATAGCCTGTTTGTGGAGTGAGTTTTAGTCGCGTCGCCTCACATCGGAGCAGGCGACTTCGGAGCGACGATTCCGGCTCCTGCGGAATCAGGTCAAACTCACCTCTTCTTCTTAGCTGCCTTCTTCTTGGTAGCTTTCTTCTTGGTTGCTTTTTTCTTGGTCGCTTTCTTCTTAGCGGCCTTCTTCTTCGTAGCCTTCTTCTTGGCAGTCTTCTTCTTAGCTGTCTTCTTCTTGGCTACTTTCTTCTTAGCAGCCTTCTTCTTGGCTACTTTCTTCTTGGCGGCCTTTTTCTTGGTCGCTTTTTTCTTGGTGGCCTTCTTCTTGGCTACCTTCTTCTTGGCTACTTTTTTCTTAGCGGCCTTCTTCTTGGTCGCTTTTTTCTTTGCGGCCTTCTTCTTTGCCATGGCGTGTGTCTCCTTAGTGAAGGAAGGCTATACGGAGCTGTTGGACAAATTGAATTCGGTCAATGAAAACTTGTCAACCACTCAACGCCCAATCTTGAAAAAAATTATCGGCGACTTGCATCCCTTTTCTTGAACCTTTAACCCACTGCTTATGACACACACCACCAACTTGAACACAAATACAAGACCCATTCGTACCAACACGTCAACCATTCTCTACATCCAACCTCCCGATTCACACCTTTGTTATTGACAAAATTTTTTCAGATTTTTTCAACTTTGCCCCTCCAAAACGGCCTGTCTAAAATCGACTCGCCTTTTCAGGCATCCGACACCCTTGGAGGAATTCGATGTCCAGCACCACCCTCGCCCCCATGGTCGTCATCGTGCGCGATGGTTGGGGTCGCAATCCCAACACCGAACACGATGAATTCAACGCCGTCAAAATTGCAAACACGCCTCACTGTGATGCACTGCTGAAACACTATCCGCACACACTGATCCACACGAGCGGCGAAGATGTCGGACTCCCCGAAGACACAATGGGTAACAGCGAAGTGGGACACCAGAACATCGGCGCAGGGCGTATCGTAAATCAAGAGTCCGTCAGAATCACCAAAGCCGTCCGCTCAGGCGAGATTTTGAAGAATCCCGCCATTCTCAAAGCAATAAAAAGAGCCAAAAATGCCGATAAGACTGTCCATTTGATCGGCATAGCCTCGAATGCCGGCGTTCACGGCCTGTTGACGCACCTCTATGGATGCCTGGAAGTCTGCAAGCAAAATAACATGCAGAAGGTTGTGATTCACACCTTTACGGATGGGCGTGATACGGGACCGTTCACGGGAAAGGGATTCCTTGCGGCGATTGACGCCAGGGCCAGGGAAATCGGCGTCGGGAATATCGTGAGCGTGTGCGGCAGGTACTACGCCATGGATCGCGACAACCGTTGGGAACGTGTGAAACGAGCGTATGACCTGATGACAGGTCGCGGTGACGATCCTCCGAACTTTGCATCCGCCGCAGATGCAGCCCAGGATTACTACGGTTCTCCAACCAACAGTTCACAAAAAGGGGACGAGTTTATTGAGCCACGCACGGTTGGCGATGATTGGCGGGAGACGCGCATATCAGATGGCGACTCTGTAATCTTCTATAACTACCGAGGCGATCGACCACGGGAAATCACACGTGCATTCGTGATGGACAAATTTTTCGGTCAAGTACCCCCTTCGCCGGATTCAGGAGAAAAAGGATTTGATCGCGGCAACAGACTGGACCTGATTTACGTCACCATGACGGCCTACGAAACGGAATTGGAACAATGGGTGGACGTGGCATTCCCGAAACCGCCCAAGATGGCAGATATCGCAGGCGAGACAATTGCAAAGCTGGGTTTGAAGCAATTTCGATGCGCCGAAACGGAGAAGTTCCCGCATGTGACGTTCTTCTTCAACGATTACCGCGATGAACCCTACAACAGAGAAGATCGGGCAATTATTCCGAGCCCGAAAGTGGCGACGTACGATCTTCAGCCGGAAATGAGCGCACTTGGTGTGCGAGATGCGACGCTGGACGCCTTGGATAAGGACTACGCATTAATCATCGTCAATTTTGCCAACGGCGACATGGTGGGACATACGGGCGATTTGAATGCAGCAATCAAAGCAGTGGAAACCGTAGATGAATGTGTCGGCAAGATCGTCCAAAAAACATTGGATAAGGGCGGCAAACTCATCGTTACGGCAGATCACGGCAACGCCGAGCAGATGTTTGATCCGGATACAGGTTCACCCCATACAGCACACACAACGTACGACGTCGAGTGCATAATTGTGGATGATCGCTATCGGGATGAAAAAAAGATTGAGCTGAAATCCGGCGGACGATTGGCAGACATCATACCCACAGCCTTCAAGTTAATGGGATTGGACCAACCGGAGGCAATGACGGGTGAATCGCTTGTTCCGTGACCAAAATCGCGCGAAGTGACCAAAGACAAGGGACAAATCTGGTATAAACCCGCAGTATGTCCCTTTCCGAAAAAGCCATCATCATCACGGGGAGTACAACCGGAATCGGTCGCGCGATCGCTGAGCAATGTGTAGCGCATGGGGCAAGTGTACTGATACACGGTCGGAATGAATCGCGCGGCAAGACGATGTGTGAAGAGTTAGGAGCAAACGCATCCCTCCATTTGGATGATCTGTCAGATCCCAATGCTGCCGAGCGTCTCATCAGTGCAGCAATTTCAAGATTCGGAAGACTTGATGGCATCGTCAATAACGCCGCAGCGGTGGTCAGGTCTGATATCACCTCCACCACACCGGAACTCTTCGATCAGGTAATGACAATAAATGCACGAGCCCCATTACTTCTCGCACAGGCAGGCTTGGAGCATCTGGCCAAAACACGCGGCTGCATCCTCAACATCGGATCCCTCAACGCCTATTGCGGTGAGAAAAACCTGCTCGCCTACAGCATCTCCAAAGGCGCGCTCATGACCCTTTCCAAAAACCTCGGTGACTGGCTGCAACGTGAATATGAAATACGCGTGAATCACTTCAACGTCGGCTGGACACTTACCGAAAATGAACACCGCTACAAACAGGATGATGGTTTGCCGCCCGATTGGCACGCAAAACTGCCATCGGAAATCGCGCCAACAGGCAAGCTCATGGAGCCAACACAGATCGCCAAAATCATCGCATGGTGGCTCAGCGACGACGCCCGCCCCATCAGTGGCTCGGTCATCGATCTGGACCAATATCCACTCATCGGACACATCCCCTGGGTCCAAATGTAGCCCATTTCCGCTCGTTTTTGCCTAAGAACCCGACTAAACTTCCAATTCACAGATAATCTTCGGCCATCCCCCCTACCACGTCGATCCCGGCGTGTCTTTTTCCAGGTTGGCGAACGCTGCATGACAGAAGGGAACTGAATATGTCCAATCCGATGACCATCACCGAAAAGATCCTCGCGAAACACGCCGGTCGCGATCACGTTACCCCTGGTGAAAACATCTGGATTGATATCGATGTCCTTATGACGCACGATGTCTGCGGCCCGGGCACAATCGGAATCTTCAAACAGCAATTCGGCGATAATGCTAAGGTTTGGGATCCCGACCGTGTGGTAA
Organism: Phycisphaeraceae bacterium; assembly: GCA_028284925.1. Lineage (GTDB taxonomy): Bacteria > Planctomycetota > Phycisphaerae > Phycisphaerales > Zrk34 > JANQQT01. The sequence goes on along the minus strand of JANQQT010000228.1, from coordinate 16,432 downwards.
TCGTCCCGGATCACTACATCTTCACCGCCGATGCCATCTGCCACCGCAATATCCAGATCCTTCGCGATTTCGTAAAAGAACAGGGAATCAAATACTACTACGATCCCGATTTCGTGACCTCCGATCCGACGATGCCCAACCCTTATCTGGATCCCAACAACACCAACTACAAAGGCGTCTGCCACAAAGCGTTGCCGGAAGAGGGCCACCTGCGCCCTGGAGAAGTGCTTCTAGGAACCGATAGCCACACCTGCACCGCCGGAGCCTTTGGTCAATTCGCAACCGGCATCGGGAATACTGACGCCGCATTCGTCCTGGGCACAGGCAAAAGCTGGGTGAAAGTCCCACCTACCATGAAATTCCTCTTCCGAGGTGAGATCCCCCCCTACCTCACCGCCAAAGACCTCATCCTCGCCGTCATCGGCGAAATCAGCGTATCCGGCGGAACATACAAAACCATGTACTTCACCGGCGACGGCGTAACGTCCCTCACGCTCGAAGACCGCATGACGCTCACCAACATGGTCATCGAAGCCGGCGGCAAGAACGGCATTTGCGATGTCGATCGAAAGACCCTCGACTACGTCAACGCCCGATCCAATCGACCCGACTGGCAAGTCGTCACGGAAGACCCCGGCGCCAAATACTGCTACGAAGCCGAATGGGATCTGAGCATCCTCGAACCCCTCGTCGCCCAACCCCACAGCCCGGACAACACAGACACCGCCCGCAACTGCAGCGATGTGAAACTCGACCGCGCCTACGTCGGCTCGTGCACAGGCGGCAAGATCACCGACATGATCATGGTCGCCGCCATTCTTGACGGCCAACAGGTCAAAATCCCAACATTCGTCGTACCCGGCTCAACGGAAGTACACGCAGACATGCTTCGCCTGAACGTCCAGGGCCAGCCAAAGGGCGAAGATGAAGAGTCGATCTACGAAATCCTCCAGAACGCAGGCTGCGACATCGCGCCAAGCAGTTGCGCCGCCTGCCTCGGTGGCCCCAAGGACACATTCGGACGCCTCAACGAACCCGTCAACTGCATCTCCACCACCAACCGCAACTTCCCCGGCCGCATGGGACACAAACAAGCCGGCGTCTACCTCGCCTCTCCCCTCACCGTCGCGGCATCAGCACTCACAGGAAACGTCACCGACCCCCGGGAATACGTCAGCGAACCAATCCTCACCGGCTCCGCAGGCGTCGTGTAAAATCCACACTTGACCAAAACGCAAAAAACCCTCAGATTATGAGGGCTTTTTTATTAACTCAATCAGGTGTTGGAGATGCCCCATGGAACCAATGATTGTCGAAAAACCCGCCCTCCAAATCGTCGGTCTCGAAACCTCCTTCATACACGCCCTTTCCTCCGATTACAACGCCACCGAAGTCATTACACCTCTCTGGCATGACATCCTCCAACGCCGCGATGAGATTCATAACCCCATCGATGACGCTATGTACGCACTGCTGTACGCAAGGCCCGAAAACGAACGATCTCATCCCGATAAACGGCAGTACATCGCAGGTCGGCTTGTCGATTCAGTAAAGAACATCCCTAACGGCATGACCACCTATCAAATCCCCCCCACACGCTTCGCAATCTTCGACCACCGCGGCCCCATCTCTCAAATCGCCGAGACCTGCAAAAAAATCTATTGCCAATGGCTGCCCTCCTCACCATATGAACACGCCGGTGTCGCCGACATCGAACACTACGACCACCGCTTCGATGGCGAAACCAAAGACTCGGTCATGGGCTATTGGGTATCGATTAAATGAAAAGACGCGACCCTGGTCAGATCGCGCATTCCTTTTCATTCAATTGAAACTCCACCAACTCAGTTAACTGTGGCCCCCTCCTCAATCGTCTCAATCCGAATCGGCTTGATATCCCATTTAGGATTCTGACTGAGAAAGCGGCACGGATTATTGTGGAAAATATCCAACACCTGCTGTTCGGTAAACTTCCGCCGCTTGCACTCCAACACGCATTCCTGCAAAGTAAACGGATCACTCGGCCCCCAATCCGCAGACGAATTAACCAGCATCCGCTCCCAGCCATACATTTCCAGAATGTCCGCCGCCCGCTCCCCTGTCATTTTGGTTAACGGATAAAGCGTCATCCCCGCCCAATACCCCTTATCCAGCACCATCTTCACGGTGTGTTCCTCGACATGATCAATCCAGACACGACTGCGATCACAATCAAAGTTCTCAAGAATCTCCAGAATACGCGTTGTTCCAATCACCTTGTCATCCAGATGCGGCGTGTGAATCAGAATCAACTGATTGTGTTTCAACGCCATATCCACTTGCATCTCAAACGTCTTGCATTCATTGGCAGTGGATTTATGCAATCCAATCTCACCCACGCCAAGCACGTTGGGGTTATCGAAGAACTCCGGCATCTTCTCCAACACAGCCTCAGTCAGCGCGACATTCTCCCCCTCCTTCGGATTCACCGCCACCCATGAAAAATGCCGAATCCCATACATCGCCGCACGCGTCGGTTCAAATTCGGAAATCTGTTTGAAATAATCCAGAAATGTTTCGGGATAATCGCGGTCAAATCCCGCCCAGAACGCTGGCTCGGCAACGGCCACCACGCCAGACATCGCCATACGTTCATAATCCTGGGCCGTTCTCGCAATCGCGTGATAATGCGGCTGAACAATGTACATGACACGTACTCCTAATTTCCTGCCCGCCCGCCTCGGAAAAAATCAACCGTCAAGCCGGCACGGGATGAGAAAACACCAACGCAATCTGCTCAGCCCGATTCGGCTCTTCCTGGGGTGAATTCAAAACGGCAAGCGACTCGCGACACTGCTTCAGGCGAGGATCATCGCCTAACGCCTCACCGTCGCCCCGCTGAACAGATCGATCGTAGCGGTCCATGATCGCAGCAATCTCAAGCAATTTGCAACGCACTTCCAGATAATACTCGTCAACCACCTCGGCAGGGGTGAGCATAACATATCTCCTGAATACAGACGAATTTATAAGTCCTGTGCCTCAATGCAGCACCGATATTGTACGAATAAAATACCACCTTGGGCCAACAATGTGCCGTATTTATACACCCCGTCCCACGGAACCGTGCGCAACGTCCCCGAAGAAACCACGCAACGCGCCGCGCGCATCTGAAATAAATCTTGAAGAGCGATTTCGTCGCCAACGACGCGTTCCTCGGTTAGACCCTCTCCCCCCCCCTTCATATCATGCCGCCGACGTCCCCCGGCTGTGGGATGTTGCGACACCTTCCTCACCTCGGCGCATGACATGACCATTCAGTTCTACAACTCCCTGACCAACTCGCTACAGACGTTCGAGCCGCTTGATCCGCCAACGGTACGGATGTACTCCTGCGGACCAACGGTCTATGACTATTCGCACATTGGCAATTTCCGGTCATTCATCGCAGCAGACCTGCTCCGGCGATTCCTCGAACTAACCGGACACGATGTCAAACACGTCATGAATATCACCGATGTGGGCCACATGACGGAGGACGATATCGCCGATGGCGGCGGGCAGGACAAAATGCAAGCCGCGGCCGCAAGGGTCAAGGAAGACAAAAAGTCCGGCAAGGTCCCCGCCGGAGCCGTGGAGAATCCCGATGACCCTTATCAGGTCGCTGAATTCTACACTCAGGCCTTTCTCAATGACGCCCGAGCACTCGGCCTAAAGGTCGCCAATGAATACCCGGCCATGATGCCCCACGCCACACAAAAAATCCCCGAAATGCAGGCCTTGATCGCCAAACTCATCGAACGCGAGCATGCCTACATCGCCGCCGATGGTACGGTGTATTTCTCCGTCGAGTCCTTTGACCAATATGGAGAACTCAGCGGCAACACCATCGAAAAACTCAGGGCCGGCGAAGGCGGACGCATCAGCGACGATGTGATCGCATCCAAGCGACACCCGGCGGACTTCATGCTATGGAAGCCGGACGCTTCACACATCATGAAATGGGATTCACCCTGGGGAGAAGGATATCCCGGCTGGCATATCGAATGCTCCGCCATGGCGCGACAGGTGCTCGGCGTCGACACCATCGACATCCACACCGGCGGCGAAGACCTCACATTCCCTCATCACGAATGCGAAATCGCCCAGTCATGCGGCGCTACAGGCGCAACACACTTCGCCAAATTCTGGATACACACACGCTTCCTCCTCGTAGAAGGAGAAAAGATGTCGAAGCGCAAAGGAAGTTTCTACACCGCTCGCGATGTCTTTGAAGGCCGCGTAACAGGCAACACCGTACATCCAGCAGTGCTTCGTTACGAACTAATCAAAACCCACTACGGTGCCAACCTTAATTTCACCGTAAAAGGCCTACATGATTCAGCCGCAGCCGTACGGAAAATCCAGACCACCTACAACCAGGCCGTCTACGAATCCAAATCCTCCGCTCAGATCGACAACTCCCACCCTGTCATCGCCACATTCATCAACGCCCTGTCCGACAACCTGAATATCTCCGAAGCCCTTGCCGTCGTCTTCAGTTTCCTGAACGAGAAGAACGCCAACCCCGCCGAAGCACGAGCCATCCTCGAATCACTCGATTCTGTATTAGGTGTCCTCCCTCCACAAGACTCAAATGCCTCATCATCAGACACCACCGAAGGCCCCGATACCGAGGCACAAACCTGGGCCAAACAACTCGACACCGCGAGGAAAAACAAGGACTACGCCCTCGCCGACGAAATCCGCCAGAAAATTATCGACGCCGGCTACAACGTCCAAACCACTAAAGACGGCACAGTCATCGAAAAGAAACTCGCCTGACCCCCCCTACCTCCCGCGCGACTGACCTAGAGAAACAAGACGCGTCGGTAAAGCAATGTGATGAGCCTTACTTCTCAATCCGATACAAATGCGTCCGCGTCCTCAAAAACAACGCCTTCCCCGCCACCGCCGGCGACGCCATAAATCCGGCGTCCAACTCGTTTGTCGCCAACACCTTAAACTCCTTGCCCGGCTTTAACACCGTCGCCAACCCTTGATTATTAAACGCATAGATACGACCATCCGCATAAAGAAGAGAAGCCGAAAACTTACCCTTGATTCGCCCCTGCCACATCAATTTCCCCGTCTTTGCCGCTCGACACGACACCACACCGCCATCCGAAAGCAAATAAAGATAATCACCAATCAATAATGGCGAGGGTTGATTCGGCAATCCCTTCTTCTTATGCCACGCCACGTGTGTCTCCGTCACGTCCCCACTCCCGCCGGGTCGCACCGCTTTCATCTCAGGCCGCGAATATCCCGTATTCACAAACAACAACCCATGCCCATACACCACACGCGACGCCGAAGAATGCTGCTTGTAACGAACCTGCCAATACTCCTTCCCCGTATGGGCATCCAACCCGTACACAGCCTTCGCCGCCGGGCTCACCAACACCTTCCGATCACCGCGCATGATCACAATCGGCGTGTTATACGACTTGCGAAAGTCGCCATTCGCCTTGAACTTACCATTCGGCAAAACATCTCCGTAATCCGTCGAACGTTTCGTCCGCCACGCCGTCTTGCCCGTCGCCTTATACACGGCCGCTGAGTATTGCAAATCCGAACCGTCAAACGTCAACACCAACTTGTCATCCACCAGCAACGGTGAGGACGCCGGCCCGCGATAGTGATTGCATTCAAAATCACGACGCTCCCACAACACCTTAAACGTCTTGGTATCCAGGCACGCCGTCCCGTAACTGCCGAAGTGAATGTAAACCCGTCCCTCCTCAATGACCGCCGACGGCGAACCATAGGAATTCACACTATTGCTCAAAGGTCGTGGCTTCTTATTCGTAAACAACAACTTGTCCAACAAAATTTTCCCGGTATCACGCGCCACACAAATCGCGTACATCTTCTTTCCATCCTTCGTCGCCGTCGTCATCCAGATCTGATTCGCCAGAATAACCGGTGTCGACCACGCTCGACCGTGAATGGGAACCTTCCACTTAACATTCTGCTTTTCAGACCACTTCAGCGGCAATCCTGTGGAATCCGAATGCCCATTGGCAAACGGCCCACGGTACTCCGGCCAACTTTCATTCCCCCAGGCAAATCCGCCCATACCAACAGCCATTCCCATTACCGCAACCATAAAACAGCCGCTTAAACGCATAAATCGATCCTTTCAGCAAGAATAGCCCATCCCGCCGATGGCAATATGATACCTCATTCTGGATGGGACCGGGCCTGAGATTCAGCGAACGCCCGCAACACGTCGCTCTTCTTGAAGACGTCGCCGCAGAACAACCCCCTGCATACCCAACGGCGGGATCAACAACGCGCTGAATAGAATCATCCCCACAAACGACTGGAAAAAACCATACCATCTGCCCGATATCGAATCGCCCATTACAGCATTACAAATCATGAAAAGAAACCAGCCGATCACTCCCGCAGCCAATCCAACCCCAAAAACACTTAAATGTGCCCGCCACGCCTCCGCGAACAACGTAAATGGACGAACGGGATTCACCGACTCAAACACAGCCTGGCTCGCCAGCCCAAACACATAATAAAAGGTCGCCCATATCAACGTCACCACCGACAAAAATATCTGCCCGCCCGCCATACTGATCCTCTCACCCGCCATCAGACTATCGATACTCACACCCGCCCCCAGATACATCACCAGAAGAAACGGCCCAAGCGCAATGAGCAGAATCATGGCTCCATACACGCCGGCCATCAGATGTCCGATCAGATTCCACGTCCCCAGTCCGCGGGCGTAGTCGCGCGGAACCTGAAAATGAAACCTCAAAAAGTAAGCCACCACCCCAATATACACACCCGTATAAATCATTGTCTGGACCCCTTCGGCGCCCTCAAACAAATCGGCAACCGCTTTCAGAGCAAACAATTCCATCAACCCGGCAATCACCAAATGCCCCACCAGCACATTGATAACCGCCCAGGACATCAACGAGTACGTCTGCCCCTTCTTGAACACCTGCAGCATTGCGGAGCGCAAATCGGGAGCCAAATCTTCATAGAGCGGATCACCCACCACACGCCGGGTCTGAAAACTGTAGCCGCAATTCGTACAGACCACAGCCGTCATCAACAATCGAGTCCCGCAGTTTGGACAGGTCTGTTGAGGCATCGCCGCCTTAACTTCCTTGGCTTTAGGCGGGCCAGACCACTCTTCAGTACCACTGTCTCGCTCATTGAGCTTGTACTTATCATCGGGACTTGCTGCTAGACTGGGAGGATTAGCTTTTCGTGTTCGTATGGGTCGAATCTTAAACTCCGCGCCACACTTACTGCACTTGGCCGTCTTACCAAGCATCGACATAGGCAACTCATACTCGGTCGCGCACCGGCCACAAGCTGTATGAATTCTCGTCTCACTCATCGTCAACCCTTATCAACACGTTCAGACCACCCTGCTCACAGTGCCAATCCGCTATCCACTGTCCGAAAAACCCCCTTTATCCCCCATCGCAAGGCCTGAATCTCAACTCAAGCGTTTCAGCATATCAGCCAATCAGACGCATGACAATATGAAAACGGATCGTTCGCCGCATCGAATGGGCAGATTATCAACAAGAGAAGACGCTTTCGGACTATATGAATAATCCATTTTCATGCGAATAACAAGGTCATTCGATGCGTTCATGTCATTGAATGGGACATTCGGGCAGACATGGCTATAAATCATCATCCGGTACCTCCCTGCCGCACCTGCATTCACACACCCCACATGCAATACTCGGAAACCGTGGTCGACAAACTGACCTTACCACCGTTTCTGTACTACCTTCAATGTATGTAGGCGGGTGTGTCTACTGTCCCGTTCACGTCTGCCGAGTGCTACCGAACAAGGTCAAACTGGAATCACGTACGAATTGTAAGGCCGGAGAAAGACAGGCGTTTCCAAGTTGCCATCCGAGGAATACAACGACGCGCGGAAACGAATTTTACCCGAGCGCCTAATGAGTGGTGAGACTGATTCCGTTTGGGTTGATAAGTACAAAGGAAGGTAAACCCGGCCGGTCAAGGCCGTTTTTTGTCGAAGTCGCTTTGAATGGTGCACTTTGGCAACGCCAACCGAAGTGCTGCTACGCCCTGTTTGGTGACCTTTGTTCCCCTGAGATCCAGCCACTGCAGGTTTATCAGTGAGTTCAAAGAATCCAGATCAGCGTCCGTGATGGGATTGTCACCGAGGTACAGTGCCGTTAGTGTTCTGAGCTCGCCAATTTCGGGCGGAAGCGCGGTCAGTTTATTATTCTGCAGGTACAACCATTTCAGATTCTTGAGCCTGCCAATCTCACGCGGAAGCCTGGTAAGCTTGTTATATTCGAAGTTTGCTCCCTCCAGATTTGTAAGCCCGCCGATCTCACGCGGTAACGTGGTGAGTTGGTTGAATGTAACCTTCAGCCGTTTCAAACTCGTAAGCTTGCCAATTTCCGGTGGAAGCGTGGTGAGTTGGTTGTAGTCAAGGTGCATCCCCTCCAGGTTCGTTAGTCCGCCAATCCCGGCCGGTAAGGTCGTTAGTTTATTACGGTTGAGGACCAGCCCCTCAAGATTCGTGAGCCAGCCGATCTCTTGTGGCAGCGTGGTGAGTTTATTTCGCCTAAGGCGGAGCCGCTCCAAACTTACAAGATTGCCGATTTCTGGCGGTAGGGTGGTGAGTTGATTATTGTTCAGATCCAGCAACTTCAGATTCCAGAGTTTTCCGATCTCTGGCGGTAGCTTGGCGAGGCTGTTGGCTTCTAGATCCAGCAATTCCAACTTGGTGAGCGTGCCGATCTCTGGCGGAAGCTTAAGGAAATTGTTGTAGTCGATGGCCAGCCACTCCAAATTCGTAAGCTTTCCGATCTCCGGCGGTATCGTGAGTCGGTTCTGCCCAAGATTCAGCCGCTTCAACTTGGTTAGCTTTCCGATCTCCGGAGGTAGGGTATTGAGTTTGTTGCGGTCAACGTCCAGCCGCTCCAACTTGGTGAGCTTGCCAATCTCCGGAGGTAGGGTTGTGAGTTTGCTGCGGCTGAGGACCAGTCGCCCCAACTTCGTGAGCTTACCGATCTCAGGCGGCAGCTTGGTGAGTTTATTGCCGTTCAGGTTCAGCAACTTGAGATTCCTGAGCTTACCAATCTCAGGCGGTATCGTGGCAAGTTTGTTGCGTTCGAGGTTCAGCCACTCCAACTTCGTGAGTTTGCCAATCTCCGGTGGAAGCTTGCTGAAATAGTTGTGGTCGAGTTCCAGCCGCTTCAAATTGGATAGCTTGCCGATCTCGGAGGGTACTGTGATTTCGTTTTGCCCAACGGCCAGCCACTCCAAATTGGTGAGCTTGCCAATATCCGGAGGTAAGGTCGTGAGGTAATTGTCCGTCAGGTTCAACCGCCTCAAGTCTGTGAGCTTGCCAATTCCCGAAGGTAGGATTGAGATTTTTACGTCCTCAAGGTCCAGTTCCGTCAACCTGGTGAGCTTTCGAAGCTCTGGATCTAGCGCGTCGGCTTCTCCGAGCTTCTTGATCTGGCTGACGATCTTTTTCTTTTCACCTTCTTTGGAACTCGACCATGCGGGTGCGATAAAAAACGCCACCAACAAAAACGCCATACCCAATCGAATCTTCGAGGCCATGTGTTCTCTCCTGATATGTGATTATCGCGCGTCTAACCCGCTTTGATGCCTGTTTGGTGACCATACCCCCGTTTTTGTGCCCCAATATGATAGTTGCGGGATGTAGATTCTTTCCAGTTTTTGCTTGAGGGGAATAGCTATCAAAAGCGATTCCCGGGGATGACCAGCTTCTACATAAATCGGTCAGAATCCCTACTTAAAACCTGTGCCAGGCGCACCAAAAGAGAAGCATAAACCTTTATAAATAAAGATATTATAGAGACACGCCTCGCTTCCAGGGTATGAAATCATCCTGCCCGAGGGCGACGGCTTTGGGGATATAGCGGCCGGAGGCGGCAGAAATCGTGGATTCGAGGATTTGGTGGGCGATTTGGGGGATGGTGGAGGTTCCGTGGATGATGGGTCCGGCGTCGATGTCGATGACATCGGGCATGCGCACAGCAACGTCGCTATTTGTGGCTATTTTGAGGACGGGGGCGACGGCGTTACCGGTGGGCGTACCCATCCCGGTGGAGAAGCAGATGATGTTTGCGCCTGAGCCTACAAGGGCTGTGGTGGACTCGACATCGCCGCCGGGTGTGCAGAGAAGGTTGAGGCCGGGCCTGGTGGAAGGCTCGGTGTAATCGAGGACATCGGTGATGGGCGAGGAGCCGCCCTTCCTGACGGCGCCAGCGGATTTGATGGCATCGGTAATCAGGCCATCGGCGATGTTGCCGGGGGAGGGGTTTTGATCGAATCCGCTACCGACAGCGAGGGCGCGTGCTTCGTAGGCATCCATGATGCTGAGGAATTTTTCAGCGGATAAGCGATCGACACAACGATCGATGATTTCCTGTTCGGTACCGGCGAGTTCGGGGAATTCGCCGAGGATGACTGCGCCGCCGAGGGCGACGAGCATATCGGCGGCGTGGCCGATGGCGGGATTGGCGGAAATGCCACTGAATCCATCGGACCCGCCGCACTCGACGCCCATGCGCAGGTGATGGAGGGGAGCGGGTTGGCGCGTGATCTGATTGGCTTCGATGAGGCCTGCCATAGTGTGGCGAAGGGACTTTTCGATCAACGCGGATTCTGCGCCGACCTTCTGCTGTTCGAAGATGTAGAGCGGCTTGTCGAAGCGTGGATTGAGGTCGTGGAGGGCATCGGTCATTGCGGAGACTTCGGCGTTCTGGCAGCCGAGGCTGAGGACGGTTGCGCCGGCAACATTGGGGTGATTGATGTAGCCTGCGAAGAGTTTACAGAGGTTGGCAGCGTCTTCGCGCGTTCCTCCACAGCCGATAGAGTGGGTAAGGAATTTGAGTCCGTCAATGTTGGGAAAAAGGCGTTTTTGAGATGTGAGGGTGGATTCCGGTGTGAATTGCATGTCGATGATCTGTCGGGCGGAATCGCCATTTTTGACCGCTTCGATCATGCGGTTGGTCATGGTGCGCCAGGTTTGTTTTTGGGTGTAGCCAAGCTGTTCCAGGAGGGCTTCGCGGAGGGTATGAAGATTGTGGTTTTCGCAGAAGACCAGGGGGATAAAGATCCAATGATTGGCAAGGCCGACGCGACCATCGGAGCGGTGATAGCCATCGAACGTGCGGTCGGTGAATTGAGATACATCGGGCGGTGTCCAGACGGGATTTTGGTCTGTGATGGTGGGTTTATCGGTGTGATGGAGAAGGTTTTGGGTGGTAATCATGGCCCCCGGAAGCAAGGGTTGTGTGACGCGACCGACGGTTACGCCGTATAGGGTGGCTGCGCCGTCTTCCGGGATGGGTGTGATGGTGAATTTGTGTTTGGCGGGAACGGGTTGCCGGAGGGTGATGGTGTAGCCATTGAATGAGATTGTGGCGGACTGGGGGAGGTCAGCGAGGGCAACAAGAAGGTTGTCATCGGGATGGATCTGAAGGACATTTTGAGGCATGAATGGAGTATAGCGTGTGAGGGAATGCATCAAACCGGGTTTGGGAGGAGATGTTATTTTGGGCGGTTTTCGATTACACTATCGGGCCAATTCGAAGACTTGAGTTTGTGAGGCGATATGGCAGACGATACGCAGAGACCGGATGGCGATGGTAATTCGGGTGAACATGGCGGACATGAGGATTGGGGCGTGGTGGATGTGAAGCCGCTGGAGCCGCCGACAGGTTTTTTTGAGACATTGAAGCGGCTGGGGCCAGGAATGATCATTGCGGGGTCGATTGTGGGTTCGGGTGAGTTGATTGCGACGACGAAGGTGGGAGCGGAGGCGGGGTTTTATCTTTTGTGGCTGATCATTATTGGGTGTGTGATCAAGGTATTTTGCCAGATTGAGTTTGGTCGGTATACGGTAACGCATGCGCAGACGCCTTTGAAGGCGTTGGATACGGTTCCGGGGCCTCGGGCGAAGGTAAACTGGCTGGTTTGGGTCTGGGTCGTGGTGGCGGTATTGGTTTTGAGCCAGCAAGGGGGGATTGTGGGTGCGATTGGTCAGGCGATGATGATGAGTCGGCCGTTGACTGAGTATGGGGAGAAGTACAACGAGATGCAGGATGAACTCGTCCGGACGCAGGTGGTGATTTCGCGGATCAAGACGCGATTTGGGGAGCATGTTGCCAAGGGAGCGACGACGGATAAGTCGCTGAATGAGATCAAGGATGATGAGGTGATTGAGATTGGGAAGGGGTTGGTGAATGACAGTAAGGTCAGTAGCGTAAGGGAGTTACATGCGGGGTTGGTCGCACATCAAGCGAAAGTTAAGGGGGAGGTGGCAGGGATGGCGAAGAAGAATAAGGGGGATCCGATGGATGCGCATTTGTGGGCGGGGATATTGAGTGTGGTCACGTCGATTATCCTGTATTTTGGGCGATATGGGTTGATTCAGATTTTCTCGACAATTCTGGTGGTGGGATTCACGATTGGGACGATTGGGACGCTGATCTGGCTGCAACTGAAGCCGGAGTGGGCGGTGACAGGGGAGGAGATTGCGCGGGGAATGAGTTTTCGACTTCCGCCGGCGATAGAGGAGGCAGCTGCCAATCCGCTGATGACGGCGTTGGGGGCGTTTGGGATTATCGGTGTCGGCGGTATGGAATTGATTATGTATCCGTATTGGTGTCTGGAGAAGGGGTATGCAAAGTTTACGGGGCCGTGCGATAAGAGTGAGGCGTGGTATAAGCGTGCGAATGGTTGGATGAGGGTGATGCGGATGGACGCGTGGTCATCGATGGCGGTATATACGCTGGCAACGATCGCGTTTTTCCTGTTGGGCGCCGCGGTGTTGGGACGAACGGGGTTGAATCCGGAAGGCAAGGATCTGGTACGGACGTTGTCGGAAATGTACGTGCCGGTGTTTGGTGTATACGCATCGGATATGTTCCTGGTTGGGGCGTTTGCGGTGCTATATTCGACGTTTTTTGTGAATGCGGCGGGACTGGGTCGGATGATCGGGGACGCGTGCGGGCTGTTTGGTTGGCATGACGAGTCGGAAGCGGCGCGAATGAGGTGGACGCATTGGCTGTGTGTGGGATGGCCTATTGCGGCGTTTCTGGTGTATATGTTTGTGCAGGCTCCGGTGGCGATGGTGGTGGCCTCGGGGGTATCGCAGTCGATCATGCTGCCGATGCTGGCTGGGGCGGCGTTGTATTTCAGGTACAAGCGTTGTGACAGGCCGTTGCAGCCGGGGCGGTTGTGGGATGGGTTTTTATGGTTGTCGATGTTTGGGTTGCTGGTGGCGGGTGGTGTGGCGTTTTATAAGTCGGTTGGGAAGTTGTTTTAGAGGTGGGCGGGGGTTGGTGGCCGTGAGTGTTGGTTGATTTGAAATCGGGTGAAAGGCGTCGAATGGGGTGGGAATGGCGAAGCGTGTGTGCGCGTGAACATAGAGGCGAAACGGGTTGAAAGGCAGGGTCAGGGCGGATTAAAGCGACGGGTTGGTGCGCGTGAGTTTGGATGAACGAGTGCGAACGTTGATGAGGTGCGTGAAATTGTAGGGGGTGGGATGAGAAATTTAACGGGAAATTGGGGCGCGAAATGGTGTTTTTGGGGGTGTTTTGGAGGACTTTTTGCGGCGAAACAGGTTGAAAGTGAAAATTTTGGGGTGTTTTTGCGCGTTTTAACGACTCGGTTGTGCGCCCCCCGGAATTTGGAACGGACTGGTCAGGACAGTCGTTAAGATGCGTGCAAAGTGTTGGCAATAAAAGGGTTAAGGGGATGGGGTGAGAAATGGTGAAGGGGTGATGCGCATGAGAAGTTCGCTACGGGGTGTCAAGCATTTTTTGAGCGGGTAGGTGTGGTCGGTTTGACGAAAAACGAACGCGTTGTGCGCCCCCGGAATTTTCTCGGCATGGCTCACGGAAGTTGGAGGTGGGTGGTGAAGAGAAGATGTGGGGAGTTCGTTTAGGAATGAGTTCTTTTCATGGTGGACACCCTGGGGCGCGCGAATTTTCTGGATTCCGCGGCGCGCCCCCAGCACGGGGGCTGGGGGCTAATCTGCGCATGGATATGTCAAGGTTTTTAAATTTGGAAAGGGACGGCGGTTGGTGATTAGGGGTCGAGGAGGAATAACATAGAAGAAAGTTGTTTGTCGAGAATGGCCCGAAGATAGGCGGCAAGCAGTTTGTTGGCACGGAGAATAGAGTCCGGATCAGAGTTTGGGTCGTCTTGATTCCGTGCGACGGCCTGGAGGGTTTGGATGGTTTGGGTACGGACGCGCCATCGAGGGCCTACGCCGTTGTCGGCGACGACGCCGCCTTCGGTGGGGGAGAAGGCGAGTGTTGGGGAGGATGTGTCAATGGATTTTCCGGTCTGGGCATCGTGGTCGAGGATGGGTTGGTAGCCGAGGTCGGAGATGGTTTGCCACTGGAAGCGGAGGAGGGCGGGATAGGGATCGGTGTCGGGAGTGAGGTTGGCGAGGAAGTTGTGGAGTGCGTGGTAGGTTTGGGGGTGGGGGTCGTGGTCGTGGACGAGGTGGTGGACGATGTCGGCGGCGTACATGCCGGCGTGGTAGGCGGTGAGTGACCGGCGGAGGGACCAGTGTGCGTTGGTGAGGTCCCATTCGATGAGTTGGGCAAGTTCGGTGTTGGGTTTGAGGATGAGGACGGCCTGTCCCGCAGTGAGGAGTTCGACGCCTCCGGAGAATTTGGCGAGTGTGGAGGGGGTTTGTCGTTTGGCGCCTTTGGCGACGGCGGAGATTTTGCCGTGCAATTCGGTGAGGAGGACGACAATTTGTGAGGTTTCGGACCAGTCGTAGAGTCTCAGGCAGATGGCGTTTGAGAGGAGGGTTGGCATGGGGGAGTTTAGGGGGGTTGGGGGGTGGGGATTTGGGAGAAGTTGCTTTTTCCACGGCATGTACGTCGTCGCGTTTTGGTGAGAGGACATACGTGCCGTGGAAAAAAGGGCTAAGGGATATCGATTGATCTCATTGAAGCAAAAAGGTAGTCTATTCGCATGAGTAATACCGTTTTTATACTCGGCGCAGGAGTATCTGCAGGTGCTGGCGCGCCATTGATGAACGATTTTTTGGATAAGGCGGAGCATCTGATGCTTGAAGGTGTTCTCGGTGAAGACGATCCCATTTTTCGACTCGCCTTTAAGGCCATAGCTCAATTGCAATCTGTACATGCAAAGTCAACGCTTGACTTGGAGAATATCGAGTCGATTTATGTCGCCTTTGAAATGGCCCAACTTTTGAATAAGTTACCCAACATGGAGGAGGATGTCGAAAAGCTAGATCACGCGATCAAACGTGTGATTGTTCGCACACTACAAGAATCTGTTCCATTCCAAATTCTCAATGATACTGAAATCAAGAGTTGGCACGTGATGTCGAATTTCGTTAAATTCATTGATCTCATGATGCAACGAAGCGAAAACATAAGCCTCTTGACATTCAACTATGACTGCATTGCGGATATTGCTTTTGCCCAACAAGGCGTCGAAATCAAGTATTGCCTTGACGATAGTCCGCAAACAGGAGTACCCTTTTTGAAACTTCATGGCTCATTGCACTGGGAGGCCGAAGACGAGAAAATCACTTGCCCAATTGACTTCAATTCTCTTAATATTGTCGGCACCTCACGCCCGATTGAAGCAAGGCTTATTCGAAACAATGATTATCATCTGTATTACAAGATCAATACACCTTGTATCGTTCCGCCTACATTGAGTAAACTGCAACATCACAACGAACTTCAATCCGTTTGGCGAACTGCCTCTTCGAGACTCTCAACAGCAGATAATATCGTCATTCTTGGATACTCCCTTCCTCCAAGTGACCTTTTTTTCAGGTATTTCTTTGCGCTGGCGTCGTTGGGGCATCACCGTGTCAAGAATTTCTTCGTCGTTGATGCGTATCCTAACCAAGGCCTATTCAATCGATATTCATCGATGTTAGGCCCAGAAATAAAACGATCCCGATTTTCAATGCATCAATCGACCTTCGAGGCTTTCGTAGCCCGATTATCCAATCACTGTGGGAATGCCATGTCAATGACCGAAGCTTTGGAAATTTACAAGCGAGATTGGAGGAAATACGAGATTCAATCTTGAGTTCGGACAGTGCGTAATTGTTATTGTCCCCTGGATCGCGCGGATTCTTCGTTTTCTGCGGCGCGCCCCAAGCGGGGGCGCTTGGGGTTAATAAGGGTCGGTCTTATTACTTTGGAGGGGGTGGGAGATTCAGGTGGTTGGGAGTGTTTTCCATTGGAGTTCCTGGTGCTGCTGACACGTTGTACCGCGCGAATTTTCTGAATTCTGCGGCGGGCCCCACGTGGGGACACGTGGGGCTAACAAGATTGGTGAATTCGGGTTGGTAGCGAATGGCGCTATGGTCGCAATGGGAGAGAGGAATGGGGGT
>JANQQT010000211.1 GCA_028284925.1 Phycisphaeraceae bacterium | reverse complement strand
ATTTGCTGGTCGGAGCCGGTGAAGCCTAGTGCGCGAAGGGTTGGGATGTGCGGGCGCTCGTGTGGGGGGAGGACGGCCTGAGGTATGCCGAGGTCTGCGAGAAGTTTCATTTTAGCGAGGCCTTGCAAAGCGGCGGCTCTTGGGTTTGAGGTCTGGTGTTTGTGGGATTGCGAGGCGAGGTTTCCGGCAGCGAGACCGGCGTAGTTGTGTGTTGGGCCGACGAGGCCGTCGAAATTTACTTCGTGGGTGGTCATGGGGAGTGGGTGCTTAGAGAGTAATTCCTGGTGTGGTGTTTTGGGGTAGGGTGAGAGATTCAGATTGGAGGGAGGAGACGGGGTATGAGCAGTAGTCGGCGGCGAAGTAACCGGTTGGGCGGTGGTTGCCGGAGTTGCCGACGCCGCCGAAGGCGAGTTTGCTGCTGGCGCCGGTGGTTTGTTTGTTCCAGTTGATGAGACCGGAGCGGATGTTTTGGTGGAAGGTTTCGTAGTGATCGCGAGAATCGGAGAGGAGACCTGCGACGAGGCCATAGGAGGAGTTGTTGGCTTCGTTGATGGCGTCGTTGAAGGTTGGGACGTGGATGATTTGGAGAATGGGGCCGAAGATTTCGTTGTCGGATCGGGATGGGATATTGGTAACATCGAGGAGAGCTGGGGAGATGGTTGCTTCGGAGGTATCAAGTTGTTTTGCGGGGAGGAGGATTGTGGCGCCTTGTGATTCGAGTTGGGATTGGGCGTTAAGGACGTTTTGGGCGGCCTGGGTTGAGACAAGGGGGCCCATGAAGGGTTCGGGCTCGGCGGTGTAGTGGTCGACGGTGATGGATTGGGTTAGCTGGATAAGGCGATCGATGAAAGGTTGGGTTTGAAGGGAATCGGGGAGGATGAGTCGGCGGGCGCAAGTGCAGCGTTGTCCGGCCGTGAGGAAGGCGGATTGGATGGTGGTGTATGCGGCTGCGGTGAGGTCGACGGTTTCGTGAACGATGAGGGGGTTGTTTCCGCCGAGTTCGAGTGCGAGGATTTTGCCTGGTTCTTTAACGAGGGCCTGGGCGATGGCTGTGCCGACGGTGTAGCCACCGGTGAAGAGGACGCCATCGATTTGGGTGTGGTTGACGAGTGCTTCACCGGTTGTTCTTGCTCCCTGGACGAGGTTTAACACGCCCGGGGGGAGATGAGTTTGATTCCACAGTTTGACGGTAAGTTCTGCGACGGCGGGGGTTTGTTCGGAGGGTTTGAAGACGACGGTGTTTCCGGCGAGGAGTGCGGGGATGATGTGGCCGTTGGGGACGTGGCCGGGGAAGTTAAACGGGCCGAAGACGGCGAGGACGCCGTGTGGTTTGAAGGATTGTTCGGCGGTGGAGGCATCGGGGAGAGTAAGCGAGCGGGAGGGACAACGGTCGTGATAGGCGTCGATGGAGATTTGTGCTTTGCCAATCATGGCGGCGACTTCGGTGAGAGATTCCCATTTGGGTTTGCCGGTTTCCTTGGAGATGGCGACGGCGAGATCGTCTTTGTTCTGCGTCAGAAGATCAGTGAAGGCGAGGAGGTATGCGATGCGGTCTTCGAGGGATGTTTGTGACCATTTGGTGAATGCGTTGCGTGCGGCGAAGACAGCGGCATGGACGGTATCGGGGGACGCTTCTGTACCAGTGAAGACGAGTTCGTTTGTGCCAGGGTCATGGGATTGGAGGGAGAAACCTGTGGAGGTGATCCATTCGCCATTGATGAAGTGTGACATATGAGGTGCTCGGTGGGGTTATGGGGATGCGGGTCTGAGGGTTACGTAGCGGAGGGGATCGTTGGGGGACAGGTTCAGGGCTGCGGCGGTTTCGGAAGGGAGGGTGATTGAGTTGTCTGGGTTGATGGTGAGATTGGTCTGAGCGGCGCGGAAGTTGGGGTGGGTGTTGGAGACGATGTATTGGGGGGAATCGATGGGGTCGCCTTTCGTTGCGGCGAGGGAAGCGATGAGGGATTGGCGGACGGTGCGGATGTTGTCTCGCGGGCAGAGGACGACGGGTCCGGCTTCGAAGATGTCGACCATGCCGGAATGTTCGAAACCTTCGTGCTGGAGAATTTTGAGTGCCGGTTTGGTGTTGGGGTGTACTTCGCCGATGACGTTTTGGGCAGGTTTTGGGAGGAGGGGAACGTAGATGGGGATGGTGGGCATGAGGTCGCCGATGAATTCCTTGTTGACGACGGAGAGGTAGTCGGCGGTGGGGAGTGGGATATCGAAGAAGTGTTTACCGATGGCTTCCCAGAACGGTGAGTTACCGTTTTCGTCGAGTACACCTCGCATTTCGGCAATGACGCGAGGTTCGAAAAGGTGTGGGAATTGTGCGATGAAAAGAAAGCGGATGAGTGAGAGTGCGCGGCCGTTGCCGCCGGAGCGGTAATCGGGATGGAGGAAGAGTGAGCCGATTTCGCATGGACCGTTGTGTTCGGCGACGAGGTTGAGTGTTTGAATTTCCTTGCGCGTGGTGAGCTGTTTCGATTCGTGCAGGATGGTTTCGAGTTTGTATGCGTAGAAGGGTTCGAAACCACCGACCTTGGAGACGATGCCGGCGATGCCGACAAGGTCGTGGGATTGCGTGTCTTCCATGACAAAGAGATAGGTTTCGCCTGTGGGTTTAGTGGCGTCGATGCGGCTGAATCCGAGGATGGAGTTTTTGATGCGTTGGGCGAGGAGGTCACGGTCTTTAGGAAGTGTGGTGAGGCCGTAGGTTGCGTTGTTCGCAAGCGCGAAGAGATTGTCGAGGTCGGATTCGTGGATGGGGCGGACAACGAGCATATGCGAGACTCGGGTGTGGTTCAGATTTGTTCGGCAACCTGGTCAAGTGATACTTCAAGGATGTCGCAGACGGCGTTGATGTCGTGGTCGGCAATGACGCCCATGGGGGGAAGGAATCGAACTCGGCTTGGGTTTGCGCCAGCGACGAAGACGATGAGGCCGTTCTGGAAAAGGGTTTGAAGTGTGAGTTGGGTGGTTCGTGGTGAGCCATCGAAGACGGTGAAGGCGATCATTGCGCCGCAGCCGTATGGTCCGGCGATGCGATCGGGGTGTTTGGCGTGGATAGCGTTGAATCGTTGAGTGAATTGGTTGTGTATTTGAGTGTTGCGGCCATCGGAGCCGAACTGATTGTTGTCGTGGAGGTGTTTGAGGATGGCGCGGCAGGCGTGGATGGAGGCGGTTGCGCCGGTGAAGGTTTGTGAGACGAGGCCGGGACGAGGTTTGAAATTGTCGGAAAAGAGTGTGGCGCAAACTTGTGAGAGTTTGCCGATGGTGACGAGGTCGACGTGTTGGTCGAGTTCGAAGTGTTGGAAGGCGAAGGGTTGGGTTGTTCGACCGAAGGTTTGTACTTCGTCGATGAGTACGGCGATGTTGTTTTGTTTGAGGATGTTAATGAGTGTGAGGAAGAACTGTTTTGATCCGACGTTGAAGCCGCCTTCGCCCTGAATGAGTTCGAGGCACATGGCGGCGTGTCGTTTGGGGTAGCGGGCAATGAGTTGGGTGAGGGCGTTTGCGGCGCGGGTGGTGGAGCCCTCGGGGTCGTTGGCATCGAAGAAGGGGATGTAGTCAACGTTGAGGGTTTGGGGGAGGCCATCGCGACCGCCGGGTTTGTCTGTGGCATGAGAGAGGGCGAGAGTTCGACCCATGAAGCAGTGGGAGAAGGCGAGGAGGCGATCTGCGGGGAAGTTTTTCTGGAAGATCATTTTGAGGGCGTTTTCGTTTGCCATGACGCCTGTGGTGGTGAGGAAGCAGTGGGGGAGGTCGGCACCGTTTTTTTGGGCGAGCGTGGTGAGGTCTTCCATGAGATGCATGGAGACGGCGTCCTGCTGGAGGTTGCCCTGCATGATGGTGTCGGTGAGTGCGGCGTGAAGGGAGGCTTCGACGAGAGAGCGGTGGGCGTGGCCGAGGCCGTGAACGCCGATGCCGGTGATCATGTCGTATTTGATGGAGCCATCGGCGAGTTCGACGAGTGCGCCGTTTCCGATGCCGGATGCGATGTAGGGGTAGAAGAGTGCGCCTGCGCGTAGTGAGGCGAAGTCGGCGAGGGTTTTTTCGTAGGATTGTCGGCAATCGGGATGGGGGGATTTTGGTTCGGTGATTTGTTGGGAGGTGTCGGCGAGGGCGGCGAGGAGGTTTTGTATGGCCGATGCGTAGCGGGGGTCGGATTTGAATTGGTCAGCAACTAGAGGTGTGGTCATGACGCGTCCCTTCGTCGTGTGAAACAAATTGCGTTGTTATTAAAGTGTAGGCGAGGTGAGGGGTGGGGTTAATGTGGAGCGAAAGATGAATAATTTCCATGTAGGAATTGATCTGTTTTTCTGAGACCTATGTTGAGATTTTGATTTACACCCGGCCATGCGCCGAAAAGTAGATGTGCAAACTAACCCGGCTTTCTCGTATCACGCAGAGGAAAGCTCTCCACCCCTTTCCGCGGTTCTTCGCGCGAATAGACCAGGTTTAGAATTTCGAGTTCGATACGCTGTACGGACTCGTCCCGGTAAAACTCGTCTAACTGTGCTTTCTCGTTCAAATATTTTTCCCAGAATTGCTTCCATTGCCTTTTTCGCTTTGGCGATGGTATACGGATTTTCCAGTGGACCCCCTCACATTTGGCCTTGCATGTGGGACACACAAAAGACCATAGGGAACTGTCCTTGCGATGGGATTTTTTGCACGTCAAGCATACCCATGTTGTATTGCTCATGCCAGATCCCTTCTTCGGCGGGTATTGGTGCGATATAGAAGTGTAGGCGGGGTGAGGGGTGGGGTTAACGGGAAGAGGAGGTACGGGGGAAATTACATTTTGTGGATGAGATTCGGTATAATTAAGGTATCACTTGACATGAGGTAAATGGCGATGGCTAGCTGGGAAGTTTCGGATGAGTTGGATGCACGGCTGAGGTCGTTTTTGGAGAAACGTGGTGGTGATGTGACGGCGTTTGTAGAGCAGGTTATTGGTAAGCAATTGGATTACGAAGGGGATCCGGACTTTCATCAAGATGTCGAGGAGAGGATTCGGCGGGGGATGGAGGATGTTGAGGCGGGGCGGGTGGTGAATGCGAAGGACGCCATGCGAGAGATCGCGGATGAATACGGATTCAGGTTGCCTGAATGAGCTACCGGGTCATTTATTCCGAAAGCATCATTGAGGATTTGAGGGATCACCTTGATTACATGATTGGTGAGGGTGTAGACCGGGACGTGATTGAGAGATAGTTCGGTCGTTTGTACAAAGCAATCGAAAGCCTTGGTCGCTGGCCGGGGCGGAACAGGGTGGATCATCTTCAAACCGCGAGATCAGGGCGATCGACACGAAAAATGTTAGTAGGGGATTATTTGGTGAGTTATCAGATAGATGAACGGCGTAAGGTCGTGAATGTTGTTGCGTTTAAGCATGGAGTGAAACGGGATGAATAGCGGGTGGATTGGGCGGTATTGGGGTAGACGACTAACGGTGTCTGCCGTTGTTGATGATCTGGTGGAGTTGGGTGGTGAGTTTTTTGACGATGTTGGGGTGTTTGAGGTAGAGGTTATTTTGTTCAGCGAGGTCGGTGTTGAGGTTGTAGAGTTGTCCGGTGGGGTCGCCGGGGCCGGGTTTGATGTGTTTTGGTTTGGAGAATCCGCCGGAGCCGAGGCCTGTGATGAGTTTCCATTGTCCGGAGCGTATGGTCATCATGCCTTTTCGGCTGCCTGCGCGCATGACGAATTGTGTGCGGTGGGATTTGGGGTTTGGTTTTTTGCTGGTGAGTGCGTGCAGGAAGCTGAAGCTGTCGGGGCCGGCGTTTTTGGGGAGGGGTGTATTGAACATCTCGGCGAAAGTGACGAGGAAGTCTGTGAAGCAGATGAGTTGGTCGGATTGTGATTTGGGTTTGACGTGGCCGGGCCAGCGTGCGATGAAGGGCATGCGGTGTCCTGCTTCCCAGGCGTCTGATTTCATGCCGCGGAGGGGGCCGGCGGAATCGTGGCCGAGGCGTTTGGTGTCGGTGTCGTACCAGACGGGGCCGTTGTCGGAGGTGAAGATGAGGAGTGTGTTTTTATCGAGGTTTGCTCTTTTGAGGGTTTCGAGGACGCGACCGATTTCGTGGTCGACCATCATGAGGAAGTCGCCGTACATTCCTGCGCCGCTTTTGCCAGTGAATTTTTTGGAGGGTAGCCAGGGAGTGTGTGGGGCGGGGTATGCGAGGTAGAGCATGAGAGGCTTGTTTGAGGATCCGGCGGCGTGGCCATGGATGGTGTTGATTGCTTCGTTGGTGAATCGGGGGAGGACGTCTTTGAGTTTTAGGTTTGGGGCGATACCGCCTGCGCGCCAGAATGCGCCCTGGATTGGGGTTGTCCAGCCATTTTTGGGGTTGGTGCGTCCGGCTTTGATGTGGTTGGTGGGGGGTTGGATGGCTTTGTTTTGTGCGATGTAGAAGTATGGAGGGATGTCTGTGGAGGCGCGGATGCCGAAGTAGAAATCGAAGCCGCAGTCGATGGGGCCGCCGGGGAGGGGTTTGTCGTAGCCGTTTTCCTTGAAGCCGAGGTGCCATTTGCCGACCATGGCGGTGCGGTAACCCTGGGATTTGGCGAGTTTGGCGATGGTAAGTTGGTTGGGTTCGATGAGTGGATTTTTGGGCCAGCGAGAGACGTTTGTGCGGAAGGGGTATCGGCCGGTCATGAGGCCGTAGCGTGACATGTGGCAGAGTGGGCCCGGCGCGTGGGCGTCGGTGAATTTCATTCCTTCGCGGGCGAGGGAGTCGATGTGGGGAGTTGGGATTTTGGATTTGGGGTTGAAGCAGGTGGGGTCGCCGTAGCCCATGTCGTCGACGAGGATGATGACGATGTTGGGTTTGAGTGGTGGGTCGGCGGCGAGGAGGGAGGTGGGGAGGAGGAGGGTGATGAGGAGGGTGAGGGTACGCATGGGGAGTCTCTGTGGTTTTGGGTGAGGGGTCAGTGGGATGGGTGGTTGAT
>JANQQT010000204.1 GCA_028284925.1 Phycisphaeraceae bacterium | reverse complement strand
CCCGCGGCAACGCCCCAAACAATTTCACCCCCCTACCCCATCCACCCGATTACAATACCACCATGCCATACCCACAAACCCAATCCGCTATCCGTCCGCCCATCGCACGCGCAATGGGCCTCACACTCCTCACCACCCTCGTCACGCTTCTCAGCACTGCAACCACCCCTGCCCACGCCCAGTTCCTCGGCACCAGGCGAGCCAACGCCAAACTCCCCACACGCAAAGTTCAATTCACCAACACCATCCAATTCAAGGTCGCCCCGGGCCAGAAAAACATACGGCTCATCCACCTCATCCCCCAATCCATCGCCCACCGACAGACCGTCCACCACCTCCATTTCTCCCACAATCCCATAAGGCAATTCAGCGTAAACGGTGTGCGCTACGCCGAGTTCAATTTCCCCTCTCCCGTGGCTGATTTCGCCGTTTTGATCACCGCAAGCCTCACTTTGCACCAGTATGACCTGAACACCGCCATGCGCACAAAACGGGCCAAAAAGTTGCCAAAAACGGACGATCCCGCGCTGTTTCGCGCCTCAGAACGCTACATTGAAGCCAAAAATCCCACCATTCAGTCCATTTCAAACCCCCTAAAACACGCCGATACGCTCAAATCCATCCGCGCGGCCTTCGATTTCACCATCAAAACCCTAGCCTATAAGGGCTACAACCCCGATGACCTCGGTGCCCTCAAAGCCCTCAAATCACGCTCCGGCGACTGTTCGGAATTCTCCGACCTCCTCGTCGCCATCCTCCGCGCAAACAACATAAGTGCCCGCGTGGCAGAGGGTTACACAACGTACTGGAAAAAGGGCGACACCCATAAACACTCCTGGGTCGAAGCCTACCACCCCAAACTCGGCTGGATCCCCCTCGACCCTCTCCACACCAAAACCGGCTCCTCCACCTTCAAAACCCTCAAAAATAACTACATCTACCTCTCCCACACCCGCAACGATAAAACCCTAAACCTTTACCATACCTACGCTTATTGGTATCG
Organism: Phycisphaeraceae bacterium; assembly: GCA_028284925.1. Classification (GTDB taxonomy): domain Bacteria; phylum Planctomycetota; class Phycisphaerae; order Phycisphaerales; family Zrk34; genus JANQQT01. Next base: position 6,064 of record JANQQT010000204.1, on the reverse strand, counting down.
AGGCCGCCCCCCCACCGTCTCGGCCTCCTTCAAAATCACCGATATCAAATAACCCACCCCCGGAAATACCCGCATCCAAACATAACCGCATACATAAGTACCTAAGATTTACCCTCATGAATTCCTTCCCAAACCCCGAAAACACACCAAAAACGCCTGTTTCGCCCGATGCGATACCCGCCCAAACCTCCCCACACGCCAATCTCACCACCATCCTCTTCGACAACGATGGCGTTCTGGTCGATACCGAAATCCTCTATTTCCAGGCGTCACGCGAAATCCTTGCCACCATCGATATCGATCTTTCCCACGACCAGTTCGTCGATCTCTCTCTCACCCAGGGCGCAAGTGTCTTCCAACTCGCTGCCAACAAAGGACTTACGCACGACCACATCGAATCTCTACGCACTCGCCGCAATGAGCGTTACTCTCACCTCCTCCACGATGTCGCCGACTCCCACGTCCTCCCCGGCGTTCGGGAAACCCTAACCACCCTCGCCCGACACTTCCGCATGGGCATCGTCACCGGCTCGCGGCGCGACCACTTCGATATCATCCACGCCAACAGTAGTCTGCTGCCATTTTTCGATTTTTTCATTACCACCGAGGACTACCCTCGCGAAAAACCGCATCCCGAGCCCTACCTCATGGGAATCGAAAAAGCGGGCGTCCCCGCCCATCAATGCATCGTCATTGAAGATTCCCAACGAGGCCTTGCCTCCGCAGTCGCTGCGGGCCTCCCCTGTATCATGATCCGTACACCGATGTCCGCGGACCAATCCTTCGATAGCGCAACCCACGTCGTTGACAGTATTTACGACATCCCTCCGCTACTCATTTCCGAAACTGTGACCGACTGACCCCGGTCTCACATCAAGTCCCCAAACGCTCATAAGCCACGCGCCTTGCCGCAGTTATGGCAATCGCTATCGCATCCGCCACATCAGGTGGCGAAGGCGGAGCGTCCAGACGACATTGCGCGGCAATCGCTTGTTGAATTTGCTCCTTGGAGGCATGCCCATTCCCGGTAATCGCCTTTTTGACCTCTGTGGATGGCAAGTGATCCACCGCCAGCCCCGCCTGCTCGGCCGCCAGCAGAATGACCCCACGCGCATGTCCCATGATGATCGCAGTCTGAGGATGCTTGTAATGCGCATACAGCTTCTCCACCGCCATCCGGTCCGGTTTCAACTCCGTAATCAGTTCAACCAACCCCGAATGAATCTGTTCCAACCTCGACTCCAGCGAATCCGATGCCCGAAACGCAAGCGTCCCACCCTCCACCAACTGCGGCTCCAACGCCCCTTCCGCCAGATACACACAACCATACCCCGACACACGTGAACCGGGATCAATACCAAGAATCCTCATAACACTAGATTATGTCGGCCGGTCGCCACTTTGTCATCCACCACAATTCCTTGATGCAAAACCTGATAAAAAAACCCGGAATCACATCCGGGTTTTGAAAGAAAACTCAATATTCGCCAGAGCCTTACGGCAAAATGGTCTGGAACTCCACACCATCATTCACGGAGTCAAAGACCGTAAAGGCGATCGAACTGGTATTCGTCAGGATCGCATTGGCATGACGACCACCATCGGCGAAACGACTGGTAAACGTCCAGGTGGTGGTATCAAGGATTGTTCCTTTGGCTTCGACCAACTGATTCGTCGATTTATTAAGGAAGAAGATATGCGGAATATTCTCCCGGTCGAAAACCAGGGAAGAATAGAGTCCCTGCGTACGTTTTACGGCAACCGATTGCGTCTCCCACCCACCGGATCGACGAGCGAACTTCAGGTCACCATTGAATCCATCGTAATACGAAACCGCAGCCGTACCGTTGTTGTCGTAGACGAGAGAAACGTAACCGCCGCCGTCCTGGGTGGAGTCTATCGTTTGCGTGATCCATTGCCCGTTGCCGGCCTGCTCGGCAAAGCGGAAGTGTCCCATTGAGGTATTTTCATACGCAACCGAATAAAGATTGGTATTGGGAATCATCGCAAGGGAGGGATATCGCCCGGTATCTTCACCGCCATCACCTACATCAATATTCTGTACATTCCATGTAGCCGGGCCGGTCTGCTCGGCGAAAATCAGGTTGCCGTAAGACGAGTGGTAATAAGCCACCACTGCCATATCACTCTCGTTAATCAGCAGCGATGGATAAAGTCCTACCGTACGACGCGAATGCACAACCTGCGTGTCCCACGTGCTGGTGATGGTATTCAGAACCGCATAACGCAAATCACCCTGGAACGCATCGTAATAGGCCACATGCGGAACGCCCGTTGAGTCTATCGCCAACGACACGTATTGACCCATTTCAGGACTACCGTTGTCAATGGTCTGCGGCGTAGACCAGGCCCCCGTTTCCGGCTTGGTTACATACTTTAGTGCGCCTTCATTGGCATCGAAGTACGCGAGATGATAAGAGCCATCCGCGGCTTGCGCGAGGGAGTTGGCACGACCCGTACCCTGGAACTGGTTTTCAGCAACAAACGGGTTGACCGTAATCTCCACCGTATCGGTCGCTACAAATTCTCCATCAAACGCCGACAAGGTAAACTCATACGTGCCGGGCGTCGTAAATGTCACTTCGGTTTCCAGTGCATTTCGATCCAGGATAATGGAATCCGCCGGCCCCATGGTCTGAGTCCAGGTCGATGTCAATGTAAGACGTTGAGGTACTCGCAGGGCGCCCGGCAACCCATCATCGGTCATCGTCCCTGAAAGCATCACTGACTGCGGCTGAATAATCGTCTGGTTCGTTCCGGCGTCCACAGTCGGCGACTGATTGTCAACAAAATCCTCGTTGTTGATGCCATCAAGGACTTCCAGAAGATCGTTCTCTGAATCCACCTGTACAAGCAGGAAGTACTCACGATCCCGAAATGAACTGAAATCTACGGTTCGCACGATATCAACAGATTCGTTGATATCCAGATCGATATCGGTCACGAATTCATCGATAATCCGGTCGAAGCCACCCACGGTGTCATCCTCCGAAGCCAAAATCTTTATCGAAATACCCTCACCCACCGCACGATCAAAACCCGTGTTTCCAATATTGACCGTCACGTCGAACGACCCACCGTCGGAATACGGTCCTGGGTGATCCGTCGTGATTTGAACTGCAAGATCAGGACGGAACTCAAATTCATACTCAGTCGCCACCGTACCACCCGTGGGTCGATCGAATCCGTAAATCAGTGCCGTACTGATCTCGTCAATCACATCACTGGTATAGTAATTGGTGGGCAGGGGTTGGTGCCACACCTCCGCAAGATCACGAGTGATATTCAACTGCAATGGATTATGAAAACGACCGGCGGGACTACCGGTGTATCCACCGTTCTCAACCCTATTGAGTAATTGTCCCGCTGAATTGGGCGGCGGATCGGTAAACTCGTTATCGATATCGGCGCCGAATCCAATCAGCCGCATATTGGTTGCCGAATCCGTGCGTTGCGTATAACTGATGGAAGTATCCAGGTTGGTAATCGTAACCGCACGACTGGATTCACGCGTCTCGGCCGGATTGGCGCCGGACGTCGAGACGATGTCGCCAAATCCGTTAAGGGTCGTTGCGGGATTGAAGTAAGAAATAACACGAGCCTGGGTCATGTCCACATTAATGGGATTAAAGAACTCCACTTCCTTAACCAGGCGTGTCGTCCCCTGTTCAAAGCGAACCAGAACACGATATTCAATGGTGCTGGAGCCCGAGCTGTTGAGCAGAATGATGCCTTCAGTCTGGACTTCGCCCGGCGCAACAATGATCGGTTCAATGGCCTGGACACGATTGGTAATTTGATCACCCGACCCGCGACCATCGGCCAGGTCAAAAGAACGGTTCCCCCTGTCAAAGTAGGTTACAATTCCTGTTGCCTGCCCGATCAGGTCCGCAACCAGCCCGGTCTCAATCAGGTTCCCGCCACCCGTTCCTGTGGATGTGACCGATAGAATTTCACCTCCATCATCCACTACCGCTGACATGAAAAGCGGATTGGTCGCATCCAGACCATTGTTAATGGTGACCGAAAGTAGCGTACGGTCTTCGAGCGTTTCGAGTCCGCGATATACATCAGAAGACGGCGATGGAGCATCAGGACAAGACGTGCCGAATCGCCCGGCGATCGATCGACGCCTTTTCTTATGCATCGCTCGACGTAACTTGCCAAGTAGACTATTAAATCCTGCCATAACTCGCAAACCTCCTGGGCGTGATTTAGTATGGTGATAGTGCTTATCGGCGGGGGAGAAGGTGCAATACCACCACTCTCACACGCACTATTAATACCGCGATCGCCTTGAAATGTCAATCGTCAATCAAGGATCGAACGGGCCAAACTCCTCGCGATTTTGCGGCAAAAACATGAGAAAAGACGCCAAATCGTCTCATCACTTCCGATTGGACGACTCCGACGCTCCAAATGTTCCCGCCAAATGGGTGATCGTTACCGAAAAATCAGCCAATACGTAAATCCGAGTGCGGCGGGCCGTGTGAATCTGCCTCATCATCCGCGTCCGAGTCATCGGACTCAGCGGAAAATGCGGAGGAGGATGCGGCACCCGCGGACGCCGATTTTCGAGAGAAAAGCGATCGAATAGGGGAGAATACCGCGTAAATTACGAATCCCGTGGCCAACGTCCATTGGGGCACGATAAGAAGTGGGGCAACCACAAGAACGGTCAATGCCAGATGGTGAAACGGGGCGCGACCACGCACATATTTGTTGAGAAGATGGGAATATCGCACGTTAGAAACCATGGCAACCGCTACAAGTAGCGTAATGACGACGAGCAGGATGGCCGTCAATTTGGCCAGGAACGGGTTGTCGTGCGAAAGATGGCTCTGATGGAGCAGAACGAGCGATGCGACGGTGCCGGCGGCGGCGGGCGAGGGAAGCCCCTTGAAGGACATGTGGTCAGACTCTTCCGGCTGGTCAATTTCGATATTGAAGCGTGCCAGGCGAAGGGCGCAACAGGCAGAATAGGCGCCGCCGACCACAAGGACAGTTCGACTGAGATAGTCGGCCGTGTTTTCGCCGGTAAACGGCTCTCCCAGCCCCATCATCAGATTGGCAAGGTGGATGACAATGAACGCGGGGGCGAGGCCGAAGGTGACCATGTCAGCCATGGAATCCAGTTGCTCGCCTAAATCTGAGGTTTGGCGGGTCATGCGCGCGACGCGACCATCGAGGGCATCAAAGACCATGCCGGCAAAAATGAGCATGGCAGCAATGGTGAGCGGGCGAAGGTGCTTGGCCTGATCGGCGCCGGATAGAGCGAAAAACTCGGCGCCCTGTATATCAAAGTCGACAACACGTGTGGCGTAGAAAATGGCGGCGAAACCGCAGAGAAGATTGCACAGGGTGAGCATGGATGGAACGACACGGATCATGCGTACGCCGCGCGAGGAAGGTATCTGGTCATTTTCCTGCTGAGTAGACATATTGAATGATAGGTCGAGCGGATCCAAACGTCGGTTTGAGGAACGAAAAGCCGAGTTAATGAAAGGAATTAGTCCAGAGTAATGATGAGAAGCATCTGTACGCTTTTCTTGCGGCGCTGGCCGGTGAGCATGGCCTGGCCGATGGTCAGTAGGGGTGGTTTGGTTGGTGAAAGGGTGGTGTCGGTGGGGGTTTTGATGGTTGACGGGGGGCCAATCGTGTCGGAGTTTTGGCTGATGGGGTCAATGTCATCGGAATCGGTTTCGGTGGTGGATTTGGTTGGGTTATTGGAGCGTGAAGCGGGATCGGATTTGACATCGGGATCATCTTTGGAGCGAAACTTTGAGGTGGGTTTGGATTTGGAATTGAGCTTCGCGTTGGGACCGGAATTTGGGTTGGGCGAATTGGAATTCGGATATTTGGTTTTAGAATCGGCGTGTTTGAATGATGATGAGGGTTTTTCGGCACCGGGGGTGTTTGCCCAGATGATGATGACATCGTTACGTGTGATTTTGTGGAAGAGGCGTGCCTGGGGGAAGCTGGTGCCATCGAGGATTTTTTGCTCGGCCGTGCGGGGGAGGAGGGTGACTTTGGCGCCGTAGTG